>JBAZPL010000057.1:0-13759 GCA_041648155.1 Candidatus Krumholzibacteriia bacterium
TTGGATGGGGGCAGCAAACTGATCTTGATTTGGTGAATCGTCCGCATCTGACACGTGAGAGCATAGGGGATTTGCGGCGCGGGTGGACGCGTCGGAGATTGACATGATGCAAGAACAAAGTATCCATCCTTTCGGCGTGCATGAGGGTCTGGCTTTGGAATTCAAGGAAGCCGCCGAGGCTCTTCCCAAGAGCTTCTTCGCGACCGTTTGCGCCTTTCTGAATCTCGATGGCGGGCTCATTGTTCTGGGTGTGGCCGATGACGGGGCCGTGGTCGGAATTGCCCCTGATGCAGTGGATCGAATGAAGATCGAGATCGCCAATCTATCCAACAATCCCAGCAAGCTGGAGCCGCCGCACCTGCTCTTTCCGCACGCCGAGGAGATCGCCGGGCGGTGGATCATCAAGGTTCAGGTGCCGGCAAGCTCCCAGGTCCATCGGAGCGCCGGCGAGGTGTACCTCCGCGGCGAGGAAGGCGATTATCGAATCACGGATCTGAATCGCATAGCCGGTCTCGTCAACCGCAAGCTCAGCTTCTTCACCGAGCAGCGCGTGCTGCCCCATCTGCAGATGGCCGATCTCCGGCCCGATCTCTTCGAGAAAAGCCGGCGGCTGATGCGCGGGCGCGTTCCCCAGCATCCTTGGGCCGATCTCGTTCCTGAAGCATTGCTCAATATCGCCGGGTTCGTCCGAAAAGACGTGTTCACCGGAAAGGTCGGTTACACTCTCGCCGCCGCTTTGATGTTCGGCACGGACGAGATCATTCAAAGCGTCGCGCCCGGCTACAAGTTCGACGCTCTCCTGCGTCGACGCGACATCGAACGGTATGACGACCGGTTAATCGTACGCACAAACCTGATTGACGCCTTCGACCTGCTTATGGGCTTTATCGAGAAGCACCTCGACGATCCGTTTTATCTGGAAGGGACCGCAGCCGTCAGCCTGCGCGCCCGCATCTTCCGCGAACTGGTGGCCAACATCGTTGCCCATCGCGAGTACACGAGTGCCGCGCCGGCAACGATCATGATCTATAGGGATCGGGTGGAGTTCAAGAATCCCAACGTCCCCCATGGTCGCGGCCCCATTGATCCTGCACACTTCACGCCCTATCCGAAGAATCCGACCATATGCAAATTTCTCATCCAGCTAGGCCGTTATGAGGAGCTGGGGTCCGGTGTCAACAACGTCACCAAATACCTGCCGTTTTATGCCCCAGGGGCCGGCGCCCCTTCCTTTAACGAGGACGATATGTTCACGACGGTGGTGCCGTTAGCGCCGGCTGCCGGGGAAGTGAACGGGGGAGACACGGGTGAAGTCGCGGGTGAAGATAAAGGTGAAGTCGCGGGTGAAGTCATGGAATTGCTGCGCGTCACGAAAACCGCAATGAGTCGATACGAGCTTCAGCGTGCCTTGAAGCTTAAGGGGCAGGCCAACTTCCGTGACAGGTATTTGCTTCCGGCTTTACGCGCAGGGCTAATTGAGATGACCGTGCCCGATAAGCCCAAAAGCCGATTGCAGAAGTACCGGCTGACGGCAAAGGGACGCCAAGTTATCGGCTATTGAGCAGAGGATAAATAATGTTTCATTAAGGAGGCGGTGCTTGTCATTCTCCACGCGCTCCTGCAGAAAGAGCCGTATGTGCCGCGGCCCGTCGAGCGTGCGCGCGACGAGGCGCCGGCCCCGAGAGGCCGAAGGGGAATGCGCTCCCGATCGGGCTTCAGGGAAGCTCAGGGCGGAATTGCATAAGAGGAGAAAGCTAGCGTAGCACAGGTGGGCGACGCTCGCAGGCTATCCTGGCTTGTCCTTAATCGACCTTGAAGCACCATGTTGATTGATAGTAGAATATGCCCGGCTCCAGGGGAGAGATAGCATTGCCATGTAGCAAGCGTTCGCGGTACCATCTGCGTAACACAGACCTGTCTATCTTGAGTTGGGTGGATGATTTAGGAGGTATATTTGGATTTGAAGGATCTTATTACCAAGCAGCTGCTTGCTGGCGCGATAATCGGTGCCATCTTGGGTTCCATTGTTGTCCCTTGTTTTCACGGGATCATTCGCAAAATATGCTCATGGTGGCGCATGACTCGACCGGCGCAGCGTTTATTGCAGGGTATCTGTGTGCAAGAAGAGAAGTGTATTGTTTGCTTGCGGGATTACTTTCTCTCCGAAGAAGGAATACTCCTTTCTCGTGATCCTAGTTCCGGGGATGCACGCGTTCCAAACGTTAAACATCTTTGGGCGGATGTTGAAGCGCAAGCTGTGGCCAATTTCTACCATGTGCTGGGGCAGGTAGGTCGTGGGCGCAATATACAAATCGTCCGTGCCAGCGAAGATCGCAATGAGTGGAATTGTCACGTCGTAATCCTTGGAAGTCAGTTTAGAAAAGCCACCGAATTCCAGACTTTGATGCATCAGGTTTCTTTTCGGGTTGATGCAGATCAGATTATTGATCTTCACTCCGGTTCCTCAATCCTGCGAGAGAATGGTTACGGTTATGGAGTTATCCAGAAAGCCATCAATCCGTTTCGGACACCAAATGGCGATGGAATAGCCTTCAATATTGGTGGCTTCGGCGTGCTTGGCGCGGCTGCGGCAGCATACTATTTTCGGCAGCATTTCCGCGATCTCGGCAAGGAATTCGGATCGAATTGCTTTGGCATCGTTGTAAGAGCTCCAGTTTCTGGGGGTGTTGAGGCTGTTCAGCGCTTGGCACAGTGGGATCGCGTGCATGGAGATTGTTGATATGACAACCACTCAACTCTGCTTGCACCTGACGAGTGCTCTTGTCACGCCGCTTGCAGGGGCAAGCGGCGTGACAAACCGCTGAAGCAGCGGATACGCTCGCAGGTGAAGCCGACGTTGCGCACCTGACGCGAGATGGGCGACAGGCAAGAATGCGATGGTATGAAAGCCCCGACGAATGACAGGGGAAGTCTCATGAGCGTCGAAAGAAATCGGCTTCTTTCCCTTATCGAATTCTCTCAGCAGTCCGCGTGGTTGCGGGGCAAGCCAGCCGCTACCGTCGCCGCACATGGTCTCTTTGCTCTCTACGAGCACGAGATCCAAGGGCTGCCGGGCATCCGGATAAACGTCAACGACCCCGAGAGCGAGGACGAGATTTGGCTTTCTGTTGGGCGACTACATGAGATGAGGCCTCCGGATATTGTCAGCGCGGTACTGCGGCCCTGGGTGCAGATGACACAGGGGCCAACGGAAGAGCCGCGGCTGCGCGAGGCCACGGACGGCGCAAGCCTGATTGCAGCAGGCACGCATGGTTCCTCGGCAAATCCATCGGAGCAAGACAAACCTGTTATCGGCCCCGAGACGACGGTCACGCTCTCCGATTACGACAAGTCCTCCCTGGTCAAGGCCCAGTTCGCCACCTACCTCGACACGAAGTGGCGTCCCTGGGCCGAGGAAGAGAAGCTTCGCCGCAAAACCATCCGCCTTTACTCCCAGCTCTTTACGCTCAAGCAGCAGCTTGAGGGCGCCATTGTCGAAGCGCAACTCGAGTTGGTCTGGGGCGTGGGCCTCGGCATCTGGAAGTCCAACGGCGCAACCGTAGGCTATCCGGTGGTAGGACGTCTGGTCGAAATGTCGCTCAACCCCATGACGGCTGAAGTGGAAATCCGGCCGAGGGATGTCGATGCTCGCATTGAGGTCGACTGGTACGTATCCGTCGATAACCCTGGCGTTGCGGATCTAGAGAAAGCGGCGAAGGAGTTCTTCGGGGAGGCTACAACAACCTTTTCGCCGTTCGACCGCGGCACCTTTGAGCCGCTGCTTCGCACGGCGGTTACTAACCTCGACGCGAACGGCATCTTCTGGCCAAGCGAAGTGCCGGCGGAGGACCGGACGCTGCCCAAGCCCGATGACAAGCTCAAAATCACCGACACATGGGTGCTCTTCGCACGCCCACGCACCAACAGCCTGTTTCTACAGGACTTGGAGAAGCTGAAAAAGCAAGCTGAAGAAGCCACGGTATACCCACCCGCTGTGGCTGCCGTCGTGACGGACCCTGACACGACCAACCCGGTCGTCGAGCTGCCGTCCTTCCGTGGTGTCTCCGCCTCGTATCACGCCGAGCGCAGCACGAGCAGCAAGAAGGCGCGTGACCTTTACTTCCCCAAGCCCTTCAACGACGAGCAGGTCCGCATCGTCCAGCTGTTGGATGTTTCCGACGGCGTCGTCGTGCAGGGTCCGCCAGGCACCGGCAAGACGCATACTATCGCCAATGTCATCTGCCACTATCTGGCCGAGGGCAAGCGGGTGCTCGTGACTTCGATGAAGGACCCGGCCTTGGCGGTGCTGCAGAAGCAGTTACCGCCTGAAATTCGTCCGCTCGCCATTTCGCTGCTGACGAGCGAACAGGAAGGCATGAAGCAGTTCGAACACGCCATCCAGAAGATTGCCTCCGAGGTGCAGAGCCTTGACCGCACCAGCACCGCGAGAGCCATCAACCATCTTGAGGAATCCCTTGATGCCCTCCACTGCAAACTTGCCGGTATCGACCGCAAGATTGGCGATTGGGCAAGGCGAAACCTAACCAAGGTCATGCTGGATATTGAGGAAATCGAGCCGCAGGACGCGGCGCGAGAGGTGGCCGAGAGCGCAGGGCAGTTCGAGTGGATTCCCGACGCGCTTGGAATCACCCACGAGTTTTCGCCGCAGTTCTCGGACGCGGATGTCGTCCAGCTGCGCGAGGCACGCCGCATTTTGGGTAAAGACATTGATTACCTCGATGCGTCGCTACCGCAGCTCGTCGAGTTTCCTGACTCCAAGGCGTTGCTCGAAATCCACCAAGACCTATCCCAGTTCGAGAAGCTGAAACAGGGCGTGGAAAACGGCGATGTTCCAGCGCTTGCCGACTCGAGCCAGGAGACGCTCACGCTTGCACAGCAGCTCCTCACGCACATCGAGACGCTAAAGCATCTGCGCGACGAGGTAGTACAGGCACATCGGCCCTGGCCAGTCGCCATGCGCGAACGGCTGCGCTGCGGTGGCGACGACGACATGCTGTTGCTGCTGGAAGCCCTCGGCACCGAGCTTGAGCATGCTGTCGAGTGGCGCAAGCCGTTTCTTGAACGGCCGGTTACCACGCCCGCATGCATCGAGCTTGATATCGAGCTCGCGGAAGCTGTGAGCAATCTTACCGAGGGCAAGAGCCCCTTTGGTCTGAAAGGGCTGTTCGGCAAGTCAGCGCAGAAGAAGCAACTGGACGATATTCGTGTTCTCGGCGATCCCCCTATCGACGCCGAGAGCTGGAAGCATGTGGCTGAGCATCTGGCGTTGTTGAAACGCCTGCGCGAACTGGCCTTGCGCTGGAATGCACTTGCCCACGAGCTTCATCTCGAAGCCGTACCGGGCGACAAGCCGGAAGACGGCCTGGCCGCCGCCCATGGCTACGCTCTCTACCTCAAGGTAAAAGCCGTGGTGGGCGCGGAGGGCGAACTCTGCACTGCGGCCTCTCATGTTTTCCCTAACTGGCCTCACGCCCGCGAGGTGGCGGATGACGCGCAGCGCCTATTTGAGCTGGAGAAGGCGCTTCGGCATCACCTCACGAAAAACCGCCTGGCAAATGTATGGGCCAACAAGGAACGTTGCCAGAAGGTGTTGGAAGGCCGAACCGGCCGCGTCATCGATGACCTACGCCACTTCCTCGGTGAGGCGCTGGGTAACCCCACGGTTGCGGACGCGGAGATGCAGGCCAAATGGTCGGCGCTGATGGCGGAACTCTCTCGCGTGCTGGGCTTGGGCACACATCTCGTCGCCGTGTGCGAGGTCTGTGACAAGGTGGTGGCCTCCGGGGCGCATAAGTACGCCGCGTTACTCAAGCAACCGCTGGAAGGCACCGTGGATGGCCTGCTTCCGGACGGCTGGCGCAAAGCCTGGCGCATGAGGCGTCTCACCACTTACCTCGAGTCGATTGACGCACACGAAGAACTGAAGAAACTGGCGAGAGACCGCCACGACATCGAAAGCGACTTATCCCGTGCCTACGGGGACATTGTGGTGAAGCGCACATGGCTCAAGCTTGCAGAGAACGCCTCCCCCAGCATCCGGGCCGCCTTACAGGCGTACCTCAACGCCATCCAGAAGATCGGCAAAGACAAAGGCAAGGGCAAGCGCGCGGTGCGCTATCGGCAGAATGCGCGCATGGCGGCGCGCCAAGCGAATCCCGCCGTGCCGTGCTGGATAATGCCCCACTACCGCGTGTCCGAATCGCTGCCTGCAGAACTGGGCTGCTTCGACCTCGTCGTCATAGACGAAGCATCACAATCGGACCTATCTGCATTGCCGTCCCTGTTACGGGCCAAGAAGGTGCTCATTGTCGGCGATGACAAGCAGGTCTCGCCCGATGGTGTGGGGCTCGAAGAGGAGAAGATCCGTAGCCTCATGAACAGGTTTCTCGGCAGCCAGGTGAAGATCTACCGCGATCAAATGTCACCGGCCAACTCCATCTACGACCTGTTCAATGTGGTGTTCGCCAAGAGCGCGGTGATGCTGAAAGAGCATTTTCGCTGCGTGGCCCCCATCATCGAGTACTCCAAGCGCGAGTTCTACAATCACGAGCTGCGGCCACTACGCGTGCCGATAGCCTCTGAGCGTCTCGACCCGCCCCTCATCGATGTGGTGGTGGAAGACGGGTACCGCAAGGGCGACGTTAATCTGCCCGAGGCACGCTTCATCGTTGATGAAATCAAGGCAATTGTGGCTGATCCGAACATGGCCGGCCGCTCCATCGGGGTTGTCTCGCTGCTCGCCGACAAACAGGCCCTGTTGATATGGGAGCGGCTGACCGACGAACTCGGGCCGGAAGTCATGCAGCGCTACCGCATCCTCTGCGGGGATGCCCGCACATTTCAGGGAAACGAGCGCGACATTATGTTTCTCTCGATGGTGTCGGCGCCCAACGAGGTTCCCAGGCCGCAGCCGCTCTCCGGAATCATGTACGACCACCGTTTCAATGTGGCGGCTTCACGCGCGAGGGACCGGATGTACTTGGTGCGCTCGGTGGAACTGGAGCACCTCTCGGCTAAAGACGGCCTGCGGCGCAGCCTCATCGGACACTTCGCTGCACCCTTCGCGCAGGATGAGAAGCGCGCGGAGGACATGCGCAAACTTTGTGAGTCCCCTTTCGAACGCGAGATGTACGATGAGCTCACGCAGCGTGGCTACTGGGTGACGCCACAAGTGAAAGTCGGCCCATATCGCATCGACATGGTAGTGGAGGGACATAACGACGCTCGGCTGGCGATCGAGTGCGACGGCGACAAGTCTCACCCACCGGAGAAGTGGGCTGATGACATGCAGCGCGAAGGGAACATAAGGCGCGCCGGCTGGGGGGCATTCTGGCGGTGTTTCGCCTCCGCCTTCATCCGCCGGCGGAAGGACATACTGGACGACCTCTTGAAAACATTGGCCGAGCGCGGCATCGAACCGATTGGGACCGAAGGCGCGCCCAGGAGCGTGCATACAGAGCACCGCGTCGTGTCCTCCGGCACCAAGCCGCTGAACCAAGACGATTTGATGGCCGTTGAAGTTGCTGAGAGCGCTCAAACGCTGCCCCCTGTTGTACGGCCAGCACCATCCAGATCAGCTAGAGAAGACGTGCCTCGAGCAGAAGCTCCGCCCCATCCGTCGACAGACGACGGCAATCTCCTTGGCCGAGAGCAAGTGCTTGTTCCTTCGGTCAGATTGCGCAATGGCAGTCTGTCATTCAGCGAATACTTGGAGTATTCCGGATCGCCCGGAAACGATCCTCGCAGCGTCAATATGATCGTGGTTTCCGAAGGTATCGTTCGAATCGTCGAGGTCGAAGGTCCGGTAGTCGCCAAGCGGACTTACGACATCTACCTGCGGGGTTGCGGCATTCGGCGGATGGGCCATGAATTGAAGAGCGCGATGAACAAGGCGCTCGCGCACGCCATTCGACAAGGGCGTCTTGTGGCCGAGAATGAGGCGAATGAAGGAGGCCTGCTCTTCTCCGTCGTCAGAGTGAACGGGAGCCCACCGATTAGATTGCGAAGCAGGGGTCCGCGATCACTCGAGGAGATTCCACCGAGCGAGCTGCAAGTTGTAGCGATGTACTTGGCGGAACGGCACGGTTTCTCATCGGGTAGTGACGAGCATTTGCGTGCGATCTTGGAGTGCTTTGATCTCAAAAGGCTAACCACGCAGGTCGGCACGACGTTGCTCGAAATCCTTGAGAGGAGATTCCCCTACGTGGACGAGTTCCTCAAAAGAATCCCCAAATGAGGCGGTTGCATAGTTTCGCAGCAATGAGTATCAAACGGTTGCAGCGGACGGCGCTGCGCGCCGCCGCTGAACCGGGCCGTTGACGCTTATGCCTAGAAACATAGAGATCAAGGCCCGCATCGCCAGTGTTGAAGCGATCGCGCCAAAGGCTGCAGCCATTGCAGGCGATGGTCCCATCGAGATCATCCAAGACGACACGTTCTTTTCGTGCGCCACCGGTAGGCTGAAGCTCCGCACATTTTCAAAGGAAGAGGGTGAACTCATTTTTTATCGTCGCGCCAACCAGCAAGGACCAAAAGAGTCCTTCTACTTGCGTTCACCCACTTCCGAGCCGGAGACTCTGCGCGAGTTATTGTCATTGGTCTACGGTCAGGTAGGTCGTGTGCAGAAGCGCCGCACGCTTTTCATTGTTGGCAGAGTGCGCGTCCATCTCGATAGAGTTGCTGGTCTAGATCATTTCCTTGAGCTTGAGGTTGTGCTCGAAGAGAATGAACCGTCCGAGGTTGGTGTCTGGGAAGCTCACGAACTTATGGCGCGGCTCGGTGTGGAGCCGTCGCAGCTTGTTGAAGACGCATACGTTGATCTTCTTGCTAACGAAGCGTCTAACATGAGGGTGGCGCGATGACGAGTCGAAACGGAATCCTCCAGATCAAGGTGACGTTGCGAGGTATCAGACCTCCGATCTGGCGACGTCTCCATGTGCCAGCGTCCTACTCCTTCTGGGATCTGCATGTTGCGATCCAAGATGCGATGGGCTGGCTCGACTACCACCTTCATGAGTTCCGAGTGGCGCCGGGTCTCAGGCGGCGCTCCCTGCACATCGGCATTCCGGACGACGAAAATTGGCCGGGAGAACGGCCGATCCTGCCCGGCTGGGAGATACCGATTCTCAGATACTTGCCAGCCAAGAGCGCTCAGGCAGCTTATACATATGATTTTGGGGACGGTTGGAAACACACCATCGTGGTCGAGGATGTGCTGCCCCGAGTTTCGGGAGCTATCTACCCGCGCTGCGTCGCCGGCAGACGCAAGTGTCCTCCTGAAGACGTCGGCGGCGTCTGGGGCTATGAGCGGTTCCTCGCAGCCCTCGCGGATCCTGAGGACGAGGAGCACGAAAGCTATCTGACCTGGGTCGGCGGCTCGTACGATCCGGAGGATTTCGATGCAGACTCGGTTCGATTCGATGATCCTGAAAAGCGTTGGAGAATCGCGTTTCTCGACGAGGACGAGGATGAAGCGTAGAGGTCAATGCGCGACCGTCTGCAAATCAGGATTGATGAATTCACACGACGTGGGTTGAGATCGTCGTCGCGCAGTTCCGTTATGATTTGAAGAAGAGAGAGTGGACGCTCTACTCTGCTGATCGGCGGCGAGATCGTGTTGTGATGAAATGAAGCCTCAGGGACAGAACTCGGTGAAAGACCGCCCGGCAGTTCGTAAGTCTACCGGTAGATTAACGTATGGCTGGAGGGGTCGTATGGCTTATAATGAGACTCGAGGCTGAGATGGATAAAGCACAAGCGCAACAATTCCGCCATCGCTGGCGGGCCGTCGAGGAGATTCAGAAACGGGAAGCCCGAACCGCCACGTTAGAGCTGCGCTGGCGACAGCTCAATGCTGCCTATAGCCTATCCATGAGCCTGAAACTTGTTTCCGATCAGCCGGACGAAACGCGAGGGTATGAGCGATGGGCAAGACTCAAAGAAAAGGCCGGTCGGGTGAACAAAGCCTGACGCCCTTTCTCGATCCGCTGCAGGCGGTACAGGACCTACTCGATGCCTTTGGCGAGCGTGGCGTCATCGTTGGCGGCATCGCCGTCAGTCTGTTGGGAAGACCGCGCTTCACCGCCGACGTGGACGCGGTTTTCCTGCTTGAGATGGAGGAACTTCCCCGTTTGCTCGAAGAAGCCGCCGCGCGAGGCATCGAGGCGCGCATCGCGGACGTGGAGACCTTTGCTCGCCAAAACCGTATCATTCTGTTGCGCCATACCGCGAGCGGCATTGATATTGACATCGCTCTGGGAATTCTGCCCTTCGAATCGGAAATGGTGGACCGCAGCCGGCGTGTGACCATTGGCGATTTGCAGCTGCGCCTGCCGACACCCGAAGATCTCATCATCCTCAAAGCGGTTGCTCATCGACCACAAGACTTGTTGGATATCGAAGCCGTGACCGCGAGCCATCCCGGCCTGGATAAGGAACGCATCCGCTACTGGGTCAGGCAATTTGCCGAAACCCTGGAAATGCCCGAGCTGTGGGATGACTTGGAAGCCCGATTGAAATAATCCACATTGCACAAACATATGAGCGCGGTGGAGCGAGCGCTGGCGGCCGGAAAGGCTCACCCGAGACGAAAAGAAGTTCCCGCGCCGGGCATTTGCGAAGGAGCTGTGATGGCGGCGAAGAGACGGAAGCCAATTATGCGTGAGTCCACGTCGGGACATGGCGGCGGCGAGATCGTGTTGTATCGAGCGCCGGGCGGCGCCGTGCGATTGGACGTGCGACTCGAGCAAGAAACGATCTCGTTGAGTCTCGACCAGATGGCCGCGCTATTCGACCGCGATAAGTCAGTGGTTTCGCGCCATTTGAAGAACGTGTTTGTTACGAAGGAGTTGGAGCGGGATTCAGTTGTTGCATTTTTTGCAACAACTGCTGCCGACGGCAAAACCTACCAGGTCGAGCACTACAATCTCGACGCCATTATCTCCGTTGGCTACCGGGTGAATTCCAAGCGCGGCACACAGTTCCGCATCTGGGCCACGCGGGTGCTGCGCGATCACATCCTGAAGGGATACTCCGTCAACGAGCGGCGTCTGAAGGAACTGCGCCAGTCCCTCAAACTGGTCGGGAAGGTGTTGAACGGCTACGACGTGACCTCCGACCAGACCAAGGCCCTGCTCCACGTTGTGACTGATTACTCCCGCGCCCTGGATCTCCTCGACGACTACGATCATCAAAGAGTAACGCGGACGAAGGGCAGAATCGCCCCGGCCCGCGGTATCGACTACGACGAAGCGCAGCGGATCATCAACCGTCTGCGGACAAGGTTCCATGCGCCGGACCTATTCGGCAGGGAGAAGGACGATAGCCTCCAGAGCTCGCTCGCCGCGGTCATGCAGATTTTCGGCGCGAAGGACCTCTATCCGAGCCTCGAAGGGAAGGCCGCGCATCTTCTCTATTTTCTGGTCAAGAATCACAGTTTCGTGGACGGTAACAAGCGCATCGCCGCCGCTCTCTTTCTCTGGTTCATGGAGAAGAACGGTCTCCTCTATGGGAAGGATGGTTCCAAGCGCGTCGCGGACAATGCGCTCGTCGCCATTACCCTCATGATTGCCGAGAGCGACCCGGCGGAGAAGGAAGCGGTCGTAAACCTCACCATGAGCCTCATCGGGGGAAGCGCCTGATATGAAAAGCAACAACGGGAGCGGTAAACGCTTGACCACCCAAAGCTCGGTCAACTCCGCCGTCAAATCGATCTGCGACATCAAGGCCGTCAACCCGAACCGCAAAGTTGTTGTGGATGAGCGCGCATCGGTGGAGATTCTCGTAGATCGAGCAATTCTGAAGTCCAGATTTTCGAGTAGCTCCAATCATTCCTTGGGGGGCGGGTAATGATTCTAAAACCAGTTGCAGTTGTTACCATTTTTCTATTTCTTGCCGCTCTCACCCTCGTGCTGTACATAGGCCGCGACTTCCTGAGGAGATCCTCCCGTGTGCCTCCCGTCCCCCGTGGGACGACCGTCTATCGCGACATCGCATACGTGACGAACGGACACCCGCGCCAGAAGCTGGACCTCTACCTGCCGAAAGGCGCGGAGAACCCGCCGCTCATGATTTTGATTCACGGTGGCGGATTCAAAGAAGGCGACAAAAGCGAGGAAAACGCGGCGCAGTGGCTCACGCAGTGCTACGCGGTCGCGTCGCTCAATTACCGTTTCAGCAGCGACGCCGTTTTCCCTGCCCAGATCGGGGACTGCAAGGCGGCGGTGCGCTGGCTGCGCGCGAACGCAAAGAAGTACGGATACGATTCCAACCGTTTCGGCGCGCGGGGCTCCTCCGCGGGCGGATACCTCGTGACGATGCTCGGGACGACGGGCGCGACGAGGAAATTCGACGTCGGCGAAAATCTTGATGTCTCGAGCCGCGTGCAGGCCGTGGCGGATCGATACGGCCCGACCGATTTTCTCCAGATGGATGCGCACCGCATGTCCGGCGGGCCGGTTAACAATACGCCCGACTCTCCCGCATCGGAGCTCATCGGCGGGAATATCGCTGACAACAGAGACAAGGTGGAGAATGCCAATCCGATCAACTACGTGACGAAAGACTGCCCGCCATTCATCATTGTTCACGGAGACAGCGATCCGCTCGTGCCTCATCACCAGAGCGAGTTGCTCGTCGCGGCGCTCGCGAAAGCGGGGATTCCCGTCACTCTCTACACCGTGAAGGGAGGCGGGCACGGTGGCTTCGACGATCCGAACGCCGACGCCGTGGTGCGGGAGTTCTTCGCCAGGTATCTCAAGCCGGCCAAAAGATAGAGTACCCTCCCGATGATAGAGGAGATGATGCTCTATGCTCCGCACGATTCTGGTGTCCTGCATTATCGGGCTTGTGGCCGTCAATGCGGCGGCCGCCGAGATTATTGAGATCCCGCTGCCTTCCTTCATCGGCACGTATGGCTGTGCCGGCACCCCCTTGCATCCCTTGGATAAGCGCATCCTTCCAGCTCGACAGAGTGCCGGATACGGTATACGGAGTCTGGATCCGCTTATCCGGAACGGTGACCGTAGGCCAATTCTGGTGCGATTTCAGCGGTTGGCCCCCGCCTTATATGGACCCGATAGCAATGCAGTTCGGTGCCGAGATGCATGATTCATTGAATTCCTACTGGTGGAATGCGGGCTTTACGACGCTCAAGGAAAACTCGACGTTCCAGTATCAGGTACAATTCTATCCGCATGCCGGAGCGACCTGGGAATTTCTCGCGTCGGGTCGAGGGCATGTGAGCCTCGGTGCGGGGCCGGACTGTCCGTGGGTCGAATGCACGCCGATCGTTTGGCCGGTCGCGACAGTGACCGAGGCGGTTCTCGTGATAGAAGCCGATTTTCGCATTTCGACACGCGACGAATCATGGGGTGCCATTAAATCGCTCTTTCGATGATGGCGGATCAGGAAGAATCTATGTGGAAATACCTTCTCGCCTGGATCCCGATGGTTCTCATCGCCATCGCCAACGGAGCGATGCGTGAGGCATTGTTCACGAAGCGACTCGGCGATCATCGGGCGCATCAGCTTTCTTGCGCCACGGGGATCTTGCTCTTCGCAGTCTACGTCTGGGCGCTCGTTCGCCTCTGGCCGCCACGCTCATCGGGGCGGGCCCTCGCCATAGGTTTCATGTGGCTCGCGCTCACGGTGGCATTCGAGTTTATCTTCGGACATTTCGCGCGGGGGATTTCCTGGAGCGAGCTCCTCGGCGACTACAATATTCTCGCCGGGCGCCTCT
>JBAZPL010000058.1:0-13683 GCA_041648155.1 Candidatus Krumholzibacteriia bacterium
GGGAGAGAACGGGGTAGTCTTCGCGGGGAGCGACGGAGCACCATCCTGCCGGCGTTCCGTCGAAATAGGCTATGAGACCGGGTACGCCCCCCGCGCCGACGATTCTCCTGAGGGAGCGCCGGTTGCCGGCGCCTTTGCCCTTCACGAAGGCCGATCGCGCGAGACGCCACCACATGCACCAGCATCCGCCGCACGCGCCCCTCTTGCCGAAGAGGGCGACGAGGTCTTCCCACCGGTCGCTTGTGAGAGGTTGAATCTCGATTCGCTTCCGCGCGGTTTTTCCCGGTTTCATCGCCGCGATTTTTTCCGGTTTCGCCGGCGCGGTTCTTTTCCGTTTCATCCTATTTCGCCGGCTTGACGAACGAACCGGTAGGCCGGTCCTCGACGACGAAACCGAGCCCGGCGATTTTCTTTCTCAAAATATCGGCATCCGCCCATCTCTTCTCCTTGCGGGCGCGCTCCCGATCGGCGACAAGGTCGGCGACCTCGCGCGGAATCTCGAGCCCGGCCTTCGGGAGCCCTCCCTTGAACAGGCCGAGAACGGAATCGAATATCCCGAGTGCTTCGCGCAACCTTTCGAAGGCCTCCGCTTGCTGAACGGGGCCTTCGTCCCCTTCGGCGCGGATGCGATTGATCTCGCGGACGAGCAGAAATACGTGCCCGATCGCCTCGGCGCTGTTGAAATCGTCGTCCATGGCCTCGACGAAATTCCTCTTCACGTCCTCGACAAGCTCGCCGAGCTTCTCCGTCTCGTTCGTCTTCGGCCGCGGGGAGGCGCCGCGCAGCGTCGCGAGACGCTCGTCGGCGTAGACGCACGCGTTCCGGATGCGTTCCAGGCCCGCCTCGGCCTCCTTCAGCCGCTCGCGGCTGAACTCGGTGCCGCTGCGGAAATGGGTCGAAAGGAGATAGAACCGGATCACCTCGCCCGTGAACTCCCGGTTGATGTCCTCGATCGCGAAAAAATGCCCCGTCGACTTCGACATCTTCTCGCCGCGGAGGTTCAGAAGCCCGTTGTGCATCCAGTAGCGGATGTAAGGTTTCCCCGTCGCCGCCTCGCTCTGGGCGATCTCGTTCTCGTGATGAGGGAAAATGAGATCCTGGCCGCCGCCGTGCATATCGATCGTGGTCCCGAGGTACTTCATCGACATCGCCGAGCATTCGATGTGCCAGCCGGGGCGGCCGGGTCCCCAGGGGCTTGCCCACGCGGGTTCCCCCTCCTTCGCCCCTTTCCAGAGGGTGAAATCGAGCGGATCCTCCTTACGCTCGCCGACCTCGATGCGCGCGCCGCTCTGGAGCTCGTCGACGTTGCGCTTCGAGAGCCTCCCGTACCGGGGAAAGGAGCGGACGCGGAAATACACGTCCCCCCCGGCGTCATACGCGAACCCCTTGTCCACGAGAGCGCCGATGAGAGAGACGATCTCGGCGATGTGCTGCGTCGCGAGCGGGTACACGTCCGCCTTCAGGATGTTGAGCTCCTCAGCGTATCGGAAATATTCCTTCATGTTCCGCTCGGCGATGATGCGATAGTCGACGCCCTCCTCGTTCGCCTTGGCGATGATCTTGTCGTCGATATCGGTGAAGTTCTGGACGTACGTCACCTCGTAGCCCTTGAACCGGAGGTGCCGCCGTATCATGTCGCCGGCGACGAAAGCGAGCATATGCCCGATATGCGGTCGGTCCTGAACCGTCATGCCGCAGAAATAGATTCCGACCTTGCCGGGGCTCACCGGCTCGAACTCTTCCTTCCGCGCGCGGAGCGTATCGTAGACCTTGAGGGCCATCCGTGAGTCCTTTCTCCCGGTCGATCCGTCAGACGAGGCCCGCGACGGTCTTCTCGTCCAGGGTTTTCACGACCTCGGTGACGAGCTTCACCGCGTTGTCGAAATCCTTCCGGCATATGATCCCGGCGGAGCTGTGGATATGGCGAGTCGCCACGCTGATCACAAGCGTGGGCACTCCCGCCGCGGTCGTGTGCACGCGCCCCCCGTCGGTTCCTCCGAAAGCGACGGCGCTGTACTGAAACGGTATCTTCTTCCGCTTCGCGACGGCGACCACGTGGTCGCGGAGCTTCGCGTTGGGGATGAGCGTGGCGTCGTAGACGCAGATCGAAACGCCGCCGCCGAGCTTGCCCGGGCTTCCCTCGGACGAGCCGGGGGTGTCCTGCGCGATGTCCACTTCGAGGACGAGGCATACGTCGGGATTCGTCCGGAAGCCGCTCGTCATGGCGCCGCGGATCCCGACTTCCTCCTGCACGGTTCCGACCCCGTAGACGGCGTTCGGAAGCTTCGTGCGGGAGAGCGCGCGGAGCACCTCGATCAGCATGACGCAGCCGGCCCGGTCGTCCCATGCCTTCGCCATGTAGGAGCGGCCCCCTTCGAGAATCGTGAAGGGAAGGCAGGGCGCGACGGGATCCCCGGGGCAGATCCCGAGCGATTCGGGACTCTTCTTCCCGAAGAGCCCGACGTCTATGTAGAGATCCTTCGCCTTGAAGGGACCCTTGCGCTCTTCCTCCTCCATCTCGTACGGGTTCTTCGTCGCGATGACCCCGGGCACCTCCCCCTTCGCGGTGCGTATCTTCACGGGGAGCCCGATCATGCGCGGATACCACCATCCGCCGAGCGGGTTGAACCGCACGAACGATCCCGAGAAATGGGACACCATGAATCCGACCTCGTCCATGTGCGCGGCGAGCATGATCCGCGGGCGCTCCGCGCGCCCCTTGAGCCGCGCGATGCACGAGCCGAGACGGTCCTTCTCGATAACGGCGATCGAGGCGAGCCGGCGCTCCATGAGAGCGAAAATCTCCCCTTCGAAACCCGGGACACCGGTCGCTTCGGTGAATTCCTTCATCAACGTTTCAATGCGATCCATCACCCGCTCCTTGTTCTATTTTTTTCTCGCCGCCGCCGCGCTCACGATGCGCTCGACGAGCTCATCGAAACCTAGACCAGCGGCCTTCGCCGCCATGGGAACGAGGCTGAGTTCCGTCATCCCGGGGAGCGTGTTGACCTCGAGGCAGTACGGCTCTCCGTCCCCGGACAGCCTGAAATCGACCCTCGCGTAATCCCTGCAGGCGAGCGCCCGATAAGCGAGCGCCGCCTCGCGCCGGACGCGCTCCGACGTTTTCGCGTCGAGCTCCGCCGGAGCGACGTAACGGCTCGTCCCTTTCTGATATTTTCGTTTGTAATCGTAGAAGCCCCCCTCGGGGATGATCTCGACGAGGGGAAGCGCTTCCCCCCCGAGGATCGCCGCCGTGATCTCGCGTCCCGGAATGTATCGCTCGACGATGCACTCGTCGCCGAAGCGCCCCGCGAGGCGCAGCGCCTCGTCGAGATCCTCCGCGCGTGGAACGAACGAGAATCCGACGCTCGAGCCCTGGCAATTGGGTTTCACGACGACGGGATATCCGAACGCGCGCGCGACCGCCGCTCCCGCTCCCGCGCGTTCCTTCTCCGAAGATGCATCGATGAGAAGATGCGGGGCGGTCCGGACGTTCGCCTCGCGGAAGAGCGCCTTCGAGCGATCCTTGTTCATCGCGAGCGCGCTCGCGAGTATTCCCGAGCCGGTGTAGACGACCCCGGCGGTCTCGAGGAGCGCCTGGACGGTGCCGTCCTCTCCCGTGCCCCCGTGCAGCGCGATGAAGACCACGCCCGCGAAGCGGATCGGCTTCGCGTTCAGCCACGTGAACGTTTCGGCGGCCGAGAGCGGCGCGACATCGCCGGGCGGATATTCGCCGATCTTCGTCGACCGCGGTTCCGCGCTCGAACCGGCCGGAAGCGCCGGATCGACCGCATGGACCTCGTGGCCTCCCGCGCGCAGCGCCTTCAGGATCGCGGCGCCGCTTGCGAGCGAGACGTCACGCTCCGGCGAATCCCCGCCGAGGAGCACCGTCACTTTCATTCTCGCACCTTCGCCTTTCGCGCGCTCTTCACGGCGTCTCCGTTCCGGCGAGCGCGCTCCGGATTGCCCGAAGCACGCTCTCCTTGCCGCGGATCTCCATGACCCGCGAAAGATCGGGGCCGTGCAGCGACCCCGTGACGGCCGCGCGGAGCGGCATGTAGAGCGCCTTGCCCTTGACGCTCAGCCGTGTTCCCAATTCCTTGATGCGCCCGCCGATCGACGCCGCGCTCCACTCCTCGCATTCGCCCAGAGAGGCGAGACTCGCCGCGAGGAGCTCTCGCGCCCCCGCGACGGCTTCGCGCGCCTCTCTGGCGAGCGCCGGAATCCCCGGCCTGAAGGGCGCTATCTCCTCCTCGATTCTCGAAAAGCTCGAGAGATTCTCCGCCAGTATCTCGAATATCTCCGCAAGCCGCTCGCGCGGGTAGGCTTCCTTCACGTCCTCGGGAAAATGGGGGAGCGCGTCGTCGAGATAGCGCCGGGCGCCGAGCGATTTTACGTATTGGGAGGAAAACCAGTTCAGCTTCACCTCGTCGAAAATGCTCGGCGACGGCGACACGCGGTCGAGCCTGAATTTTGCCGTGAGCTCGTCGAGGGAGAGCATCTCGCGATCCCCGGGCGGCGACCAGCCGAGAAACGCGAGGTAGTTGACGATCGCTTCCGCCGGATAGCCCCGCGTGTGGAAGTCCCCGACGTTCGGAGCCCCGTGGCGCTTGCTCAGCTTCGAGCGGTCGAGGCCCAGGATGAGCGGGATATGGGCGAACCGCGGCGGATCGAGGCCGAGCGCTTCGTAGATCATCATCTGGCGCACCGTATTCGAGAGGTGCTCCTCCCCCCGGATCACGTGCGTGATCGCCATGGCCGCGTCGTCCGTCGCCGCGGCAAAATTGTAGGTGGGAAGCCCGTTCGAGCGCAGGATGACGAAATCGCCGACCATCCCGGCGGGGAAGACGACCTCGCCTCGAAGCACATCGTCGAGCCGCCGCTCGGAGTCCGGGGGAACGATGAAGCGCACGCTCTCCCTTTCCCCCGCGGCGCGTTTCCGCTCGCGCTCGGCTTCGCTCAGACGCCGGCATGCTCCGTCGTACTGCGGCGGGAGGTTCGCGCGACGGAGATCCTCCTTCTTCCGCTCGAGCTCCTCATCCGTGCAGAAGCAGGGGTACGCCTTTCCCTCCGCGACGAGCCGTTCCGCCCCCTCGCGGTAAAGCGCGACGCGCTCGGATTGCCGATACGGTCCGAAAGCTCCGCCCCGATCCGGGCCCTCGTCCCAGGCGAGGCCGAGCCACATGAGATCCCCCAGGATCCCCGACTCGAGCTCGGCGCTCGACCGCTCGACGTCCGTATCCTCGATGCGCAGGATGAATCGCCCGCCCTCATGGCGCGCGAAGAGCCAGTTGAAAAGCGCGGTGCGCGCTCCCCCGACGTGGAGATGCCCCGTCGGGCTGGGCGCGAACCGTACGCGAACCTCTTTCACTGGAGAACCCTTTCCCCGTTGTGCCCGCGCGGAATCTTCATTCGATCTTCTCGAGAAGAACGATCGCCTCGGCCGCGATCGCGCGCTTCTCGCCCACGGGACCGAGCCCTTCTCCCCGGGTCGCCTTTATCGATATGCATTCCGCATCGACGCCGAGCGCCGCGGCGATCGTCCGGGCCATCGCCGCGCGGTGCGGCGCGAGCCTCGGCTCCTCGGCGTTTACGATGCAGTCGGCGTTCACGAGAGCGTAACCTGCCCGTTCGACCATGCCGGCGACCGCGCCGAGGATCTTCGTGCCCGCGGCGTCCTTCCACTCGTCCGTCTCGGGGAAATGCTCGCCGAGATCGCCGAGATTCAGCGCGCCGAGGAGCGCGTCGCACAGGGCGTGGATCAGGGCGTCCGCGTCGGAATGCCCCGCGAGCCCCGCGCCGTGCGCGATTCGCACGCCCCCGAGGACGAGCGGCCTTCCCTCGACGAGCGGATGGATGTCGTAGCCGATTCCTACCCTGAACGATCCGTGCGTTTTTTTCAATGGAGCCTCGTTGGAGCCGGCGTCATGAATCCCCCGCGCACGGGGGAAGAACGAGCTTTCGTCCCGAAAGGAAGCTCCCCATGATCTCGAGGTCTTCCTTCACGGTGACCTTGATGTTCCACACTTCTCCCTCGACGACCTTCACGGGGAATCCGGCGGAGAGGACGAGCGAGCTCTCGTCGGTCGCGACGCGGATCGCCTCACCCGCGGCGGCGAACGCCTTCGAGAGCACGTCGAACGAGAACGCCTGCGGCGTCTGTATCCCGATGACCCGATCGCGCGGGACGATCCCCTCGAGCACGTCGTCCCTGAGCCGCCCGAGCGTTTCGGTCACGCCGAGAGCGGGAACCGCCGCGCCGTGCGTCCGGGCCGCGTCGACGACGCGCTTGATGAGCTCGACCGAGACGATCGGCCTGCACGCGTCGTGCACGATCACGAGGTCCGCGCGCCCGACCGCCGCGAGCCCGATGGCGACCGATTCCTGTCTCGTCTCGCCACCGACAACGACCGTGTGCGGCACTCCGGGCACTTCGGCCCCGAGCTCCTTTTCCGCTTCTCCTTCCCAGCCGGCCGGAACCATCACTGCGTAGCGCGTTATGCCCCCCCATGCGTTCAACGCGCGGAGCGACCACGCCAGCAGCGACCTTCCCTCGACGGGATGGAAGCTCTTCGGCATCTCGCGCCCGAAACGCACGCCCCTGCCCGCCGCGGCGACGAGGCATACGATCTGTTCTTTCATGCGAACAACTTCCCTTCCGTCGTCAGAATATCTCGACCTTCAGGTATTTCTTGGGATTCGCCTTGACGTCGGTGACGAGGTCGTCAAGGTTCTTTACCGCCTTTTCGAGCTTGTCCAAGAGAGCGCGATCGGTCATGAGAGCGCCGAGCGTGTTGTCGTTCTTCTGCAGGCCGTTCGCGATCTCGGCGAGCGTGTCGGTGACGGCTCGCATGCGCCGGACGAGCTCGGGAAAATCCTTGCTCGCCGCGGCGAACGAGGTCATGAGCGTGTCGATGTTTCCCGAATTCCTCTCGAGGAGCTTGTCCACCTTCTCCGCCGACCGCCGGAACGATTGGACCCCCGCCTCGAAACCCGGGGCGTCGCGCTCGATGAGCGCGCGGAGCCGACCGCTGACGTCGGCGAGGTTTTCGACGATCGCCTTGAGCTTGTCGCCCTGGGTGAGGGTGCCGGCGATCCGCTGCATGTCCTTCGTGAGCTGGGTGAGCTCGTCCATGATGCCGCCGAGAAAGGCGAGCGCCTCCGTGATCCCGGGCTCGTACACCCCCTGCATGGTCGCTCCCGGCTCGAGGAATCGCTCCGACGTGCCGAGCAGCACCGTGATGATGCGCTCGCCCATGATCCCCACGGTCTGGAGAACGATGCGCGAATCGTCGGGAATCTTCGCCTGTTTGCTGATATCCATCGTGAGGAGCACGTCGTTGTCGCGCAGCTGCACGCGTTTCACGCTCCCCATCTCGACTCCGTTCAGGTTGACCTTGTCCCCGGGGCTGATGCCGCCGACCATCGGGAACACGGCCTGGATCTGGTGGTTGCCGTGCCCCACCTTGAAGCCCTGGAACCACATGAGCCCGACGATGAGGATGAGAGAGGCTATGAAGACGGTTAATCCGACCCTGATCTCGAGCGATTTGTACTCCATCGATTCCCCCGCCGTTCCGTTTCAGATCGGCTTGATGGGGCCCTCGGCCCTTCCCTCGACGAACTGCCGGATCACCGGATCGTCCGACCGGCGGACCTCGTCCGGCGTCCCCGAATATATGATTCTGCCCTCGTGAAGCATCGCGATGCGATCCCCCACGTGATACGCACTCTTGATATCGTGGGTAACCACGACCGACGTAACCTTGAGCTCCCGCTGGAGGGTCATGATGAGCTCGTTGATGACGTCCGCCATGATGGGATCGAGCCCCGTCGTCGGCTCGTCGTAGAGCACCACCTGGGGGTTCATGGCGACGGCGCGCGCGAGACCGATCCGCTTCTTCATCCCCCCGCTCATCTCCGCCGGATACTGGCCCTGCACGCCGGTCAGCCCGACGAGCTCAAGCTTCTCGTTCACGGTCCGCGCGATCTCCTCCTCGCTCATATTCGAGTGTTTCCGCAGCGGAAGAGCCACGTTTTCGCCGACCGTCATCGAGTCGAAGAGCGCGGAACTCTGGAAAAGCATACCAAAGTGCATGCGCATTTGGAACAGCTTTTTCCGGTCGAAACGAGTCATATCCTCGCCCTCGAACAGGATTTCCCCCGCGTCGGGCCTCACGAGCCCCGTGATGTGCTTGAGGAGCACGCTCTTCCCGCAGCCGCTCCGTCCGATGACGACGAGCGTCTCCCCCCGCTCGATGTCGAGATCGAGCGAATCGAGCACGAGCTTCGGGCCGAACGATTTTCTCAGGCCGCGGATTCCGATGATTGCGGCGTCGCCGTCGGGCTGCTTCAAACCGGGCCTCCTACGAAGAGGGCGCGAAAAGGAAACGGAAAATGAGGGACGCGAGAAAATAGTTCGAGATGAGGATGAGGAGGCACGCGGAAACGACCGCCTTCATCGTCGCGATCCCGACTCCCTCCGCTCCGCCCCTCGTCTCGAAGCCGTGATAGCATCCCATGAGCGCTATGATGAAACCGAAGACGAAGGTCTTCATGAGCCCACCGGCCATATCCTGCGTCCGGAACAGAAGCTTGAGGCCGCTCCCGAACGCATTGAAACCGACGTGGAGCGAGACGTTCGCAACGACCATGGCGCCGAGGATCGCAAGGAAGTCGGAGAAGATAGTGAGTACGGGGAGCATGAAGGTCGCACCGATGACCCGCGGCATCACGAGATTCTCGACCGGGTCGATCGCGATCATCTCCATCGCGTCGATCTGCTCGGTGACCTTCATCGTCCCGAGCTCCGCGGCGATGGAGGCGCTCACGCGCCCCCCGACGACGAGCGCGGTGAGCACGGGACCGAGCTCGAGGATGACCGATTTGCCTACCACCGTGCCGATATACTTGAGAGGCACGTATCCGTGGAACTGGTACGCCGCCTGAACCGCGGTCACCGCGCCGACGAAGAGCGAGGTCACGAGCACGAGCGGGATCGAGCCGATCCCGATCCGGTCCATCTGCTGAAGGATGCCCTTGGCGTTCGCGAATGCGCGGGGGATCGTCTGGAACACGCGCCCGATGAGGATGAACACCCCGCCCGTGTCCTGAACGAACTCGAGGAAGAACCGGCCGAAAATAACGAACGGCGCCACCTAGAACACCTCCGGCTTTTCCCCGACGCCGCTCTGCGCCGCCGAATGGAAGCGCGTGTACGTCTTCTCGAAGACGAGCGGAACCATGCCGGTGGGGCCGTTCCGCTGCTTCCCGATGATGAGCTCGGCCTTCCCCTGCTTGTCGGGATCGTCCGGATCGTAGAGCTCCGCCCGGTAGAGGAAGAGGACGAGGTCCGCGTCCTGCTCGATGGCGCCCGACTCGCGAAGATCCGAGAGCATCGGTCGCCGGTCCCCACCCCGCGCCTCCACGGCGCGCGAGAGCTGCGAAAGGGCGATGATGGGAATCGAGAGCTCCTTGGCCAGCGCCTTGAGCGAACGCGAGATCGAGGATATCTCCTGCTGCCGGTTCTCGGACCGCTCGCTGCAGCGGGCGAGCTGGAGATAGTCGATGACAATGAGCGCGACGTCGTGTTCCGACTTGAGCCTGCGCGAGCGGGCGCGCATGTCGAGGGTCGAGATCGCCGGGGTGTCGTCGATGAAGATCGGCGCCTCGGAAAGGAGCCCTGCCGCGTTCGTGAGGCGCTCGATGTCCTTCGACGAGGTGAATCCGCTGCGCACCTTCTGCGCGTCGACCTGTCCCTCGGAGCAGAGGAGCCGCTGGACAAGGAGCTCCTTCGACATCTCGAGGCTGAAGATCGCGACCGGTTTGCGCTCGATAAGCCCGACGTGCTGCGCGATGTTGAGCGCGAAGCTCGTCTTGCCCATCGAGGGGCGCCCCGCGATGATGACCATATCGCTCGGGTGGAACCCGGCGGTGTACTTGTCGAGATCGATGAAGCCGCTCGCGAGCCCCGTGACGCTTACCCGCGTCTCGTGCACCCGCTGAATCTCCTCGAATCGCTCCTTGAGAACGTCCTTGATGTGCACGAACCCCTGGCTCACCCGCGACTCGGATATCCTGAATATCTTCTGCTCCGCGGAGTCGAGGATGGCGTCCGCCTCGCGGCTCGCCGCGTAGGCGTCCTCGGCGATGTCGGTCGACGCGCGGATGAGCCGGCGGAGTATGTACTTGTCGAGAACGATGCGCGCGTAGTGCTCGATGTTCGCCGCGCTCGGCGTGCTGTCGACGAGATCGGTGAGCGCGGCGATGCCGCCCACCGCGTCGAGATCCCCTGCTTTTCCGAGCTCCTCCGAGAGCGTCATGACGTCGATCGGCTCGCGCTTGTTGAAGAGTGTGAGCATTGCGGCGAAGATCTTTCCGTGCACGGGGCGGTAGAAGTTCTCCGCCGCGACGATCTCGACCGCGTGCGTCGAAGCCTCGGGCTCGAGGAGCATGCCGCCGAGGACCGCGCGCTCCGCATCGAGGTTCTGCGGCGGAATGCGCTCGATTCCCTTGAACTCGATGCGCGTATTCGTGCCGGTGTCCGTCATTCGCCCTCCCGGGCCGTCTCGTCGTAGAGCTTCCTCATCGTCTTGAGATCCTCCCACGCGTCGCGTTTGAGATTCGGATTCCTGAGCAGTGCGGCCGGGTGATACGTCACCGCGACCGGAACGTCGTTATAGTAATGCATGCCCTGCCTGAGGATCCCGAGCGCGGTCGTATTCTTGAGGAGACCGTGCGCCGCGATCCTTCCGAGCGCGCAGATCATGACGGGCCTGATGAGCTCGAGCTGTCTCGCCAGGTATGGCTCGCACGCCGTCATCTCATCCTCCTGCGGCTCCCGGTTCCCCGGCGGCCGGCATTTCAGGATATTGGCGATGTATACGTCTTCCCGGGCGAATCCGACCGCGGCGAGCATCTTCGTGAGAAGCTGCCCCGCCCGCCCGACGAAGGGGAGCCCCTGGAGATCCTCCTCGCGGCCCGGCGCCTCGCCGATGAAAACGATCTTCGAGGAGGGATTTCCGCTCCCGAATACGGTCCGCGTCCTTCCCCCGGAGAGACCGCAGCGCTCGCACTTCGAAACGAGCCCGGCGAGCCCGGCGAGATCGAATCCCGAGAGATCGAGCCCTCGTTTTCGAACGGGCTCCCCGAAGAGGGAAGCCTGCTCGACCGCCGCGAGCCGGTATGCGACCTCGACCCCCGAGCCCCGCCGGGCGAGGAGGTATCGCCTGATTTCTCCGAGAGCGTCCCGTTCCATCCGGCCCCTTATCGCCCGAACCGCTTCAAGCGGCTGTCGGCGGCGACTGCGTCAAGGATGAGAACCGCCGCCTCATCCTTCGAAATAAGAGGAGTGGCGAAAAGCTTCTTTTGCCCCTTGAAGAGAGTGATCTGATTCGTCGGCGCGGAAAAACCGGTCTTCTTCCCGGGGGCGTTGAGCACCATGTAATCGCAGCCCTTCTCGCGGGCTTTCCGCATCGCGTTCGCCTCGCCGTCCGCCGTCTCCAGGGCGAAGCCGACGACGATCCTGCCGCTCTTCCGCTTCCCGAGCGAGGAAAGAATGTCCCCGGTCGAGCGGAGCTCGAGCGCGAACGATTTCCCCGCTCTCTTTATTTTCTGCGCGCTCCGCCGCGCCGGCGTGAAATCGGAAACGGCCGCGGCCATGACGCACACGTCGCACCGCGCGAACGCCGCGGTCGTCGCTTTCTGCATCTCCGCCGCCGTCGTGACGCACCGGACGGCGTCAACCGCGGGAACCGGCACGTCGACAGGGCCGTGAACGAGCGTCACGTACGCTCCGCGCGATCGCGCCTCGCGGGCGATCGCAAAGCCCATGCGCCCCGACGACCGGTTCGTGATGTAGCGCACGGGATCTATTTCCTCTTCGGTCCGTCCCGCCGTAACGAGAACCCTGATTCCGGCGAGATCCCCCGGAGCGAAGGAGGCCTCGAGCGCGCGTACGATATCCTCCGGTTCCGCCATGCGGCCGGGCCCGACATCCCCGCATGCAAGGGCGCCCGAGCCGGGATCGAGAATTATCTTCCCGTCGGCCCCGAGCGTTTCGATGTTGCGCCGAACGGCCGGGCTCGCCCACATCGCCTCGTTCATCGCGGGGGCGAACATGACGGGGGCGCGAGCGGAGAGGAGCACCGTGCTCGCGATCTCGTCGGCGACGCCGAGAGCCGCCTTCGCGATGATGTCGGCGGTCGCCGGAGCGACGACGACACGGTCCGCCCAATTCGAGAGCTCGACGTGCTCGACAACGGGACGCTCGCGCCGCGCGAACATATTGAGTGATACGGGATTCTCCGAAAGAATTTCGAACGTGAGGGGCGTAACGAACTCTGTCGCGGCGGCGCTCATCACCACGCGGACCTCAGCCCCGCCGCATTTGAGAAGTCGAACCAGGAGCGCGGACTTGTAGGCGGCGATGCCGCCCGTCACCACGAGAAGGATCTTTGTGCCCGATAGCCCTCCCTCGCGGCTATTTCTCCCCCTCTGGTTCCGCATACATGTACTTCACTTTCCCGTCGATGAGTCGTTTCATCGCGATAGAGGTAGGTTTCTCCTCTATTTCCTCGCCGGAAAGGCGGATCAACGTATTGATCCTCCTCGCCTCTTTCGCCATGATCCGAACCGCCTCATACCTGTTCGGAATGACTTCAGTAATTCTCTCAAGCGCCGCGATAATCATAGCATACCCTCTCAACGTTATAGTGTACGACGATATGCGCACCGGCAGGAATACTCCCAATGGTAATATAAATACGGTCCTTACGCAAGGATGAAAAATCCCGCCGCGGAAAGGCCCCCGCGTCTAATCGAGCGCCGAGCGCTCCCGGCGGAGCGCTTCGGCGCGGATGATTGACAGACAATCCCCGGCGCAACGCTCCACGTCGTCATTGACGACAATATAATCGTACCCGTCGAAACGGGCGAGCTCCCTCCTCGCGTTCTCGAGACGGCACCGGATGACCGCCTCGTCATCCGTCGCGCGGCCGTCGAGCCGGGCCCTGAGCGTTTCGAGATCGGGCGGAAAGAGAAATATGAGAACGGCTCCGGGAAAGCGCCCCCGGACGCTCATCCCCCCCTGGATGTCGATCTCGAGGATGATGCTCGTTCCCGCGGCGAGCTTGTTCTCGACGAACGCGGCGGGCGTGCCGTAAAAGTTTCCGTGCACCTCGGCCCATTCGAGAAAATCGCCCGCGTCGCGGCGCCTCTCGAACTCCTCCCGCGTCACGAAGAAATATTCGAACCCGTCCCGCTCTCCGCCGCGCGGCGGCCTCGTCGTGGCCGAAACCGAAGCGACAATAGTGGGGGAGCGAGCGAGGACACGATCGACGATCGTCGATTTGCCGACGCCCGAGGGCCCCGAAACGACCACGAGGAGCGGCTCCCGGGAAACGGCGAAGGATGATGTCACTGCGGCACGGCTCCTTTTGCGCGGGACGCGCAGGCTGTCGCGGCGGCGCGAGACGCGGCGCGTCACTCGAGGTTCTGAACCTGCTCGCGGATCTTTTCGATCCCTTCCTTGAGGGAAAGGCACTCGCGGATGATCGCCGCATCGGCCGCCTTGTTCGCCATCGTCGTGGCCTCCCGGTGAATCTCCTGGAGGAGGAAGGTGAGACTCTTCGACACCTCGCCCCCTTTTTCGATGACCGTCCGGAACTGCGCAAGATGGCTCTT
>JBAZPL010000059.1:0-13511 GCA_041648155.1 Candidatus Krumholzibacteriia bacterium
TGTCGGGCCGTTTAGATGCATCCGTTACCGGTATGCATCCGGCCCCTCGCTACGGGGCTGACAGACAGTTACCCCGGTCGGCACCTTGCAGCCGACTAGAAAAGACGTGCCCTTCCCTGGGCACTCATCGCAGAAGCACCAGCTTGCGAGAGCCGGGCCCTGAATATTCCCCGCCGGACGCAACTTCTCTCGCCGCGCAGCGTATATCAATTAAACGCCTTTGTTACACCAAGGAGGATGAAGGATGAAACCATTTGTTATTCTTTGCGTTCTGACGTTCGCCGCGACGACGTTCATGCCAACGGGCGCCTCGGCCCACAAAGGCATCACCATCCGGCACGATTGCCAGAACGACAACCTCTTCCGGGGCGATGACGTGGATGTCGATATCAACGACGGCTCGATCGTTTTCACGCACGAGGACGACGACGAGACGGTCGAGTTCACCGAAAAAGGCGATCTCAAAGTGAACGGAAGTCCGGTGCATCTCGCCCGCGACCAACGCAAGCTCGTGGAGGAATACTACGAAACCTTCGACGGGATCGTCGAGGAAGCGAAGCAGATCGGTCTCGAGGGCGCCAAGATCGGCGTAAAGGGCGCGAAGCTCGGGTTATCGGCAGTGGTCGGCGCGCTGTTGCTCATCGCCGACGACAGGGACGCGGAGGACCTCGAGATCGAGCTCGAGCGCAAGGGGGACAAGATCGAGCGCATGGCGGACCGGTTGGAGAAACGGGCCAAGAAGCTCGAAGCCAAGGCGGAGCGTCTCGAGGATCTGCACGACGATCTCAGAAACGAGATCGACGAGCTCGACGATCTCGGGTGGTTCTAGGACGAATCGTCAACAATGGCTGGACATGAGCCCCTCCAGCACTACATTATCCTGAATACATTATCCGGGCGTTGCCGTTTTTTTGGCGCGCGAGGGGTGTCATGGCCGAGCAGCTATTCATAATCCCGATCCTCCTCTTCTCCGTGGTCATCCACGAGATGGCCCACGGGTGGATGGCGCTCAGGCTCGGCGATCCGACCGCGCGAGACGCGGGCCGGTTGACGCTCAACCCGATTCCGCACATCGATCTCTTCGGATCGATTCTCATTCCCCTCTTTTCCATCCTGGCGGCCGGGCGAGTCTTCATCGCATGGGCGAAACCGGTGCCCGTGAATCCCTGGAACTTCCGCAATTTCCGGCGGGACGACATGCTCGTCTCGCTCGTGGGGCCGGTGTCGAACCTGTGCCTCGCGCTCGCGTGCAGCGTGATGGTGATTCTGCTGGGCACGATCGGGACGGCGCTCGCGATCCAGAACGTTCCGTTTCTGCCGAAATTCTGGGAGTTCCTGCTGAAAATGTTCTACGGCGGGGCGTACCTCAACGTCGTGCTCGCGGTATTCAACCTCATCCCGATTCCCCCGCTCGACGGCTCTCACGTGCTCGCATCCTTTCTCCCGGATGAGCTCGCCGATCGCTATCGCCGTCTCGGCTTTCTCGGCATCTTTTTCGTGATCATGCTCATGCGGGTGCCGGCCTTCAACGCGGGCTTCGGGTACATTATCGGGGCCATGTTCGTCCCCTTCCACGCGCTCATAGCGCACTTCATTCCGCTGGCTTCCTGAGCGGGGGTCCTCGTTTCATGAAGGAAGCGAGATGAGCTTCAGAAAAGTCTTATGCATCTACCCCTACTACCGCGAAGTGCCGATATACGAATTCTTCCCTCCCCTCGGCCTTGAATACATCGCCGCCGCGATCGAGGACCAGGTCGGGGAAGTCTGTGTAATCGACCTGCGCTACGAAAAGCATTTCGACGAGGATCTGCGCGCCGGAGCGGACCTGTTCCTCGTGAGCGTGAATTGGCATTATGAGCTCGACTCGGTGTGCGAGGTGATCAGGTCGTTGCCGGCCGGGACCATGACGGTCGTTGGCGGGAGATTCGCCACCGAGAACATCGAGGAGCTCTTCGCCCGATGCCCGAACATCGACGTCATCGTTCGCGGAGACGGCGAGGATACGATGCGTGAGCTCGTCCGAACGGGCTCTCCGGCTAACGTGGCCGGTCTCACCCACCGCGACGGCGACCGCGTCGTCCACAACCCGGACCGCGCGCTCGCCACGATATCCGACACGCTCTACCCGAACCGCGGGAAACGGCGCTACCGGTACCGGATCAGCTACCGGAATATCAGCCTGGGATACAGCTTTGATTCGCTTCTCAGCTCCCAGGGATGCCCGTTCAACTGCAAATTCTGCTCGTTCAAAACGAACACGCTCGGTCAGAAGCGCGATTGGTCGGCGCGGACACCCGAATCGGTGATGAGAGAGCTCAAGGAAATCGACGCAAAGGTCGTCGCCTTTATCGACGACAATTTCTTCGCCGATATACGGAGAGTGGACCGGATCTGCGATCTCATCCTCGAGGCGAAGATGAAGAAGATCTTTCTCGCGAACGCGCGGATCTCGATCGCGAATCATCCCGACCTTCTCGAGAAAATGCACCGCGCGGGGTTCCGCCTGCTGATGATCGGCCTCGAGTCGGCGCAGGACAAGAGCCTGAAGCTCTTGAACAAGGGCTTCAAAACCGAGGATGTCAAAAAGGCGTTCGCGGTTCTGCGCAAGTCGAACATGCTCACGAACGGATATTTCATCGTAGGTCTCTTCGGCGAGTCGGAGAAGGAGATGATCGAGATCGCACCATATGCCCGGGAGATCGGCGTCGATCTGATCAGCCCCAACCGGCTGCGGTACGAGAAGCATTCCGGCCTGGCTAAGCTCCTGGAGGGGAATGACGAGTATTATATCGGCAGCGGCAACCGGATATTCTCAAAACAATACGGCCCCGCGGAGATAAACCGGATCGTGAAACGCATCAGCTCGGAGTTTTTCGACGCCCGCCAGGTATGGGCGATCATTCGAAAGGGTCTCAGGATCGGGTTCCCCGGATGGAGGTTCTACGGCCACTTCGTCATAGCGCTCCCGCGGGTCCTCGCGAGGGCGCGGCGTCGGAAGAAAAGAGCGGCGCGCGCCGCCGCATAAGCGGCGCCCTCATCGCATAAGCGGCCCGATTGCAGCCGGACCTCGCACAAGGAAACTCTGGACAACGGCTTCCCCCCCCGCTATTTATAGAGGCGTCATTGCGCCTGTAGCTCAAAGGATAGAGCAACGGATTTCTAATCCGTTGGTTGCAGGTTCGAGTCCTGCCAGGCGCGGGAAAAATCTGAAGGGGCCGGGACGTTCAGCCCGGCCCTTTTCCGTCAAACCTGCTTTTCCCTTGCGGAACCTGTGGGCGCAGAATAGTATTAGTGAAGCTTGCGGTGGACGTAGCTCAGCTTGGTAGAGCCCTGGATTGTGGATCCAGTGGTCGCGGGTTCAAGTCCCGTCGTCCACCCCATTTTTATTCATGGTGAATATTCCCGGCGGCGGCCGCCGGGCACCCCGGAGGCTCGAGTTGAGAAGCCCGCTTTCGAGCAGATCCTCCAGCCTGAAGCTGCTTTCCTGCCTGCTCATTCTCGGCCTTGGTCTGTACTTTTCCTGCGGCGAGAAGAAACAGAGCGCGCCTCAGAAGGCGTCCCCGAGCTACGATCTCGCCGGGGAATGGCACAGCGACATCGCGAGCGCGGATCGGCAGATCTCGAAGTCGATCTACACTATCGAGCAGAAGGGGGATTCCGTCGCGCTCGAGCTTATCTCCACGAAATCCCCGTCGGGAGGCGAGCTCGTGCCGGATGGAATGCGGTTCGAAGCGAAAGGCATCTGGCGTGAAAACGCGCTCCGCTTCGAGGCGCTCTCGTGGATCAGCGGCAGAGACACGTGCACCTATCAGGTGCGGGGAGACATGGACAAGGAAGGCAGGCTCCTTCTCCATTTCCCGGCCGATCTCTGCGGAGAAAAGAGCCTGGCCTTCACGCGCGCGCTGTACCGGCCGGTGGCCATTCAAGACTGATCGTGTCGGCCCCATGCCGGGGCTCGACGATCGTCGCGGCCGCGCGATCGCTCCACCCCCGAAACATCACTTCAGCGTGTTGAGCACCTTCTGTATCGCAACGATATCGGGCACGACGCCCGCTTCTTCGGACACCCACGCGTAGCGAATGATCCCCTTCTTGTCGATGACGAACGCCGAGCGCTTCGCGACGCCGTTCAGGGGACCGAGCTTCTCGTAGAACGCCCCGTAGGCCGGGGCAACGGTCTTGTTGAAGTCGCTGAGAAGCGGGAACGGGAGAGCGAGCTCCTCTTTCCATTTATTGAGGACGAACGGGCTGTCGATGCTGATGGCGACGACTGCGGCATCGAGGCTCTTGAACTCGCGGAAACCGTCGCGAAACGAACACATCTCCTGCCGGCACGTGGAGCTGAATGCGAGCGGGAAAAAGAGAACCACGATGTTCTGTTTTCCGACGTTGTCCGCGAGCTTCCACGTCTTGTCCATCGCGACGGGGAGCTCGAAATCCGGGGCCTTGTCGCCGACTTTGAGGTTGGGCATGGCTTCCTCCTTCTTATGGTGTGAGCAGATTAATGCTGAGAGCTTCGGGAGAGTGCTCGTATGATGGCCCGGCACCGGGCTCCAAGTCAACCCAAAACGCAAAACGCAATTCGCCCTTGACCTTTGCTGCGGATCGGATAGAATGAGGAACGAACCTGACGGGGAGGCGCGGTGGATGGCGGGGCAAGGGTTCACTTGTTTTTAGTGCAGGAGGTGCGGTGATGAGTGGTGTCAACAAGGTGATTCTCATTGGTAATCTGGGCGCTGATCCCGATCTTCGCCATACGCCGAGCGGGACCGCGGTGTCGAATCTGCGGCTCGCGACGACGGAGGTTTTCACGAATCGCGAAGGGGAAAAAACCAAGCGCACCGAATGGCACCGCGTCGTCGTCTTCGGGCGTCTCGCCGAGATCTGCAACCAGTATCTGAAAAAAGGGCGGCAGGTCTACATCGAGGGACGTCTGCAGACGCGCGAATGGGAAGACAAGAGCGGCGACAAGCGCTACACAACGGAGGTCGTCGCGACCAACATGGTGATGCTCGGAAGCCGGAGCGAGGGCGGATTCGCGGGCGATGACGCCCAGCCCGAAGCGCCGGCGGAGGCCGTCGACGCCCCCGCGGCCGCAGCAGGCCATGACGCGGGCCCCGGCGCCGGCGCCGAAGAGGACAGCGATCTGCCGTTTTGATCGGATCGTGAAATAGAGACGGCCCGACGCCCGCTCGCCGCGGATGCCGGGCCGCAATCCCCTTGATCAGGTTCATCCGGGCCGATTCGGCACAATGAGAATCGAGCCCGGATTTTATTTTCCGTCCACGCCCTTCAAGAGCCCGGAGTGATGCTTCCGCAGCCAGGTCTTGCAGCGGTCGCGGATGTCCACCGCGAGAGCGATCATCTCAGTCGCCTCGTGATCAGAAATCATGCCCGGGGGTTCGTACGTGCCGAGATTGCGTTTAACGCGAAAGCGATCAAACTGGCCGATGAGCGAATCCTCCAATTCGATCGTGTAAGCAAGGGAATGGATGACCCGATAGTGATGCTGCTCGCGGCTCGCGCGGTAGCCAGCCGCGACCAATGCCGCCGTCGCCGCCTGCAGGGCGGCGTTATAGGCGATATTCATTTTCCAGTCTGCGCTCAACGCGGGAGTGCGGGAATCGGTGAGATCTCTCTCGACCGCCTTCAACAAATCGGAGATTTCCCGCTCGCTCGTCCGATGCTCAACGAGCCCGCCGTTCTTTAGCCAATCGCTCAAGCTCATTTTCATCGCCTATCAGGAATGTTTTTTTCGCGCTCAGGATTGATTTCAGGAAATGATGCCCCGATTTCAACTTCGCTTTGAATTCTTTCTGCGGATAGACCGTCGGATTGATCTCGCGTCCGATGATCTCATGTGTGGGACGCAAAGCCTCGCATACTTCGGAGAAGGACGCTTCGCCGATGACCATGATATCGATATCGCTTCGAGAGGTCTCGCGGCCCTCAGCAAAGGATCCGAAAATAAAGGCCACCTCTATTCGACCGGACAACGCTTTGAATTGAGCCCGAACCACATCGCGGATTCCAATTGTCTTGATCGCCAACCCTCGAAGCTCTTGGAAAAACGGCGAAGAGCGATTGACCCGATAATACTTCTGGCGCCCTTCGCGTGAGCTTTCGAGGATACCGAGCCGGGCGAGCCGTGTCAGCTCGCGGCTCACGTTCGTCGGATCCTCTTTGATGAGCGATGTAAGCTGCCTGACGAAGTATCGCTCATCGGCATGAACCATGAACCAACCGATGAGTTTTGCGCGGAGCTTGGAACCAAACAGTTCATCCAGCATAGGACCCAACCTTAAGGTAAATTATACTACAATTGTAGTAAATACTACTACAATCCGATTTCTTGTCAAGAGATTATCCGCGGCTCTTCTCCTCGGTCAATGCATCGAGGTTGATTTTCCTTGAAATATCGGCCCCGGCGTTCTATATTCGGACGTCCTGAAAATCAAACCCGTATGGACCGCTAGCTCAACTGGTAGAGCAACTGACTCTTAATCAGTAGGTTTGGGGTTCGAGTCCCCGGCGGTCCACTTTCTATTCCACCCGCCGATGACTATTTCGGCGTGTCAGCTCGCTTTTCGCCTGACAGCAATTGCGGCAGGTTCTTGATCATGTGCTGGGCCGGCACAATTTCAATCTTATCTTAATGCATTCTCCGTCAGATCACAGAAAGAAGCTTTTTCGAGCCGGCGGCCTGATCAATCTGGAATACATAACTCCATTTTGCATGGATATTTGGAGTTGCCGAGACGATTCAAAATGCGTAATATCAATCACACTGTCTGGGGGGTTGCGTTTACATGGAGTAATTGGATTCGCCAGAAGGTTAGGATGATCGGCAAAACCATTTCCCATTACAGGATTCTCGAGAAGCTCGGCGAGGGCGGGATGGGTGTCGTCTACAAGGCCGAGGATACGAAGCTCAAGCGCATGGTGGCCCTCAAGTTCCTGCCGCCGGAGCTCACGCGCGAGCCTGAGGCGAAGGCGCGTTTCATACAGGAGGCGCAGGCCGCCTCCGCCCTCGATCATCCGAACATCTGCACCATATACGCAATAGACGAGACGAGCGACGGCCGGCTCTTTATCTGCATGGCGCACTACGAAGGAGAAACGATCAAGGACATAATCCTGCGCGGTCCCCTGGCCGCTCGCGAGGCGGTTCGAATCGCGATGCAAATCGGCCAGGGTCTCGCCAAGGCCCATTCGCAGGGGATCGTCCACCGGGACATCAAACCGGCGAACATTATCATAACGAAAGACGGCGTCGCCAAGATTCTCGACTTCGGCCTGGCAAAGCTTGCGGGGCAGACGAAGCTGACAAAGGCAGGCTCGATGCTGGGAACGGTTGCGTACATGTCGCCCGAACAGGCACGGGGCGACGCAGTGGATCACCGGACCGATATCTGGTCTCTCGGGGCCATGCTGTATGAAATCCTCACCGGATCGTGCCCGTTCAGAAGCGAATACGATCAGGCGCTGGTCTACTCCATCCTGAACGAGGAACCCGCCTCGCTGAGAAGCCTCCGGCCCGAAATTCCAATTGAGTTGGAGCAGGCAACAGCAAAGACGTTGCGAAAAGATCCTGCAGAGCGCTTTCAGAGCATGGGAGCGTTTGTGTCCGCGCTGAGTGGAATATTTCACCCGGGAACCGAAAAGACCTCGCCTTCGATCGCCGTGCTGCCGTTCGTCAACATGAGCCCCGATCCGGAGAATGAGTATTTCAGCGACGGGCTGTCGGAAGAGCTCATCAACGCGTTGAGCAAGCTCGAGAGCCTGCATGTGACCGCCCGCACATCCGCCTTCCGATTCCGGGGGAAGGATCTCGATATCCGCGAAATCGGCGGTCTTCTGAACGTGGCAACCGTTCTCGAGGGAAGCGTTCGCAAGGCGGGAAATCGAATACGGATCACCGCGCAGCTGATCAACGTGGCCGACGGCTATCACATCTGGTCCGAGAAATATGACCGTGAATTGGACGATGTATTTATGGTCCAAGACGAAATTTCCCTGGCGATTGTGGACAAGCTGAAGGTCAAGCTTCTGGGAGAAGAAAAGCAAAAACTCGTGAAACGTTACACGGACAACCTGGAAGCGTATGACCTCTACCTGCAAGGCCGATTTCTCATGCGCAAGCTCACCGAAGAGAGCATCAAGAAAAGTCTCGATTACTTCCATCGGGCAATCCAGGAAGATCAAGGATATGCTCTGGCTTATTTCGGAATTGCGGAAGCCTCTGTTGGGCCTGCAAATCTGGGGCTTACTCCTTCGAGAGAAAGCATCCCCAGAGCCAAGACAGCGGCCTTGAAGGCGCTTGAGCTGGACAGCGAGCTTGCCGAAGCGCACGCAATCCTGGGATTCATCTCTTTGAGCTACGATTGGGACTGGCCCGCCGCCGAGAGACAATGCAAGCGAGCCATCGAGCTCAATCCGAATTGTGCCGAAGCGCACTATCCCTATTCCAACTACCTCTCTGTTCTGGGCCGTCACGAGGAAGCCGCGGCGGAGGCGAAACGCGCTCTCGATCTCGATCCCCTTTCCGGCATTACCAATGCAAACATGGCGTATGTACTGTACGCCGCACGGCGGTATGACGAAGCGATCGAACATTGCGGGAAGGCTCTGCGGATAGAGCCGGATTCCTTTTACCCGCATTTCCATCTGTGGCGCAGCTTCACAGAGAAGAAAATGTACAAGGAAGCCCTGGACGAGTGCCGGAAGGCGTTCACTTTTCTTGGATTTAATGTAATCCCGCGCGCCGCGGAACGATCCCTTCAAGAACCGGGTTACCGGGAAGCGATGGGATCGGCCGCACAGATGGCCCTGGAGCAATCGAAGACAAAGTACCTCTGGCCCGCGCTCATGATTTGCCTGTATGCGTATGCGCAGCTGGATGACGACATGTTTCGCTGGTTGGGAAAAAGCATTGAGGAGCGCGATTTGGCGGCCTTCGTCTATGGGACCGATCCGATGCTCGACAGGGTGCGATCGGACCCGCGATTCATTGCGCTATTGAGGAAGATGGGCCTGCAAAACTGAGATCTTGTCGGTGGGTCAAATACCCCAATGTTCTCTTACAGCAGGTTTGAGGTTCGATTCCCCGGCGGTCCACTTTTTTCAGCCGCGACATTTTTTACTTGCATTAATCCTGAATATCGCCATAATAATATGAGTCGAACGGTTGTGGAATTGAATGTAGGGAATCCAGATAAGGGTGAGAAACAGAGCCTGCCGTGTTAATCCTCTGTATTCGGGGCTTGCGAAATTCCTTTCCAACAACATCTGCGACGGGAATTCTTTTTTCACGTGAGACCGGTAGGAGGTCACAATGAAGCTGTACGTAGGCAATATGTCTTTCGATTCGAGTGAAACCGAATTGCGGAAAGCATTCGAGGCTCACGGTCAGGTAGACTCCGTGACAATCATCATGGACAGGGACACCGGCCGTCCGAAGGGATTCGGATTCGTGGAGATGTCCAACGACGCCGAAGCCAAAAAGGCGATCGAGGGTCTGAACGGCAAGGATTTCATGGGGCGCGCGCTCAACGTCAATGAGGCTCGCCCTCGCACCGACGGCCCTCGCCACGGAGGCGGAGGCGGCCCCAGGCGCAGCTTCTAGCACCCGATCAAGTAGATCATCGGCACCGAGTGGCAGGCTCGTGCGCTGATCGTGAAATCGAGGGAAGCCGATCGTCGGCTTCCCTCGCATAATCGCCGTAGAGAAAACAAAATTAAGAAAATTTCCGCAGCGAAGTAATACCGACTATGCAACTGTATCTGATCAATCCGTCGAACCCCCTTATCAACCTCGTCAGAGTCAAGGAGAGCCGCTGGAACCACTATCGCGTGTGGAAGCCCCTCAGCCTCATGGTGCTGGCGGGCCTGACCCCGCCGGAATGGGAAGTCTCGATCATCGACGAAAACCGCGGCGTGCCGGACTATGAGGCCATGCCCCGGCCTGACCTCGTGGGCATCACTTCCTTCACGTCCCAGGCGAATCGCGCTTACGAGGTAGCCGGATATTTCCGGCGCCTCGGCGTGCCGGTCGTGCTCGGCGGGATCCATGCGACGATGTGCCAAGACGAAGCCCTGGAGCATGCGGACTCGATCGTCACGGGAGAAGCCGAGAGCATATGGTCCCGCGTCCTCGAAGACGCGCGGCATGGACGCTTGCAGTCCCGCTATGAGGGCGGGAGGGCCGAGTTACGTAATATCCCGCTTGCGCGCCATGATCTGCTTGCCGAGGGATATGCTTTCGGAGCCATCCAGACAACGCGCGGCTGCCCTTTGAACTGCAGTTTCTGCAGCGTGACGGCGTTCAACGGAGCCCATTACCGGCAGCGGCCCATCCAGGATGTGATACGGGAATTCCGAATGATTCGCGAGAAACGTGTTCTCGTGGTAGACGACAACCTCATCGGCACGCGCCCCGAACACATCGCCCGCGCCAAGGATCTCTTTCGCGCAATGATAGAGGCGGATCTGCGGAAGGAATGGGTGGCCCAGGCCACCATCAACTTTGCCGATGACGAAGAGCTCATGGAATTGGCCGCGAAGGCCGGGTGCGGCGGCGTCTTCATCGGATTTGAATCACTCGAACCCGGGAAGCTCCTTGAGCTCGGCAAGAAATTCAACCTTCTGAAGAACCGCGACTTTCGCGCCTCGGTGCATCGCATTCAGCGGCACAACATAGTGGTCGTCGGTTCCTTTATCATCGGCCTGGATGTGGATAAACCGGGCATAGGCAAGCGTATCGCCGAGGTGGCCGGCCGGTATGGTATCGACAACCTCAACGCGCTCTTTCTGACCCCGCTCCCCGGCACGCGTCTCTGGGACAAGATGAAATCGGAGGATCGCATCCCCCTCAATTCGTTCCCGGAAGACTGGAAATACTACACGCTGACCTTCCCGGTTGCCCGGTACAAGCATCTGTCTCTTGATGCCATCATTCAGGAAATGAGAACCTGCAACCATGCCTTCTATTCAATGCCGAGCATCCTCCGAAGGGCGTGGAGCAGTCTGTGGCGGCGGCGAAAGTTGGCCTTGAGCCTCGTGGGAAGTCTCTCCTACCGGAACAACATCCGTATGGGCCACAAGGCGCACGACAACTTCCGGCTTCAAATCGGCAACAGGCTCGATTGAGCGCATGAGACATTCGACGTGAAGGATCGCGTCATGGATGTCGCGCACATGCCAGACGTTCCGATGGAGTTCCTGGGCGTGTAGCCTCTCAAACACTCTTCGCCTTCGCCGGGCGCGACATCCCCATCCGCCATCCGTGCCCGCGCATCTTGACAAAAAATCACGCCCCCTGTACGATCCGGCCGATATCGACGTCTTTCAGGAGAGCGCGATTCACTTTTTGGGATGAAAGCAGGTCGTCATGACTGAAGAGAAGAAGTCTGCTCCATTCGTTCCGGCCGAAACGAAAATGGCGGAGTTCACGTTCCGGGCGGTATTCCTCGGAGTCCTGATGGCGGTGATGATGGGAGCCGCCAACGCGTACCTCGGCTTGAAGGCGGGAATGACGATCGCCGCCACCTATACGACCGCCGTTATCGGCATGGCCGTGCTCAAGGCCATGAAGGGAACGCTTCTCGAGGAGAACACCGCACGAACGGTCGGCTCGATAGGCGGGAACGTCGCGACCGGCGCGATCTTCACGCTGCCGGCATTTTACATCGCCTCGATCTGGAATCCCTTCTTCTCGCTCGAACACTACATCCTATCGACGATTATGCTGGTCGTTGCCGGCATCCTCGGCATCATGTATGTGACGATCCTGCGGCGGGTGCTGGTCGAGGATACCGAGCTTCCGTTCCCCGAATCGATCGCCGCGGCCGAGATTCATAAATCGGGACAGAGCGGCGTGCAGAATTCGCGCTTCCTGTTCATGGGCATGGGCGTCGGCGCTCTTTTCAGCGCGCTCGTTGAATTCAAGTTCATCGCCGCCGGATGGCAAAGAATCGTCTCGCTCTCCAAGGGCGTGATGATGCTGCGGGCGCCGGGAATGAACCCGGCCTATTTCGGCGTCGGCTATATCATCGGTCCGAAGCTCGGCGCCATCAACTTCAGCGGCGGCGTGCTCGCATGGGGCCTGCTGACGCCGATGATCGCGTACTTCATCCACCGCGACGATCCCGGAGCGGTGACGAACTGGACGTCCGAGCTGACTCTGGTATGGAAAAACTACGTCCGCTACATCGCCATCGGCGGGATGCTCGTCGGCGCTTTCTACACGCTGTACAAGATGCGAAACAGCCTCTTCACCGGAATCACCCGTTCGTTCTCCTACATGAAGAAGTCCTCCGCGGATGACGCCGTGATCTCGCGCACCGAGAAAGACATCAACATACGATGGTCCCTTCTCGTCATAGGATTCATAGCGGTGACCATGCTGTTCATCTTCAATTATTTCACGCACAGCATTCTGCCGGCGGCGGTCGCGGCCGTGGTGATGCTGTTCCTCGGGTTCGTATTCGCCGCGGTCTCGGGATATCTCGTCGGCATCATCGGCGTGAGCAACAACCCGACGAGCGGACTGACGGTATCGGTGCTGATCGTGGCGGCGCTTCTCATGGTGGCGATGGGGATGAAAGGGGTCGCCGCCGTCGCCGCAGTTCTCGGCGTCGCCGCGTTCACCTGCACGAGCGTGTCGGTCGCGGGCGAGATGATGCAGGACCTGAAGGCGGGCCACATTCTCGGGTGCACGCCGTGGAGAATGCAGGTCGGGGATATCTTCGGCGTGACCGCGGCCGCGCTCGTTATGTTCCTGATTCTCTCGCTGCTTCATCTGGGGGACGTGAAGCAGGTCGTCGGCGGCGAGCTGGAAAGGCTCGAGAAGAGCGGGATCGTTTCGGTCGAATACAAAGGTCAGGACCCCGAATTGGCCGGGAGAACCTATACGCTCGATGAGATCAAGCAAGCCGCTCCCGAGCGGCAGAACGACATCCTCGGCACGCGCGCCGGTTTCGGCGGAGAGAAATTGCCCGCGCCCCAGGCGAGCCTGATGGCCGTGGTCGCCCGCGGAATCGTCGAGGCCAAGACCGAGTTCATCCTCATCATCGCGGGAATGCTGATGGGCTGCGCGTTCATCATGATGCAGGTGAAGAGCCCGATGCTCATAGCCGTCGGGATGTATCTGCCCATCGACACATCCTTCGCGATCTTCGTGGGCGGGTTGATGAAGGGATTGCTGGACCGCTTCGCCGAAAAGCGAAAGATGGAAGCCGGCGCGAGGGAAAAGATGGGGAACGTCGGCGTGCTGCTCGCCTCCGGCCTGATCGCGGGGGAGGCGCTGCTCGGCCTCTTGTTCGCGGGGCTCGCATTCGCCGAGATCAAGCTGTTTCATATGTTCGAGTCGCCGTCGTACGTGCTGAGCCTGATCTGCATCGCCATCATCGGATTTCTGCTGGTGCGCGCGCCGCTGAGGAATACGAAGTAGCGACGGGCCCCGCGGGGGCCCTATCGGCGTCACCCGCGCTAGAGCACCACGGCGATCGTGT
>JBAZPL010000060.1:0-13376 GCA_041648155.1 Candidatus Krumholzibacteriia bacterium
CTGTACACTTCCCCGGCGACGCCCGCCGCGAGATTGATGAGAACGAACGCCTTGGCCCTCATAAGATCCTCCTCTCGAACCTCCCGAACGAGTGCTTGAGCGCGCGCGGCCATTATGTCAAAATGAAACGGCGTTTTCAACGCGTTTCGGGCCGGGGTCCCGGGCGGGGCCCGTTTCAAAGAGGCCGCGGGGAGATCGAAGGGAGCCCGTTCGGGGAGAGTCCGATGAATCGAAAGCTTTTCATCGTTATGCTCGTGGCGCTGTTCTGCCTCGCCAACGTCACGCGAGCGGCGTATCGCGCGAGAATCGAGCAACCTCGCTTCGCTGCCGAAGGAGCGGCCCATTTCCGGTACACGGAGATGGTCGCGGAGGGAAAGCCGATTCCCGCCCTCGACGTGCGCGCGCAGTGGCCCGAGGGGCTTCGCGTGTTCCGCGAAACGTCTCCGGCCATGGAATACATCGTGGGTTGGACCTACCGGCTCATCCCGGGGGACAAGCCCGATCTTTCCTCCTACGTGCGGTACTTCACGGCGTTTTTCTTTTCCCTCGCGATCGTTCCACTCGCGCTCCTCTCGGCGAGGCTCTGGAAGAGCCTCGGAGCGGGGCTCCTCGCCGCCCTCTTTTTCGCGGCCGCCCTCCCGCTCGTCGCGCGCTCGAGCGGATTCGATTATATCAGGGAGAACGTCGCCCTGCCGCTCATCGTCTTTCACCTGTTCTTCTACGTCTCGGCGTGCGCGGGAGGCGGCGTCACGATGCCGGTTCTCTCGGGCGTTTTTCTCTTCGCGGCGCTCGCGTCATGGCAGGGCGCGCAATTCTATCTCGCGCCGTTTCTCGCTTTCGTCCTTCTTCGGGGGATCGTCGTCGATGCGACCTTCCATGAACGCCGCGCGGCGCGCTCTCTTGTATGCGCCATCGCGTCCGCCGGCACGATCGTTCCGTTCCTCCGCGAGGGCCGGTTCCTGCTCTCGATACCCGCGGCGCTCGCCGCGGCCGTCCTGGCGGTCGATCTCCTGGCGCCGCGTATCCTCGGGGGGCGCACGCGGCGCGCGGGGAAAAGAGCGAAGCCCATCGGGTCGAACTCCCGCGCGGCAAAGGCGGCGATCGCGGCGGTCGCCGTCGCCGCGGTTATCCTGCCCGGCGCCCTTTTGGGGAGGCACTTCGCCTCCTACGCGCATTTCTTCGATCTCGTGCTGTACAAGCTGCGGTACCTCCGGAAACCGGACGATCCGCGGCTTCTTCCGTTCGACGCCCGGGCCTTCTGGGTCGGGCCGTTCAACTCCCCAGACGCGCTCCACTTCTTCGTATTCGCGCTGCCGATGCTGCTTCTCCTGCCGGGCCCCCTTTCGCTTCTCGTCTGGCGGGCCCGGCGGCGCGAGCCCGAGGCGCAGGTCATTCTCGCCTTTCTCGCCGTTTTCTTTTTCCTTTTCCTCCTCATGCAGCGAATTCTTCCCCTGTTCGGATTCTTCGCCGCGATCGCGGCGGGAGGCAACGTCCCCTTGTTTCTGCAGATCCGGAGCCCCCGGAGATTCGCAACCCCCGCGTTTCTCGTTTCGATCGCCGTCCTTGCGATCTTTCTGTTCCAGGATTTCGGGTGGGAGGGGAAACGCGACCATTGGCGCCGGATCGCCCGGACGCTCAAGGTGCCTGCGCGCGAGAGGTTCACGATCTATCCGAGCGTGAAGGACGTCGAGGGGGATCTCCTCGCCTGGGTGCGCGGGAACGTCGAGCCCGGCGCGGTCGTGATGTCGCTCCATTACCTTTCCCCGCAGGTGCTCACCTACACGGGGCGCGCGACGAATCTCAACGACTTTTTCGAATCCCCGCGGCTGAGACGCAAGACCGAGCGGCTGCTCGCGTCCCTGTACTCGAGCGAGGAGGATCTGTACCGCTTCTGCGCGGAGCAATCGAGCGGCTATCTTCTCGTAAGCTGCGCGGTGGGGTGCGATCCGACGAAGGATTCTCCGCTCTACCAGGCGGGGTTCGTCAACATGCCTCCCGGCTGCGCTGCGTATCGCCTCATGTTCGAGCCCGAAAGGCTCGCGCGATTCGATCTCGTGTACGAGAATGAGATGTACCGCGTCTTCCGGGTTGGGAGAGGGGCGCGCCCGCGCGTCTGGCCGCGCTCCCCGCTCTTCTACGAGAAGGATCTTCTCTGGAGCATGAGCGGCGGCATCGACCGCTTCTACGGCTCCGTGATGCGGATATACGCGCTCTCGGCGAGGGGGAGAGCGCGTATCCTGCAGGGGCACGAACGTGAGGGGGAACAAAGTCTCGTCGAGGCGCTGCGGATATACTATTTCTATCCGGCATGGAAGGCGCTCGACGAGCTCTATGCGAGACGCGCCCGCACCGATGAGCGGGAGACGGCCGCCGCATTCGCCTACCGGTACGACGCGAACCGCGCCGACGTTTGCCTCGCGCTCGCGGAGAGCAGGATCAAACGCGGATCGACCGACGGCGTGCGGGAAATCCTCGAGCGCTGCATGAGGCTCCCCGCCTCGGCGCGCGACCGGGCGCTCGCCGCCGGGCTGCTCGCGAGCATGGAGAGCGCGGCGCAGCCGCCGCCGGAACGCTGACGTTTCTCACGGGTTCTCGATCGGGCTCGTTCCGGTGTCCGGCAGGGAGGGATACCAGATTCCCAGTTTTTTCTCGAGCCTTTCGATATGTATCGGCGCCGCCGAATAGATGGGGTCGAAATCGCGCGCGAGGCGCATGTGGTGGAGCGCTTCCTTGTATTTCCCGAGCTTGTCGAAAACGATCCCCATGTTGAAGTGAAGGCTCGTTTCGTAGGGGTATGACGCCAGCGCCCCGCCGAGGATCTCGCGCGCTTTCTCCGTACGCCCCAGCTTCATCTCGATCGTGGCGAGGTTGTTGTACGCCCTCCAATCGCGGGGGTAGGTCTCGATCACGCGCTCGTACAGCGCCCGTGCGTCGTCGAGCCGGTTCGCCGTCTGAAGCTCCGCGCCCCTGTTGAGGAGCGCCGAGACGAGATTCCGGACGTTCTGTCCGTCTCGAGGCTCGAGGGCGAGCGCGGTTTCGTAGGCGGCGACGGCCGGTTCGTAGCGGTTGCCGTTGTTCAGCGCGAATCCGAGCCGCCTCCAGAACGCGACGCTCTCGGGATGGGCGACGGTGAGCGTTTCGAGCTGGGCGATCGCCTCGGGGTACCAGCGATTCGCGATGAGCGCCTCCGCGAGATCGAATCGTTCGCGCGCTCCATTCGGCCTGAGCTCGTGGGCGCCGAGGTAATGAGTTATGGCTTCCGGGTATTCCTCCCGCTTCATCGCGATCCGTCCGAGGCGCGACTTCGCGAGAGCGTTCGATGGATCCTTCTCGGCGGAAGCGAGATACCAGGTGCGCGCCTTCTCGAGATCTCCCCGCTCGAGGGCGAAATCGGCGATGATCATCTGGGCCCGGCCCGGAGCGAGGTCGAGTCCGAAAAGACGCTTTTCCGCAGGCCGCGGCGACATGTCGACGAGCACGAGAGGGATCGTATGGAAGAGGCCGGCGAGGAACAACGCAAGGATGGCCCGCTTGAGATACTCCGCCCGGGCGAATTCCCGCGTGAGTCCCCACAGCGCGTAGATCGAGAGCGCCGGTCCCGTCACGGCGAACATGTGCCATCCGAGGCCCCCGTCGACGAGCTCCGCGCCTACAATGAATCCGGCGAGAGCGGATAGGGCGCACGCCTTGAGAAACGCGAACTCCCCGGGAGCGGTGCCGGCCGCGGCATCCTGCGCCTTTTTCCGGACGCTCGCCGCGAGGAGAAGGACCCCGGCGACCGAGGCGGGTCCCACGATCAGGAGCGCGTTGAGAGCGTTCGCAAGCGCGTGCCGGCCGAAAGAAAATCTCATCCCAAACGTAGCCGTGTGCTCGAGCCCCGACTTTTTCGCGATCATCGCAAAGGCGATCTCCGCGGCCGCCAGGCAGAGAACGAACAGTCCGCCGGCGACGAGCGATTGCTTTCGCGAGTCGGGAGCCCTGGCCCCGCGCACGAGCAGATAGACGAAGGCGGGCACGAGAAACACCGCCGAAAAATGCGAGAGGATAGCGACGGCGAGCAGGACGGCGGGAAGAGCGAGCGGGCATTTGCCTCTCAGGAAGCGGATGGATTCCGTGATGAAGCCGAGCGTCGCGACGATCGCGATCTGGACCGTTCCGCCGGCGCCGAAGAAGAGCGCGACGAAGCCCCCCGAAAGAAGCACGGCGGCCGCGGGGCGTTCGAGGTCGCCCGTCTCGCGCTCGCCGAAAAGGAGTTCCGCCGCGCGGATTGCGAGCACGGCGTAGATCGCGCCCGCGAGGATGCTGAAGAACGTGATGATGGAATCCGCGTTCGAGAGAAAGATGCCGTTCATGAACCGATAGATTTCCCGCTGGATGAACGTCCCGAGCGGCGCCCCGGGCCGGTATGCGCCCGTTTCGAGCGCGGCTCTCAGGGAGAACCGCTCCCCCCAGAGCTCGGTGCGGGACCGCAGGAGCCACAGGAGAATCGTCGATGCGGCCGCCACCGCGGCGAACCGCGCGGCGCGCGAGCGTATGCGCGGGATGAGGCGGAACGGATCCGGCGCCGATTTCACGAACATCTGCGGGACGACGACGATCGCGACCACGAGCGCGACGAGCGGGACGACCGCTCCCCACGCGCCGAGCCCCCACAGCGCGCCGATCCGGAAGAACGACGCGATGAGGGCGATCGCGATGAGCCCCGCGGGCAGTATGATCCAGAATCGCTTCATTTCCTCTCCTCCGGTCTCCGGAGCGTTCCCTCGGTCGCCGCCACCATGACGGCCGCCGACGCGTCGCCGGTGACGTTCACGACCGTTCTGCACATGTCGAGGATCCGGTCTACGCCGAGGATGAGGGCGATTCCCTCCAGGGGGATCCCGACCGACGTGAGCACCATGGTGAGAGTGATGATCCCGACGCTCGGCACGCCCGCGGTCGCGACCGACGAGAGCGTCGCCATGAGGACGATCGTGAGCTGATTGGGGATGGTCAGCGCGATCCCGTAGACCTGCGCGATGAAAACGGCGGCGACGCCCTGGTAAAGGGCGGTGCCGTCCATGTTGATCGTGGCGCCGAGGGGAAGCACGAAGCTCGCGATGTCTTTTGGCACACCGAGATTCTCCTCCGCGGCCTGCATGGTGACGGGAAGGGTCGCGCTGCTCGACGACGTCGTGAAGGCGATGAGCTGCACGGGGCGCATTCCCCTGAAGAAGAAGAGCGGGTTCATCCGCGCGAAGGCCCAGACGGCGAGCGAATAGACCGCTCCCATGTGGATGGCGAGCCCCGCGAGCACGACGAGCGCATACTTGAGGAGGTTGAGGAGTATCTTCGCGCCGAACTGCCCGACGACGGCGGCGATAAGAACGAAGACGCCGATCGGCGCGATTTTCATGACGATATGAACCATCTGCGTCATGGCGTCCGCGAGGGCGTCGAAGAAATCGATCAGTATCTTTCCCTTTCCCCCCGGGACCATCGTCACCGCGACGCCGAGCATGATCGCGAAGAATATGATCTGGAGCATGTCCCCCGCGGCGAGGCTCCCGATCGGGTTCTTGGGCACGATCCCGGTCAGCACGTCGATGACGCGGGGCGCCTGCTCCGCGAGACTGAGGTCCTTCATCGCCTCGCCCTGGTACGATTCGAGGAGCTGAGCCTTGACCTCCGGGTTGAGGCCGGCGCCGGGCTTTGCGATGTTCGCGATGACGAGCCCGATGGTGATGGCGACGGCGGTGGTGACGAGATAATAGATGATCGTTTTGGCGCCGATGCGCCCGAGCTTCCGCAGGTCCCCGAGGCTCGCCGTCCCGACGAAAATGGACGAGAAGACGAGCGGCACGACGATCATCCAGATGAGGCGAATGAAGATATCCCCGACCGGCTTGATCAGTTCCGCTCGCGGGCCGAGGATGAGCCCCGCCGGGATGCCGAGGATGAGCCCCGCGAAGATTTTCGTGTGGAGCGGCGCCTTTATGAACGATTTGAGAATATTCATCTATGTCTTCCGCGCGAGCACTTCTACGGGAAAAGCCTTGAAGCCAATATAATGTAAGCTTAAAATAGACTCCATTAAAATACCTTTCGGGCCGATGTCATTTTTTCTCATGCCGGCGCTCCGGTTCCGGCGGGGAGGGGATCTCGATGGAACAGTTCGATCACGCGCGCGTCGCCGTTTTCCGCGGCACCCTCGCCGCAGCGCTCATGACGTTCATGTTGGGCGGCTGCGCGACGACGGGGATCAACAAGGGGCAGATGAATATCATCTCGTCGGACGAGGAGGTGAAGATGGGGCAGGAGATGTCCGTCGAGGTAGCGAAACAGTACAAGGTGTACGACAACACGGCCGTTACGGCATACGTTCAGGGCGTGGGCGACAGGATCGCGCGCGTCTGCGACCGGCAGGAGATTACCTACCATATTGCGGTCGTCGACAAGAACGAAGTGAACGCCTTCGCGCTCCCCGGCGGCTATGTATATGTCTACACCGGGCTCATGAAGGACATTGACGACGAGGCGCAGCTCGCCTCCGTCATCGCGCATGAGATCGCCCACGTGACGGCCCGCCATGCGGCGGAGCGTCTCACGAAGATGTACGGAACCGAGTTCTTCCTGGGTCTCGTGTTCGGGAAGAACCCTGGTCTTCTCGGGAAGATCGTCAAGGACATCGGTACGCCGATTGGTTTCCTCGCATTCAGCAGGGCGGACGAGTACGAGGCTGACGATCTCGGCGCCCGATACCTGAGCGCCGCCGGCTACGATCCGAATGGCATGGTTGATCTTCTCGGAAAGCTCAAGGGGCTCGAGAAGAGCGAGCCGGGCAAATTCGAAACATGGCTCATGACCCATCCGTCGACGAGCGAGAGGCTCGCGCGGGTCGAGGCGAATGTCGCCGCCCTTCCGAAAAGCGCGAGCCCCGTCCGCAACGCGGCCGCTTACGCGAAGATCAAGGCCCAGCTTCCGAAATAGGGGCGTTCAGACGCCCCCAATAGGGGCGTTCAGACGCCCCCAATAGGGGACGCTCATGCGCCGCGGAACGACGGATAATTAATTCCGAATCGCCGCGAATAGTAGAGGCGCGTGAGAAGTATCACCGCCGCGAGAAACGGGATGTAAAGCGGGAAGAGGTAGCCGGCGGCGACCGAGAAGACGAGTGTCGCCGTCTTCACGGGAATGAGGGCATCCGGGTTTCTCGCCGGTCCCGTGATCGAGCGCACCGGAATCAGGAAGAAGGGGAGCGAGAGAATCGAAGCGATGAGGGCGACGGTGTTGCCCGCGAGATAGGCCGCCACGACCGCTCCTCCCATGAGCGCGGTCGAGACGAAGAGCCCGCGGGAGACGCCGAGCGCCATCCCGCTCGTCGTGAACCCCATCTTCGAATCGGCCTCCGCGTCCGCGAGCGTCGTCGCGAGATGGACCGACGCGACCGCGAATGGGTAGGGGGCGAGCGACGGCCATCCGCCGAGCGGCGCGCCCGCCGCGATCCACCCCGCGAGCGTATTGAGAACGCCGTTCCCGACGGCGTTCGCGAGGACGTCGAGGCCGGGGCGTCTCTTGAGACGAACGGGCTCGAGCGAATACGCCGCCCCGAGCGCGAGGCTCGCGGCCAGTATCCCGCAGAACGCAAGCGGCAGGAGGAGAAGCGCTACGCCGAAAGAAACGGCGACGAGCGCCCCCACCTCGATCCACGCCGCGCGCACCGGAACGATTCCCCTCGATAATAGAAACAGCTTGTTCCCCGCGAGGTCGGCCGCGCGATCGGCGATCTGGTTCATGATGTAGATCGCGCCGAGGAGCGCGGTGAACGAAAAAAGTCCGGCGATGAGCCGCGGCGCGTCGATGTCGATTCCCGCGGCGAGCGTGCCGTGACGGGCGCCGAGGAGGAAGAAGGTCCAGACGGGGATGAGGATCATGGGCCGCAGGAGAAAGACGTAGTCGAGGGGGCGGGTGCTCGGATGCGGCGCCCCGCCGTTCGGTATTTTCGAGTTCATCGCAGAGCTCCTCTTCCTCGGGCTGCGCGGAGGCGCGCGGAGATTGCCGCGCGGAGGCGCGCGGAGATTCCAGTGTACTATCGGCGCCGGCGGCCCGCCAGAGCATTCTCTTCAGCTCTCGTCGAATCGGCGGAGCCCCGCCGCGCGGGCGAGACGCAGGGCCTCGGTCCATTCGTCTCTCGAGAGCGGCCGGTCGAGCGGCGGGTGCTCGCTCGCGAGGTACTCGGGCCGGTACTGGGCCATGACGTTGATATAGGTGTCGCGCGAGATCTCGCCGGCGAGGAACGCGGCGATCTCCTTCGTGTCCCCGAGCATGCCGGGCATTACGAGGTGCCGCACGAGAAGACCCCGCCGGGCGATTCCGTCGGCCGGAATATCGAGATCCCCCACCTGGCGATGCATCTCGCGGAGCACCTCGCGGATCACCTTCGGGTAGTCGGCGGCGCCGGAGTATTTCGCCGCGGCTTCGGGCGAGAGATATTTCACGTCGGGCATGTAAATATCGACGACGCCGTCGAGGAGCCGCACGGCCTCGATTGAATCGTATCCTCCCGTGTTGTAGACGATCGGAATGCGCAGCCCGCCCTTCGCCGCGAACTCGAGCGCCTCGAGTATCTGGGGCAGGACATGCGTTGGCGTGACGAGATTGAGATTATGGCACCCCATCTCCTGGATGCGGAGCATGAGAAACGCGAGGCGGTTCGCGGAGGTCTCATCCCCGGCGAGCAGGTGGCTGATCTCGTAGTTCTGGCAGAAGAGGCATTTCAGGTTGCAGCCGCTGAAGAAGATCGTTCCCGAGCCGGCGGTTCCCACGAGCGGCGCTTCCTCGCCGAAGTGGGAATGCGCGCTCGATACGACGGCGCGGCGGGCGACGCGGCAGACGCCCTTTTCATTCCCGAGCCGGTTCACGCCGCACGCGCGCGGGCACAACGAGCATGATTCGAGCATCGCCAGAGCGCGGTCGCGTCGGGCCGCCAACTCGCCGCTCTCGAGGAGCGCCAGGTAGGAGGGATACGCGCCGCTCTTACGTTCCATGGGGAGCCAGGAAATGTTCGAGTATGTACCGTGTTTCGAGATCCGCGACCACGGCCGTACCCGCTTTGCTGTAGCGGACGCCGTCCTCGTTGAAAAGCCGCCGCACCTCGCTCCGCGAGCTCATGAGGGCATCGAGATCGAGGAGGCGCCACGAGCGCCGCTCGCTTGCGACGCGGCGGATGATGTCGTTGTACTGCCGGAAGAGCGCGAGAGCGTCTCCCTTCGATTTCGCGTACGTGCTCGAAACGACATCGTCGGGAACGCCGAGCGACGGATGGGAGCTCGGCTCAGTCGCAAAGATCACGGGAGCGCCGAGCCTCTCCGCCTCGGCTCCGATCTCCTCGAGATTCTTCTTGAACTGATCGGCGGGAACGCGGGAGACCTCGAGCGGCTTCGATTCCCCGAGGACCGGAGCGAGCGCCTTTCGCGAGAGCTGCAGGAGCCGCCACCGCGAATAGAGTTCACCCGCCGCGCTTCGCCCCGCGCCGCGGTCGGCAATGATTCTCTTCTCCGCGTCGATCTCGCCGAAGGCGAGCCACCGGTCGTTCCAGCCGAAGGAAACGACGAGAAGATCGGGCTCGAGCTCCGCGAGGATGGATTTGGCGATCAGCGTGCCCTGGTAGCTCGAGTAACCGGGGAGCGCGAAGTTGAGGCATTCGACTTCGGGGTGCGTCTCGCGCAAAAGGAGTTCCGTTATGGCGGGCAGTCCCGAATACGTGCACGTGTTGCCGAGAAAGACGATCGGGTACGTGCCGGCCGGCTTCGGCCGCGCCGGTTCGGGACCGTCAAATCCGTACGAGTTGATGCCGGGGCGCGATTTCGGAAGCGTCCAGAAGAGCTTCTCGTCGCGTTCGGCGGAGCTTATCTGGTACGGCCGCGGGTAGCCGAACTGTATGTTCGGCTCGTAGCTGAAGCCCCTGAGCCTCAGAAAAACCTCGGGGGGCGTGATGACGAGGTTGATGGCGGCGGCGACGAGGAAGAACCGGAGATAGCGTCGGCGTTTTCCCGTGCAGGAACCGATCGCGCGCGTGCCGAGCACGAGGAAGATTCCCCAAAGATACCCGGCCGCGATGTTCGACTTGAGGGGCTGCGCGAGGGAGAGAGACGCGATGAGCACGGTCGCGATCAGGAACGAGGCGACGAAGAACATGCGTGTCGAGCGCAGTCCGGTCGATTCTTTCATGTAAGGCGCCTCTCAGTGCTCTTCCGTCTCGATCTTCTCCCAGTGCTGGTTGCCGGAAGGGAGCCCGCGAGCGTTCCGCGAGGATTTGCGCTCGGTCTTCCTGATGAGATCGCCGAATTCGAGAAGCTTCCGGCCGATCTTCGCATGGAGCGTCTGAATGGGATCCTTCGACCGCCTGCATTCGTAGAGGGAAGCGGTGTATTCGCGCGGGAAGCGGCGCATCATCTCGAAGATGAAATCGTGCGAATCGAAGCGGCCCTCGAGATGCGCGATGATCGCCTCGAACACGTCTTCGCGGAAAAGCTCCCCCTCGGGGGCGGGGCGGCGTTTCACGCTCCCTGGGGCGGGCGGCTTCTCACCATTTTTCATCGTGGATCCTTTTCGGGTCGTACTGGGTTCTCGGGTCTTTCTTCTCTCCCGGGTGGCCGATCGAGATGAGGCATAGAACACCGGCGTGCTCCGGTATGCCGAGCACCGCTCTGATCGCTGAAACGCGATCCTCGCGCGGGTGGCCGCCGAGCCAGACGGCGCCGAGCCCCAGGGCGGCGACGGCGACGAGCATGTTCTCGGTCGCCGCGGAGCAGTCCTGTACCCAGAAGTCGGGGGAAATCGTCATGTCTCCGCAGACGGCGATCGCCACCGCGGCCTCGCTCAGCATCTTCCCGTGCGGATGCGCCTCGGCGAGCTTCGTGAGTGTCGCGCGATCCCGGATCACGACGAAGTGCCATGGCTTCCGGTTATTGCTCGAGGGGGCGGCCATTCCGGCCTCGAGAATCTGCGTGATCGCCTCGTGGCTCACCGGCTCCCCCGTGTACGCTCGAATGCTGCGCCGGGCGAAGATCGATTCCAATGCCATAGGGAAATCTCCTTGTTGGGACCGACGCCAGTATACTCCAAAACGGCCGCCCGGTACAGAGCATTTGCGAGGGTGTTTGCGAGGGTGTTCATGGCGAATGCGAGCCGGCGCGGCGTCAGCGGATGCCGTGAGGCGTCAGCGGGCTTCGCGCTGTCTCAGGGCCTCGTAGAGGAGAATCGCCGCCGTCGCCGAGACGTTGAGCGAGTCCGCCGCGCCCTTCATGGGAATCAGCACGCGGTGTTCCGCGGCCTCGAGCCAGGCGGGCGTGAGACCGGCGTCTTCCGCTCCGACGGCTATCGCGCGGCGTCCCGTGAAATCGACTGCCGTGTACGGAAGCTCTCCGCCGGGCGTCGCCGTCACGATCGTCGTGCCCGTTTCCCCGAGCCAGCGGACGGCCTCCGAGGCCTCCGCCCGGGCGCACGGGACGGTGAAGACCGTACCGAGGCTCGCGCGGATGACGTTCGGATTGTAGAGGTCGGTCCCGGCGCCGCACGCGATGATCCCCGTGGCGCCGGAGCCGTCCGCGGACCTGATTATCGCGCCGAGATTTCCCGGCTTTTCGACCGCCTCGACGACGAGGAAGAGCGCATCCCCCGTCGCGGGAAGGTCCGAAAGAGCGATCGATGGCTGCCGGGCGATCGCGAGGAATCCGCCCGAGCCGCCGCGGTACGTTATCTTTTCGAAAACGCGGGTGGTGACTTCCACGGTGCGCGCGCGCGACTCGACGAGGGATGAGAGCAGCGAGAGCTCCTCGTCGCGTTCGATGACGGCGCTACAGAAATACACGCGCTCGAGCGCGATCCCGGCCTGTAGCGCCCGCTCGATCTCGCGGACCCCTTCGATGAGCATGAGACCGGTCCTGTCGCGCTCGCGCTTGTCGCGCAAAGCGACGGCGCGTTTCACACTGTCGTTCCCCGTGCTCGTGATGACGGCGCCGCCGTCTTTTATTCTCTCTGTTTCCGCCATGTTCTGCTCCGCCTTCCCGCGATGAACGCGATGACCCCGGAGAACGCCGCCGCGTTCGTGAGGACGAAGAACGCCGGAATGTAAAAGATCCGGCGCCCCGTCGCAATGCCCGCGATCGCCCATCCGTAGAGAAACAGTTGGATCACGAACGCCGCGATGAAGACGGGACGATCGAGAAGAAACGCGTTCGCCGCGAGAATGCCGACGAGGAAGAAGGGACCGAGCCATTTAAGAATCTTGTGCGAAACGAGCTCGAATGCCAGCGCCGGGTGCCGGAAGGGACTGGCGACCTTCGAGAGATAATGCAGGCTCTGGATGCCCCGCAGCACGGTCCGCCGCTTCGCGGAGAACTCACGCACGACGTTTCTCGACTCGATGTCGCGCTCGATGCTCACGGCCTCCGGCTCGTAGCGCACGCCGTGCCCGCCGAGAAACGCCTGAAGCGGCTCGAGAAAATCGTCGTCGACCTCGGCGGGAAGGGGCACGTAGAGAGACCGCCGGATCGCGTATATGGAGCCGTTCGCGCCGATAATCGAATGAAACCGGTTCTCGAGGCGCTTGATCCATTTCTCGTATCGCCAGTAGAGATTCTCGCGGCCGCGTTCCCGCATCAGCCGAAGCTCGCCGCAAACGGCCCCGACTGAAGGATCGGCGAAATGCCGCATGAGCTTTCTGACCGCGTCGGGCTCGTACATCGCGTTCGCGTCGCTCATGACGAGCACGTCCCCCGTCGCCGCTTCGGCCGCCCGGTTCCTCGCGAGGCTCTTCCCCCGGCGCGGTTCGACGCGGAAGAGCGTTACGCCGCGCGGCTCGTAGCGGCGGACGATCTCGTCCGTACGGTCGGTCGAGCCGTCGGATACGACGACGACGCGGAGCTTGCCCCGCGGGTAATCCAGGCGCAGCGAATTCTCGATCTTCTCGGCGATGATCGCCTCCTCGTCGAGCGCGGCGATGAGGAGGGTTACCGCGGGGAGCGCCCCGTCGGCCGGATCGGCGACGGGCGCGGGGGGTTTCCTGCCGAGCGAGAGAAGAGCGAGGGCGAGCGGATAGAGCGCGTATGCGTAAAGCACCGCTCCGGCGAAAACTATGAAGAGTATCGGAGCAATCATATGAGCCGGCGCGCCCGGCCGGCGCCCCTAGTACGCGAAGATCGAGATTCTATGGAATGAACCGAGGTCTCCGTAAGGCGTCCAGGCGTAGTCGAGCATGAGACGGTCGAAGAGCTTGAGCCCTCCTCCGACGGAGAAACGGTCGCCTTCCCTGTTCGCATCGGCCGTGTACCCCGCCCTGAGGAACACGATCGATCTGGCGTCGATCTCCGCGCCGTAGCATCCGTACGCGTCCT
>JBAZPL010000061.1:0-13305 GCA_041648155.1 Candidatus Krumholzibacteriia bacterium
CATATCGCGAGCAAGAAGCGCAAGTTTCGCGAACGACCCGATGGGCCATCGCTTTGACTGCCACGTCCCGCCGGGATGCATCGCAATGATCCTGCGTCCGGCCTCCCTCCTCCCGACGATCCGATCGAGGAGCTCGCGCCCGGCATCGGTTTCATCCCGCGCGAGATACACGCGCGGAAGGGAATCCCGTTTTCCGGCGTCGAAGACACCCATCGCCGAGACATGATGCATTATCGCGCTCCGCGTGTCCGGCGGAACCGCGTATCGGTGCGTGTAAAGCCTTCGGCGGAGCTTCCTCGATCCTCCGACCCGTATCGGAATCCCCGAGAGAGAGAGAAGAAACGCGCTTCGCGGGTTATAGAAGAGATCGATGCATGCGGTATAACGGAAACTCCGGATCTTTGCGATCTCCCCGAGCGCTCCCCGCGCGTCCCGAGAGAGGCGTATTATGCCGGTGAGATCGGGATTCTGTTCGAGAATATCAGCATACGGACGCTCGGTCGCGTAATGAATTTCAGCTTCGGGATAACGTTCCTTGAGCGCCGCCACGGCAGGGGTCGTGAGAATCACGTCGCCGAGGTAGCGGAGCCTCGTCACGAGGATTCTGAGCTTCATCCCCCTTCGCCGAGCTTCCTCGTTAAGATCCATCGCTCTCTTTCAATCCGAGCCCGTATCGATGAGAGACAGCGCGGCCTCGAAGACCCGATCGACCCCTATCTGCGCGAGGCATCGAGGGGAACCGAACGGACACTCCCGCTTGAAGCAAGGGGCACAGCCGATATCCTCCCGCACGATTCGAACCGCGGAACCGCGCGGAGCCGTCCAATCGACGCTCGTCGGCCCGAACACGGCCACGGTCGGCACGCCGAGCGCCGCCGAGACATGCACGGGTCCGCTGTCGTTCCCGATCGTGATCCTCGCTCCCCGGAGAACTGCGAAGAGCCTTTCCAGGGAGAGCGTCCCGGCGATATTCCGTGCTCCCGCTCCGATGTTTCCCGCGAGGACGGCGGCCCCTTCCCGTTCCTCGTTCCTTCCGACGATGACCGCCGTTCCGCCCCTTCGATCCAAAAGCAGCCTGGCGAGCGCGACGTACCGCTCATGCGGCCACACCTTCGCCGAGCCGTACGTTGCCCCGGGCGCAAGAACGAAATAGCTATCCCCTCCCGCGAACTCGCGCGCCGTCTCACGCCACGAAATGGGCGGAATAACGGCGGGGAGCGGGAGCCCGGGTTCCGCCTCCCCCGAGTACCGCTCGAGGAGTCTCAGGTATGCCGCCGAAAGATGCCCGGTGCGATAGCCCGTTTCATCGAGCGCGTCGGTGAGAAGGATCCTCCTCCATTGGCCCGCATATCCGATCCTGCGCCGCGACCGCGAGCTGCATGCAACGAGAGCCGCCGAAAACGAAGGGGACAAAACGAAGCACGCGTCGAAACCGTTCGCGCCCGTTTCCCGTGCCGCTGCGATACGCGCCCGCATACTCCTCCCCCGGTACTCGATGATCGAATCGATCGCCGGACTCCGCTTGAAGACTTCGGACACGTACTCGCGGCACACGAGGACAATCCGGGCGGCCGGCAGCCGCCGGCGCAGGGCGAGGAGAAAGGGGGTCGCCATCACGGCATCCCCCAACCAGCTCGGAGCGAGGACGATGATTTCTTCACGACCTGGCGTACAGGTGGTACAGCTTCCGGTAGATCCCTTCCTCACCGATCAACTCCTCGTGGGTGCCGATCTGCCTGATCTTCCCGTCCTCGATGACGATGATCCGATCGGCGTTCCGTATCGTGGAAAGACGGTGGGCGATGACAAAGTTCGTCCTTCCCTTCATGAGCCGGTCGATCGCTTCCTGCACGAGCGTCTCGCTTTCGACATCAAGGGAGCTCGTCGCTTCGTCGAGTATGAGGATCTTCGGATTCTTGAGAAGGGCGCGCGCAATGGCAATTCGCTGGCGCTGCCCGCCCGAGAGCTGGACGCCTCGGTCGCCGATGACCGTCTGATAGCCCTGCGGAGCGGCGAGAATAAACTCGTGGGCGTTGGCGGCCTTCGCCGCGCGCACAACCGTTTCTTCGGGGCAGTCTTCCATGCCGTAGGCGATGTTATTGAAGATCGTATCGTTGAAGAGAATGGTTTCCTGCGTGACGATCCCCATCAGGGAACGAAGCGAGGTTATCGATACGCCGGCGATGTCCATCCCGTCGATGAGAATCCTCCCAGCCGTCGGGCGGTAGAAACGGGGCAGCAGATCCGCGACGGTCGACTTGCCGGCGCCGCTGGGCCCCACGACGGCGACCACCTCCCCGCGCTTGATGCGAAAGCTCACGTCGCGCAGCACGTCGATATTGTTCCCGTAGCTGAACGTCACGTTCTCGTACACGATCTCGTCGCGAAAATCGTCCAGCTCCGCGGTACCCGACTCCTCCTGCTCGGACGCGATGTCGAGGACCTGAAACACACGATCCCCCGACGCGAGCCCTTCATTGATGACGCTGTTGAGCTTGCTCAGATTCTTGACCGGCGAAATGACCCACAGCATCGCCCCGATAAAAAGCATAAGGTTCGCCGGATCGAGGTTCTCGCTGAGCACGAGCTTGCCGCCGTACCAAATGAGAACGACGGCCGCGAGCGTACCGAGGGTCTCGCTCGTCGGCGAGGCGAATTCCGCGAGGCGGCGCATTCTGAGATATTCCTTGAAATACCTTCTGTTGAATGCGTTGAATTTCTTTTTCTCGAATTCCTCCATCCCGAACGCCTTCACGACGCGCACGCCCGAGATCGTTTCCTGGAGCACCGAGGTCATATCGGCCATTCGTTCCTGCGCGCGCATGCTCTTCTTGCGGAGCTTGCGGCTGATGATGCCGATGAGGAGGACGTTGGTGGGAAGGAGAATGAGCGTGAGGAGGGACAGTTTCCAGGACGTGAGAAATACGATCGCGATCGCGATGACCGCCATGAGACCGTTCTGGACGATGCTCGTGAGCGAACCCACCACGACGCCGCGCAGGTTCGTCACGTCGTTCGTGATCCGCGAAATGAGATGCCCCGTTTTTTCACGATCGAAGAAGGAGAGCGGAAGCATCTGCGTTTTGCCGTACAGGTCGTTCCGAACCCGGAAGAGCACCGATTGCTCGAGACTGATCGTCATATACATGCTCAGATACCCGAATATATTCTTGAGAATCATAAGACCGAAAAACACGAGGCAGAAGCGGGCGAGGCGTTCGATCGGGGAACCGTCGTAAATGAAACCGCTCGCCGATTCGATGACGGTCGTTTTCGCTCGTTCCCATGATCCGGGGAGCGGGATTCCGCGCTCGGTCGAAATCGGGTCGGCGATGGGCAGCGCCGTTCCCTCACCGAACAGAATATGCAGGAACGGCGGAATGAGCCCGAGCGAGACCCCGCTCAGCGCGGCGAAAAGCGCGGTGACGACGAAAAGCAATGCCACCCGCCGCCGGAGCGGCACCAGATACCGCAGCAGTCTCACGTAGGTACGGTTGGCGCGGGGCCAGGGCACGGCGTCATTTCCCCCTTGTGCGCGCTAAAGCTCCGTTGAAACCGCGTCCCTCGCGGCGAGCACCTCTTCGACGATGCCGAAAAAGTCCTTGAGCGAGAGCTTCTCCCCGCGCGTCCCCTGGAAAATCCTGACGTTCGGAGCGCGCTCCGGAATCCATCCCGATCGATCGAACTTGGTAAACAGCCCGATCGTCGGCACATTGAGCGCGGCCGCAAAATGGAACAGGTTCGTATTGCCGGAGAGAAACAGGTCGCACTGCGAAAGGAGGGCGACCGTTTCGCTCAGACTCTCCGGTTTGAGGTCGATCACGACACCCTTGAGCTCCGCGGTAAGCTCCCTGACGAGCTTCTCGTCCCAGGGGTTGGCGAAAAGGAGGAATTTCGCGCGTCGGCGGCTCGCAAGATTGTTCGCGAGGTATGCGATGATCTCCGGAATGACGTGATGCCTCGTCTTGCTGCTGCTCGGATCGAGCCCTACCATGAGGAGATCCTTCTCCGGCTTCCAGAAATGCTTGAGCTGACGGGCGTGTTGGACCTCGCGCGGCACGAGCGAGACCGTATCCCATCCTTCGTCGAGCTTGATTCCGATTGCCTGGAGAATTCGCGGCATCTTTTTTCCCTCATATCCCCCCTCGGAGAGACGGACTTCGCAATTGAGAAAGGGAAATGCGAGGGGATGCGCGAACCCGATCCGTATCGGCGCGCCGATCGCGAATGCAAGGAGGTGCCGGTCGAGGGAGAAACGGCGATCGAAGAGAATGGCGACGTCGATTTTCTTCTTCCTGAGCTTCCGCGTGAGCGCGAGATAATCGGCCGAATAGAGCTTGAGCTGCCGGGGTTCGTAGGAGATGATCGCATTCACGCGCATGAGCCCTTTTACGAGCTCGGCGTCGGCGCTCCGCACGAGGAATGTCGTCTTTATCAGCGGGAAATGCGCCGCGAAGAAATTGATGACGGGCGCGGCGAAGAGGAGATCGACGAGATCTCCCGAGTCGATGAAAATCAGCGACGAGGCGTTGGCGATATCTGCGGGAAGATGGAACGCACGCGACGTGCCGACGCTCCGCGCGAAATAGGAAAACAGCCGGGGAATGAGATATCGTCCGTCCTCACGTTCGCCCATACCGCCGCCTTTGCCTCGATGCGCGCCGCGCATTTGCGGCGACGAGCGCCAGTGATATTCCCTCGTCAACCCGGTCGATGAAGCGGAAGCGCATGCCCTTCATGATCCGCTCGGGGATCTCTTCGAGGTCCTTCTCGTTCAGACGCGGCAGAATGATTTCCCGGATACCGGCACGGTTCGCCGCGATGACCTTTTCCTTGATCGCGCCGACCGGAAGCACCTTTCCCGTCAACGTCACTTCTCCCGTCATGGCGACCTCGTTGCGGACCTTTCGGTTCAGGGCGAGCGACGCGAGCGCCGCCGCGATGGCTACTCCCGCGCTCGGGCCGTCTTTCGGCACCGCGCCGGACGGCACGTGGAGGTGAATGTCGTACACGTCGAAGAATGGGCTCTCGGCCCCCTCGACCGCGTACCGGGACTTGACGAAGCTGAGCGCCGCCTCCGCAGACTCCTTCATGACCTCCCCGAGACTCCCCGTGAGCTTGAGCTTCCCGCTTCCCTTGACGGTGATCGCCTCGATGAAAAGAATCGTTCCCCCCGCGGCCGATCGTGCCATGCCGGTCGATACCCCGACGGCCGGAACAGGGCGCATCTCCTCTTCGGGATATTCCTCGGGGCCGAGCCATTTTTTCAGATTGCCACCGGTTATGCGGAAGGGACCCTTCCGGCGCTCAACGATCTTTCGGGCGCTCTTCCGCGCGATTGCCGCGATGCGCCGTTCGAGATTGCGCACCCCCGCCTCCCGCGTATAGCGTTCGACGATCCGAACGATCGCTTCGTTCGTGAAGAGGAGCTTCCGTGCCGGAACTCCGGTTTCCGAAAGCTGGCGCGGGATGAGGAATCGCTTCGCAATTCTCGTTTTTTCATAGGTGATGTAACCGGGAAGCTCGAGCATCTCCATCCGGTCGAGAAGAGGCGCGGGAATCGTGTCCCGCACGTTCGCCGTCGTGATGAACATGACGCGCGAAAGATCGAACGGGATATTGATGTAATGATCCTCGAATGAATTGTTCTGCTCCGGATCGAGCACCTCGAGAAGCGCCGAAGCGGGATCGCCCCGATAATCGTTCCCGAGCTTGTCGATCTCGTCGAGCATGAAAACGGGATTGTTGCTCCCCGCGGTGCGGATTCCCTGGATAATCTTGCCGGGCAGCGCACCGATGTAAGTGCGCCGGTGGCCCCGGATCTCGGCTTCATCCTTGATGCCGCCGAGCGACATCCGCACAAAGTTGCGGCCAAGAGCGCTCGCGATGCTCTTGCCGAGCGAGGTCTTCCCGACACCCGGGGGGCCGACGAAGCACAGGATGGATCCCTTGAGGCTCTTCTTGAGCTTCTTGACCGAAAGGAACTCGATGATGCGCTCCTTCACCTGATCGAGGTCGTAGTGGTCCGCGTCGAGAACGCGGCGAGCCCGTTCGATATCGAGGATATCCAGGGTCGATCGCTCCCAGGGGAGCTCGAGAAACCAGTCAAGATACGTCCGCACGACGATGTATTCGGCGGAATTCGCCGACATCTTCCTGAGGCGCCCCCATTCCTTGAGCGCCGCTTCCCGAGCGGTCGCCGGCATCGCCGCCCCGTCGATCCTCTCCTTCAACTCGTCCATCTCGAGGCCGACGTCCTCCTCGCCGAGCTCCTTCTGGATCGCCCTGATCTGCTGGCGCAGGAAATATTCGCGCTGCTCCTTGTCCATTTCCTTGCGGACATCCCGCTTGATCTTCTCTCCGATCTTCACGATCTCGAGCTCGCCCGTGATGAATTCATAGATGAAGCCCAATCGCTTCACCGGATCGAGGATCTCGAGAACCTTCTGCTTATCGGCGATCTCCATGGCGAGGTTCGCCGTGAGCATATCGGCGAGTCTCCCCGCGCTCCTGATGCTCGACACGATCCCCTTGGTCTCTTCGGGGTAGCTCCCAGAGGAATCGACGATCATGAAGAAAGCGGAGACGACGTTCCGCATGAGCGCCTTCGTTCGGTCGTCTTTCGGATCTTCCTCGGAGAGAACCGTGATCCGCGCTCGCATAAACGGAAGCTCGTCGGTAAACTGCCGGATCGAGATCCTCGCGAGCCCCTGCCCGATGATTCGAACGTGCCCGTCGGGGAACCGCGCCATTTTCTGGATGAGGAGCGCGCAGCCGGTCCGGTACACATCGTCCGGGCCGGGCGTCTGCACGTCCTTGTTGACTTGCGTGAAAACGCCTATGATTTTGCTTCCGGCGAGCGCTTCGTCGACGAGCCTGATGAGATTCGTGTCGGTGAGGATGAGCGGGATGAGCATGTATGGAAATACCACGGCGTCGTTGATCGGAATGATCGCGAGCTCCTCCGGAATCTCGCGAAGAAGTTCGCTGCCTTCGGCTATGGCGTCGACTTCTGAACCCTTTCGATGGCTTCGGCGCGACGGTTTCAATCGATCTCCACTTTTTTTACGTACTCCGCAAGGTCGAGCTTGCGGATCCGGATCTGGAGCATCCCCTTTGAATAGTGGGCGGATACCTTCGCCGGATCGACACGGCCCGGAAGCTCGACAGCGCGCTCGAAGGGCCCGCACTGTATCTCGAGCATATGAAATTGCTTGGCACCCGGCGCGGTTGGACTCCGTCTCGTGCCGTTGATTCGAAGGGTCTTCCCGTCGGTCACGACACTGATGTCCTTCCCGGTCATGCCGGCGATGTCCACGGTAACGACGATCTCGCTTTCGGTTTCAGCGATATCGGTCGGCGGTTCCCAGGTAAGATCGGAATGGATCCTCACCGTGCCGCGCCCGAAGCGCTCGTTCGTGAACAAGCCGAACATGTCATGCAGCGGATCCCGTTCATCTTCTTCGGCGAGCCGAAGATGCTTTGCGATCATGGGGCAGAATCCTTTCTCGAAAAGCATTCGCGCGTTCCGAACAATCACAACTGAGGATAGTTTGGAGGGGAGGTTAATGTCAATTTGAAAAAGGGGCATCCGGACGCGCCACGGACGCCGCGATCATCTCTACTCCGCGGATGCGGCGAAGCGCGCGCCGCGGCGCTTGCGGGCGAGTCCGCGCTACCGCCTTCGCATATCCTGAACCGTCGCGATAGGCACAGCGTGCTTCTTGTCGGCGGTCGAGACAATGCCCTGCCCTACGAAACGCTTTTGATCGATATCCCATACCTGCAGCGTATCATCGGCGAACGTCAACGTATAGATGAGCATCGTGAGCGAGTCGCGATCCTTGAGGTAGTAGATCCACAGCTCCGACGGGGACGTTCTGGTGACGATGTAGACGTTCGGAAACCCCCACGAGGCGAGAACCTCGTGCGACTTCATCCCGCGTACGATCTCCCCGTTTACGATGGTTTCGCCATAGGCGCACTCCGGATGGAGCTTGACGTAATCCTCGCGGGCGGCGACCGGGGTCCGATTCACCCTTTCAACGGTTGAAACGCACGAGCATCCGATGGAAGCGGCCAGTACAGCGCAGGCGCAGAGAATCATGACCATCTTCATTGCGACGAGCCTCCTTGCCATCATGAACGGCAGCGACCCGTTCTTGAAAGGCAGATTCTCCCAAGCATAAAAAATGCCATAGAAGAGCTATCGCCAATGGCTTTTCGTGAATAACTTGTCCATCTCGGGCTTTCGCTCATCACGGGCTCCCCCCCTGATGATACCGACCCTCACTATTCAGTATAGCCCGATTCCGGATTTCGTCAATGGGACCTGCGGAGCGTACCGCGCAAGCACGAGAAGCAGCAATTTATATAAGGGATTATCGCGTTCGTTTAACGTACAAGTTCAAGTCAACTCCGGGAGCGGTCCACTTCAGCGCGTTTTCCCCATGTGCCGGCAAGGCTCGCAGGAGGAAATCGTCGGGATCCCTGTCCCAGCTTCGGCTTCGCAGGTACCATATTCGCGGATACGAGGCGAAGCTGCGGGTTACCTCCTCGTCGATGCGCGCCTCTCCGAGGCCGGACGGATCGATGAACCTGATCGTGTTCGGCCCCCTGTAATAATGGGCAAATACCTCCTCGACGGCCGGCGCATAAATGAGATCCCCCTTCTCCTCGCTCCTCATGATCACAGCAGCGGCGTCCCGCACGTTTTCCCGCGCATACATCGGGTTAAAATAGTAGTTGCCGTCCGAAACGAGCATCACCACGCAAACGGCCGCGGCGGCGATGAGACGCACTCGTTTCCCCGACGGCAGCCCGTATGCGACAAGCGCCAGGTACAGCGGGAACGCGCACATCAGATACCGCACGTTGAATACCTTGATATTGAAAGCGGTAACGACGGTGGCGGAGGCGACCGTGACGAGAATCACCGCGAGGAAAAGGCCGAGATGGCCCCGTCGCGCCGAACGGATGATCCCCGACACCAGGAGACCGCCGAAAATGATGCCGGTGGCGCCGATCGCAATCGCGTGCTTCCCGAAGAGACCGGTCGCGGTAGTCACGAGATGAAGCTCGCGGAGGCCCGGACCGAGGGAATATCCCGATGAGAAAGCAAAGAGCGCATAGGGGTACGACCAGCGGCTCAAGGTGAGTTCCCCCCTCAGCCGCTCCTCGACGGCGAGCGTCGAGATGTCGACGACGTCTATCTGCCGCAGAAACCAAATCTCGCGGTAAATCCAGGGGGAAATCATGACGAGCGCAATCGCAGCGGCGAGCGCGCCGAAACGGAGATGAGCTCCCCTGAACCGCCCGCTGCAGATGAGGTAGACGAGAAACGCCGCGCCGAGAAAGATCGCCGAGAAATGCGAAAGGCACGCACAAGCGAACGCGACGCCGAAAAAGGCGCCGCTCCGCGCGGTTGGAGCGGCGCGAAACCGCTCAAAGGCGATGAGCGCGAGCACGGCGAATAACGAAAGGAACGCGTAGAACCTGAGCTCCTGGGAATAGTAGATATGAAAGGGGCTCAGCGCCATAAAAAGCGCGGCGGGAATCGCGAGATCCCTCCTCCCGATTTCCACGAACCAACGGAACAGCGCGTATACGGCGAGCGCCCCCGCTACCGCGCTCGGCGTCCTGAGCCAGAAATCGGATTTCGACACGGCGCTCCAGAAATGCATAAAGAGCGAATAGAGCGGCCCGTGCACATCGTAGAGAAATTTCTTCCAGTATGGAACGCCCGCCGCCGATACAAACGCCCTGTATGAGAGAATCTCATCGACCCAGAGCGATTGGTGCGCGAGGCGAAAGAATCGGAGAGACAGAGCGGTTGCGATGATCGCACAGAGCGCGATCCGCTCGGATCTCTGGAGCTCAAACGCACGCATATCGACCTTATACGCGATAGGCGCGGCATTTGCCAGCAGTAAAAACGCCTCCCCGGTTCCTGTCTCCCGAGGCGCGCCGGGGGGAAAAATGATTTGAGAAACCGCACGGCGGACGCTATGCTGAGCCCGAGGTTTGCACGATGGAAATAGGTCCAACAGGCGCAGCGATTCACGTCGGCCCCGCGGGATGGTCATACGCGGACTGGGTCGGTCCCGTATACCCGCCGGGCAGAAAAATCGACGGTCTGCTCACGATTGCGCGCTCCTTCGACTGCATCGAGCTCAACAGCCCATTCTATCGCACGCCCTCGCCGCATCTCGTGCGGAGCTGGGCCGAACGCACCGCCGACGTGAGCGGATTCACTTTCACCGTCAAGGTTCTCCGGCGGTTCACCCACGAACGGGCCGGCACGGCGGACGAAGCGCGGCGATTCATCCGGTCGTTCGATACGCTCCTCGCGCGGAACGCGATCGGGGGCTTTCTCCTTCAGTTCCCGTGGTCGTTCCGGGATTCTCCCGAGAATCGAAGCCTGCTCGCCGACCTCGGTCGCTGGTTCAAGGATCTCCCCACGGCGGTCGAGCTTCGCCACGGCTCATGGAATGCGCCGTCAACCGAGGCGCTCATCTCGGAATGCGGTCTTGCCTTCTGCAATATCGACCAGCCGGCCGTCGGTGCATCCATGCCGCCGACGGAAATCGTCACCGATCGGCGATTCGCGTATATCCGGCTTCACGGCCGGAACCGCCAGGACTGGGCGCGCAGCGGCGCGGGACGCGACGAACGCTATGACTATCTTTACCGCGAGGATGAACTGGAGGAATGGAGGCAGCGGGCCGAGCGGATTGCCGCGAAATCGGATGCGCTCTATATCATCACGAACAACCACTTTCGCGCCCAGGCGCTCGTGAACGCTTTCCAGATGAAATACCTTCTCTCGCGTGAGAGGCAGCGAATGCCCGACGCGCTCGTCAAGGCGTATCCGTCGCTCCGAAGCATCGCGATCGAGCCGCCGGAGCAAGGAGCCTTTTTCTAGGCCCACCGGCGATGTCCTGTGAACACTACCCCATGATGATTTTGATGATTACCATGATCACGACGATGATAACGGCGGCCCAGCAGATGAGACGCTTCCGGGATATGACCTTCGCGCGCTTCCTGGGCTCCGGCTTATGCTCGCGCCTCTCAACGTCCCTAACCGACATCATGCAGAATCCGCAGCGCGTCTCCTCCTCTTTCATGGGAAAGCCGCACCAGCGGCACGTCGACTTGCTTTTGGCGGGCTTGGCCGGCCCCCCGGGCCCCACGGGTTCCCTGGGCGCTCCGGGCCCCGCGGGGGATGCGGGCGGGGCGCCTCCTGTCTCGACGATGCTCCCCCTGCCGCCCGCTTCCTCGATGAGAGCGAGGATGTGCTCCGCCCCCGAACGCCCCTGGCCGGACCAGATCGGCGCGGGCAAACAACGCACGACGTGCTTCATTTTCGATATCGGTGTTTTTGTGAGAAGCGAGAGTTTTATCGCGAAGGAATCGGTCGTTTCGATGCCGGAGGTGATATCCTCGATAATGACGCGATACGACTTCTGCCCGTCGAGCGTCTCCCGGGGATACACCGGACCCTGCGTAGCCGTTTTTTCCGCATCTGCGCCGGAAGGCATCTCAACACCTCGGGAAAAACCATGCGGAAGTGTTGCACCTTCCGTGCCAACGATGCAATGGGAACGGACAAAGCCGCCTACCCGCTTGCAGCGAACTCGAGATGTGCGCCCGGATTTCGGCCCCGGAAGCGCTTCGGGAAAGTCAGCGCGCGCTCCGCACAAAGGCGCACACGCTTCCCGTTCGCCATCCCTCGAAACCCGACGTATCGACCGCTGAAACCTTGTAGCAGTAACCGAGGTTTCCGATGAGCAGCGAATCGACGAAAACGGTATCGGTCGTCGTGCTGATGAGCTCGATCATGTCATACGCCTCGAAGTATTCGTATACTCTGAACTCGCGGATCGACGCGCGGTCGGGAACCGGATAGCTCCACCTGATCGTGCTCAGCTCCTCACCGCCGGTCACGACGAGATTCGTCGGCGCCGGGGGCGGATCGTACGCGAAGCCGGTCGGAAGATCCCGATGATCCTTGCCGCATGAAATACACAGCGCGGCGATCCCTCCAAGCACGCACCATGCGAAAGACCTCATGGTAATCTCCTTTTTTCAGAATGAAAAAGAGCCGGTCACGAGGAAACCGTCCGGCCGCGCCGAGATCGAGAGGGGCGGCTCCTCTTCCGGATCGAATAAAATCATGTCCACGACGCTCACGGCCCAGATCCCGATCGCCGTGTAGAGCGCCGTTTGCCGGATTCCGTACAGATCGTTCGCGCTATTCCATCGTTCGTGCATGAGCGTATACTCGCCGACCGCGTCTCCGATGTAGGTCGCGTGCAAGTACGAAGCCTTTGCGCGGTCGTATTGTTCCACGGCGCGGTTGTACTGGATGTCGGCGACCGCGAGCGTTGTGAGCGCGACGAGCTCGCCGCTCAGGAAAAGCGCCCCGCGGCCGTAATGCCCCACGCGTACCTGCCCCCACCCCGGCACCAGGGTCGAATACCATACGTTCTCCCCGCTGTGCGCCTCGGTCGAAGCGAGTGCGCTCACGGCGATTATGAGCAGAAATGGCACGATTCTTCGCATCTCCAACCTTCCTTTGCCCGTGTCTTGCACACTACACCGGTATTATCTGCAATACCTGCTTCCATCGTTTCCTTCGTTCGATCGCTTCGCCGAGCTTCACTTCGCGACGACCGCCTCCGGCTCGGGAACGTCATCCGCTATCGTATTATCGATATCTACCTTTTCCCTCTTGCCGAGCTCGTGGAGCACGACTCCGCCCCCCACCGCCACCGACACGTACGTCGTGAGCAAGCGCCACAGAATAACGTAAAAGCCGATGAGCCCTTTCGAAACGATCGAGGACATGAGGGCAGCGGAGCTCAGCTCCGCGGCGCCGCTTGCCCCGGGGGTCGGAAAGAAATAATTGATGAGAATGATCACCATCTGGAGGAGCGCCACGTCCATGAACGAGGCCCGCATACCGAGGCTCCGCACGATCACGTACGCGACGGCGAATTTCGAAATGAAGCATACCGCGCTTAAAAGGATCCCGGCGAGAAAGATATGAAAATGCCGCCGCGCGTAGTGGATGAGCTGCCGGTGGCACCGGTCGATCGCGTCGATCGCACCGTGCGCCCGGCTCCCCACCCGCAGGTAGTCCTTCTTCCGCACCCGCGACACGATGCGTACGATGATCCGCGAAAGCTCGCGGTAGAATCCGGGAAACGCGAGTGCGACGATCATGAAGACCGCCACCATGAGGAAAAAAAGCATTCCGACGTTGAAGAGATGGAGGAGATACCCCTGGGAAAACGGCAG
>JBAZPL010000062.1:0-13247 GCA_041648155.1 Candidatus Krumholzibacteriia bacterium
CCAGTTGACCATGTAGCCGCCGTACGACGCGCCGGCCGCCGCGACGCGCGTTCCGTCGACGAAGGGGAGCGACTTCAAGAATGCGACCCCTTTCATGACGTCCTCGAACGGCGCGCCGCCCCAATCCCCGCTGATCTCGTCCGTGAACGCTTGGCCGTAGCCCGTGCTCCCGTGGGGGTTGAGCATCGCGACGACGTATCCGGGCGAGGCGAACATCTGGGAGTTCCACCGGTAATGAAAATCGTCTCCGAACGATCCCTGCGGTCCGCCGTGAATGAGCAGAATAAGCGGATACTTCTTGCCCTCCTCGAAGGAGGGGGGCTTCACGAGGTAACAATGTATCTTCGCGCCGAGGGCGCCGTCATACCGGTACTCCTCGATCGTGTTCATCGCGAGGCCGGCGAGCGCGTCGGCGTTGACTCCGGTGAGCGGCGTGATATCTTTCCCCTTCGTTGTGGCCCGATAGAGCTCGACCGGGCGGGTCGCGCTCTGCCGCGCGAAAACGATGTACTTTCCGTCGGGAGTCAGGGCGAACCTCGTGTCGTAACCGCCGCGTATGACGAGCGCGGCGTCCCCGCCCCTGATCGAAACCTTTCCCGTAGCGCGCCGCCCCCGGTCCTCGACCGAGAAATAGAGCGTCTTCGAGTCGCCGCTCCACGAAAAGTCGTCGATGGCGTAATCGAAGCTCTCCGTGAGGTTCGAGATCGTGCGTGTTTTTCTCTCGTAGAGCATGAGCCGCGAGCGATCCGCCTCGAAGCGCGGTCTCGGCATCGAGCGGTACGCGATGAAGCGTCCGTCGGGCGAGTAGCGGGGGCTATTGTCGTTCCCGCGACCGGCCGCCGTGATTGCGACGGGCGCGCCGCCGGGGAGGCTCATGACGTAGAGATCGTTGTTCGTCGAAGCGGCCGGGAACGAATCGGGGTTCATGACGAAGCAGAGCTCGCTCCCGTCCGGCGCGAAGTCGACGTCCCGGTCGCCGCCGAGGGCGATCGGCGGCACGTCGGTGCGCCCCTTGTTCACCTCGACGAGGGAGGAGTCTTCGATGTCGGCGACGAAGAGATGGCTCCATTTCCCGTTGCGCCAGCTGTTCCAGTGGCGGAAAAGGAGATGATCGACGAGGCGGGCCTTGACCTTGGAGCTTTTCGCGTCATCGAGCATCTTTTCGTTGCACTTCATATCCGCGCATTCGGGGTACACGCTCGAGGTGAGCGCGATCGTGTGCCCGTCCGGGGACCAGACGAAATTCGACACGCCCGTGGGGATATCGGTGATTTTCTTCGCCTCGCCGCCGTCGATGGGAATGGTCCATACCTGGACCGTGCCGCCGCGGTCGGAGAGGAACGCGAGACGCTTGCCGTCGGCCGACCACACCGGAGAGGAGTCGTCCGCGTCGCTTCGCACGAAGGCCCACGGCTCTCCCCCCGCGACGGGAACGAGATAGATATCGGTGTTCGACGAGTTGTCGTCTTTGTCGAACCGGGTAAGCTCGAAGGCGACGAGCTTTCCGTCGGGAGAAACAGCGAAGCCGCCGATCCTTCCGAGGGAGATGAGATCGTCGAAGGTGATTCCGCGCTGATCGGCCGCGGACGCCGCGCCCGTGAGAGGCGCCAGAATGAAGGGAAGGATAACGAGGATGCCGATCAAGGATTTCATGGTACCCACCATTTCGCCGAGAACCGTCGCCGTTTCGCGGAATCTTTTTCAGCGCGCAAACGTATGCGCATTGTAGGGAATGTGGTATGATGAGGCAACAGAATTTCAGGGAGGGTTCCGATGATTGAGGTTCGCGAGCTCGTGAAATCGTTCGGTGATATCCACGCGCTCGGAGGCGTCGACTTCACCGTCAGCGAGGGAGAGATATTCGGGCTCCTCGGCCCGAACGGCGCCGGTAAAACAACGACGATCTCGATCATCGCCGGGCTCCTGAACGCAGATTCGGGATCGGTGCGCGTATCCGGCATGGATATCCGCAAAGACGGACGCCGTGTCCGGCACTTGCTCGGGGTCGTCCCGCAGGACATCGCGCTGTACGAGGAGCTCAGCGGCAGGGAGAATCTCCACTTCTGGGGAGGGCTCTACGGCCTCTCGGGAAAAAGACTCCGTGAGGAAGCTGGCCGCGTGCTCGATCTCGTCGGGCTCACGGACAGGGCTGACGACCCGGTGCGGGAATACTCCGGCGGCATGAAGCGCCGGATCAACCTGAGCGCGGGTCTCATCCACCGGCCGAAGGTGATCCTCCTCGACGAGCCGACGCTCGGCATCGATCCGCAGGCGCGGATCAACATCCTCGACATCATCAGGGACGGCGTCTCGGAGGGCATGACCGCGATCTACACGACGCACTACCTCGAGGAGGCGGAGAAGCTCTGCGACCGCATCGCGATCATCGACCGCGGGAAGATTCTCGCCCAGGGGACGCTCAAGGATCTCGTGAAGCTCGCCGGCGAGGGAAACCTCGTGACCGTGAGCGGCGCGTTCTCGAAGGAGCAGGTGAGCCCGCTCCTCAAGGGGGTCGCCGTCGAGCAGCTCGAGAACGGCTCCCTTCGCATGCTGGTCCCCGGCCAGGCGGAGCTGAGCGGCGCGCTCGGGAGGCTCTTCTCGGCGGGGATTTCGATTGGAGAGGTTTCGATACAGGAGCCGAGCCTCGAGGGCGTCTTTATCAAGCTCACGGGGAAGGATCTGCGCGACTAGCGGCCGTATGAACGCAATACTCCTCATTGTACGCAACGATATGAAGCGGAGGCTCCGGAGCCCCGTCTCCGTCATCTGCATGTTTCTCATCCCGCTCGGGCTCACGCTCCTCGTGGGGCTCGTGTTCGGCCGCCACGGGAAGGTGGAGCTCTCGCACATCAAGGTACTTGTCGCCGATAGCGACAAGGGAATCGCCGCCAATTTTCTCAAGCAAGGAATGAAACAGGGAAAGCTTGCCGAGCTTATCGACCTCGTCGAGGTCGACTCCGTCGCCGGACGTTCCCTCATGGATCGGGGAAAGGCATCGGCGCTCATCGAGATTCCGAAGGGGTTCACGGTGAACATCCTCGACCGGAAGCCCGTGGTGATCGGGCTCGTCAAGAACCCGCAGGAGGCCTTTCTTCCTCTCATCGTCGAGGAGATCACGGAGACGATGGCCGTGATGATCGACGGTGCGGCGCGCATTTTCGAGAAGCCGATCGGGGAGGCGCGCGGGATGCTCACCGGCGGCCGCTGGCCGGAGGCGGCCGAGCTCGCGGGGCTTCTCTCGAGCGCCAAGCCGCGGATCGAGCTCGTCAAGGGATACCTCTCGGATACGCTCATATCGATCACATCGGAAACCGTTTCGGCTCCCGATGCGAAGCCGGAGCGGACGTTCAACTTTCTCGCCCTGATCATGCCGGGGAGCATTCTCATCGGGCTTCTCTTCATCAGCGAGATCACGATGCGGGATATTCTGCGGGAGCGGGAAGCCGGCACTCTCGCCCGCATCATCGCGGGCCCCGTTCGGAGCGATCATGTGATCGCGGGAAAGATGCTCTCTTCCTTCGCGATAACGCTTGTCGCGTGCGCGCTCCTCATCGCCATCGGACGTCTCGGCTTCGGGATAGCCTGGGGATCGCCGCTCAAGCTTATCGTGCACGTCGTCGGTTCCATTCTCATGTGCGTAGGTCTCATGGCGTTCCTCTACGGGTTCATCAGATCGGAGCGGGTCGCCGACGCCATGCTCCCCGTCGTCATCATTATCCTCTGCGTCTTCGGAGGCGCGATGTTCCCGTACGAGGTCATGAGTCCGGCGATGCAGAAGGCTGCCGTCTTCTCTCCCGCGTTCTGGGTCATCGACGGCCTGAAGCGGATAGCGATCGAGAAGACGGGCTGGGGCGGCATCGCGCCGCACCTCGCGATCGTGTACGGTCTCGGCGCGGTCACGAGCGTCGCCGGCGCGGCGAAGCTCCGGGGCAAGCTCGCGGGGAAGGAATGAGCGGCATGCGCGGGGGCTCACTCAGGATCATCGCTCTCATCGCGGCGAACGATTTCAGGCTGACCCTCGAGGCGCGCGGGGTCATCTTCTGGATCTTCGCGATGCCGATCGTTTTCATGCTCGCTTTCGGCCTCGCCTTCAGAGGGGAGTCCGGCGGAGTCAGGAAAGCGCGGCTCACGATCGAGAACGCCGATACGGGGTTCGTTTCGCGCGCGCTCATCGACGAGCTGCGCGGGGAGCCGCTTAACGTCGTCGATAGCCTCAGGGCGGGGGACAAGGCCGTTCGGACCCTCGTTATTCCGCCCGATTTCACGGAGAAGGTTCTCGCGAGGAGCAAGGTCGCGCTCGTTCTCAGGAAGGAGAGCGACGCCGACATCCAGGCGAGCGAGGCCGTGAACGCGGCTGTTTTCCGTTCTCTCATGCAGGTCGTGTCTCGTCTCATCGAGATCGAGGCGGACGCGCGGGAGAAGGGCCGGGGGGGATTTGCGCTCGCGGGGGACAGCGTCACGGGGAGCCTGTTGGCGGCCTCCCGGGCGCGGCCCGGCATGCTCGATTCCATCGAGGTCGAATTCGATTCGCTCCGCGCGGCGCCGCCTCTCGTGACGGTGAGCTCGAGCGCCGCCGGGAAGATGAGGAAGATCCCGTCGGGATTCCAGTCCTCCGTCCCCGGGAATCTCGTCATGTTCGTGCTCATGACGATGGTCTTCAGCGGCGCCGTCATAACCGTGGAACGATTCACGGGAGTGCTCAGAAGATACGCGTACACACCGGCAGGCAGGGGGAGCATCCTCCTCGGCAAGCTCTTCGGGCGGATGTTCGTCGCCTTTATTCAGATCGTGTTTCTGCTTCTCGTCGGGAAATTCGTCTTCCGCATCTCGCTCGGCCAGAGCCCCGGCGCTCTCATCATCCTCATGACCGTCTTCGCCTTCTCGACGGGTGCGTTCGGCGTCTTCTTCGGTTCCCTGTTCCGGAACCCCGAGCAGGTGTCGGCCGTCTCGATCGTCACGACCCTCGTGATGGCGGCGCTCGGCGGATGCTGGTGGTCGATCGAGCTCGTTCCGCGGGCGTTCAAGGTCGCGGCCTTCCTCTTTCCGACCGGATGGGCGATGGACGGCATCCACAAGATCATTTCGTTCGGATACGGGATGAGCGCGGTCGCGCTGGACGTCGCGGTGCTCGCCGGATTCGGCGTCGTGTTCGTCATTCTCGCTTCGTGGAAGCTCAAGCTGGCGGATTGAAACCCTCGCCCGGCGATGCGGAGTGATACTTTCGGTTATCGTTCGCTCGCGGAGGCGGCCGCCAAAACGGGAGCGTTCTGCGGTTCGACGGCGGCGAGGCGCGCTGAAATCTCCGAAAATTGCCCGTCGGATTCGATGAACGCGTCGACGATGTCCGGATCGAAATGACGGTTCCGCTTTTCCAGTATAATCTCGCGTGCCGCTTCATGCGGATAGGCTTTTTTATACGGGCGCTTCGACGTGAGCGCGTCGTATACGTCGGCGAGAGCGACAATCCGCGCGCAGAGCGGGATGTCTTCTCCCGCGAGACCGTGCGGGTAGCCCGAGCCGTCGAACCGTTCGTGGTGCCAGAACGCGATGTTCCGCGCGACTTCGAGAAACCGGGCCTCCGGGTATTGCGCGAGAGCCTGGCCGAGCGTTTTTCCGCCGATGATTGTGTGCGTTTTCATGATATCGAACTCGGCCGTATCGAGCGGGCCGGGCTTGAGCAGGATCGTATCGGGAATCCCGACCTTGCCGATGTCGTGCAGCACGCTCGTGTAGTATATGTTCTCGATTTCCGCGAAGGAGAGGATGTCGCTGTATTTCTCCTGCCGTGCGAGATTGACGCCGAGAATCTTCGAATACTCCCTGATCCGATCGAGGTGCAGGCCCGTCTCCGGATCGCGCGATTCGGCGAGCTTCGCGAGCGTGAAGATGGTGATCTGATGATACTCGTTCGCCAGGATCCGCTCGCCCGTGCAGACGCGGAGGTCCAACTCCGTCGGATCGATCGGTTTGGAGAGAAACTCGTCGGCGCCCGCCGTCAACCCCTCGATGATGTCCGCCGTCTCGGCTCGTTCGGTCAGCATGATGACGAAAATGTACGAGTGAAAGCCGTGGGACCGGATCCAGCGGCAGAGCTCGAGGCCGTCCATCCCCGGCATCGTCCGGTCGGTAATGACCATGCGCACGGAGCTCTTGAAGAGTATGTACGCGGCCTCTTCCCCGTTTCGGGCCGTGACGACGTCGTGGCCTTTTTTCGTGAGCGCCTGTTTGATGGTCTCGAGGGAGATTTCGTCGTCGTCGACCGCAAGAATCCTCATGCCGGTAGCTTCCTTTGACCGCACCGATTGAACGGGCGACGGGCTCATGATCGCATTCGGGCCTAGATATATTTCGGCAGATGCCGGTGCAGCGAGGAATTGCTGCATAAGGCATGCCTATCTCCTGTTTTCTTAATGGATTAGCTTGCGGTGGCGCTTGCAGATGACCCGGTCGAGCCCTGCAGGGCCAACCCCCGACAAGGAGCTGTCCGCTTGCTCCCCCCGGGGGTTAGCCCCTATCTTCCCCTAGCAACAGCGTGGTTGCCATCCCCTCCTACGCTCGGTCCACTCTCTATCGAAAAATGCAGGCCGACACTATCCACTCTTTTTTAGACGGCGTTCCACCCGGTTTTGACATGAGAATTCGATTTTTTTAGAACGAGCCGATGACCAGATAGGGCGCCCAGACCCGGATATAGCGAGCCGGACTTCCGTTCGAGCGGTTCTTTTGAATGATCTTCTTCTGCGCTGTCTGCAAGGCCGTCCCGGGATCTCCTTTTTCCGTAACGAGTTCGCGGTAGAAGGCGGTCACGAAATCCCGCGCGGCCCGGTCTTCGACGGGCCACACTGTGGCGACGACCCGTTGAGCGCCCGCCTCGATGAATGCGCCGGCGAGCCCCAACCCCTCCGAGGCGGCGCTTCTATCCCCCGTCGCCGATTCACAGGCCGAAAGGACGACGAGCCTCGCTCTGGAGAGATTCAGTCTTCTGATCTCGCTTTCAGTGAGGAGCGACGCTTCGACCTCGTGCGACACTTCGCAATCGCTATCCGTGGAGAAAAGGAGCGCGGATCTGCCGCTATAGGCGGGATATGTCACTCGATGCGTCGCGATATGTATCTGATCCGCATTCGGGAGCTCGGCGAGCACCGATCTTTTCGTCGCGAGAGGTCCCGCGAGAATCGTCGCTCCGCCGATTATGTCGCGGATGTCGATCAACTCATCCTGGGCGCCCGGCAACGCCCCCAGCCCCGGGTAGTTTCTCGCGAGGCACGCCCCGATTTCCGGCCGGCCGACGAGGAGGGACGATCCGGATCTCCCCGCCGGGAAGGTTGAACGCGCGTTTGTCGCTGCGGCGCGCAGGGCGAGGAGGTTGGAGCTCGTGAGAATCCTCTTGCTCTCGACGAGAAACCGCCCGTCCGGCCCGGGCGGCAGCAGGGCTCCGAAGGGAAGGCGGCGCAACGATTCGTCGGAGATGAAGCAGATTGTTTCCTTCTCCGAGACGAATCGTTCGATCGGTTCCACGAGGGTCCGGTACAGCGAGCGAGCGCGCTCCTCGATCTCGCGGCTCGCCGCGGCGCCGTCAGGTGCCGTGCCCGGATCCCCCGCCGTGCCGCATGCGGCGACGAACGCTCCAATCTCTTCCTCGAGCTTTTCCCGCGTGACGGGGACGGAGCGGTACGCCGCTCCATTTCTGTTCATCATGGCGATGATCAGTTTCCCGGGCGTCACCAGATACTGGACGATGAGCGCGTTCTCCGGAATCCACTCCCTTTCGCCGATGCAGCGCTCGATGTTCGCCGCGAGGTCCTTCGCGCGAATGCCCTTCTCGCCGTACCACAGGTGCCGCGCTTTTTCGGCCGCGAACAGGAGCGAATCGCAACTGTTCGAATCGTCGCTATCGAGAGTGAGGAGATCGGAGAAGATCGAGCGCATCTCCTCGCTCAGCGCATGCCGGTTCTCCGCGAATCGCTTGCCGGCGAGCTCGCGCTCGAAGGTCGCGATCGACTCGTTGAGGAACCTTCGCGCCTCGCCGCGCTCGTTCAAACCGATTGTGGCGCGAGCGAGCAGGTGGAGCGCCCGCACTCGCTGCATCCAGCAGGGGGGGGCCTCGGCGAGCCCGGCGGCCCGTTTCAGGAAATCCTCGGCGCGAGAGTACTCCTTCCGGTCAAGGTAAAACCCGCCCGCGGCGGTCAGGTATTCCGCTTCCTTTCCGAGCTCCCGGCGTTTCTTGGCGTTCGAACAGGCTCTTGCATAGCATCGAACCGCTTCCTTGTCGTCGCCCGCCGACGCGCATGCGTCGCCGAGCTGCTTCATGAGATCCGCTTCGAAGCTCCAGTCGGCGCTGTGCCTGGCGGTGGCGAGCGCCCGCCTCATCGTCTCGATGGCCTCATTCGTTTCTCCCGTCGAAAGCCGGATAGCCGCCCGGAGCGCAAGGCATTTCGCGAGGTAATAGGCGGTCCGGTTCCGGTCGAGAATCCTGTACGTGGAGCCGACACGATCGCTCTGCTTCCGATCGAGGGAAATCGCCTTCTCGATCGCGGCCTCGGCGCGATCGTACTCGCCGAAGGCGACGTATAGGTTGGCGAGATCGGCGAAACGGCACAGCTCGGTCGCGGGATCGTTCAATCGTCTGCTGTAATCGATCGACTGCACGAGGAGCGTCTCGGCGTCGGCGAAGTGCCCCTGTTTCGCCCGCAGCTCCGAGAGGAAGGCGAGCGAGCGGGAGAGGAAGAAGGGATCGTCGTTCATTCGGGCATATTCGTAGCTCCGGAGAAGCGCGGTCTCGGCCTCGGCGATATCTCCCTTCGTCAGGTGGTAGATGCCGATTCTGCCGGTCAGGTGGCTCAATCCCGATATGTGCCCCGCCTCGATATGGCGCGCGACGCCCTCTTCCATGCACCGGAGCGCCTGCTCGTCCTCGTGAATCAGAAGATAGTAATCGGCGAGCCCTTCGTACGTCTGCCCCATGAACGCCCCCAGACCCATCCGCTCGTAGATCGCGATGTCCTTTCTGATCATTTCCGCCGTCTTCGGCGATGGATCCTTTTCGTCGTACAGCGCCGCGAACCAGCGGAGAAACAGCTTGTAGGCGAGCCCGGCTTCCCTTTTCGTTTCGCTATCCCTGAAAATCGCCTGGTAGAATCTCAGACGATAGGGGTTCCGGTTGGCTTTCACGAGGAGTCCGGAGCGCCACAGAACTTCCGAAGCGATATACGCGAACTGGGGCGTGTCGCTCCGATCGAGCATCTCGGAGACCAGTACATGAAGATATTGAAAGCTGGCGGAGCTCTTCGCGTACCCCATGGCGCGAAAGGTCTCGACGATCTTTTCCTCGGAGAGTATATGAAGCGGGAGGCCGAAAGGATTCGGCTGCTGCACGAGCATGTCGACATCGTATGTGGGAGAGGCGAGGAAGATCGCGACGATCGCGGGGATCGAAAAGAGGATACCGATCTTGAGCGCCTTGCCCGGGAGCTTCATTCCGCGACACCTGCCTTGCGTATCCGCCATTATATCAGAACGTTCGATATAATGACAGACATGAAGGATGACGTGCCGCGTGGACGGTGTGAGCGGGGGGCTTATTCGCGGTCGAGGGTTTTCGCGCGCTCGGTCCACGGTGAGGAAGGGTCTTTGCGGAGGTATGAATCGAGATACCGCTTCGAATTCACCCGGTCGCCCGTCTCGCGATAGAGCACGGCGAGGTTGTAGAGCGCTTCGATCCGGGTGCTGTCCGCCGCCAGCGCGCTCTCGAGATCCCGCCGCGAAAGATCGAACTTGCCGAGGCGATATGCGGCCGCCGCCCGATCGTTGAGGAGCCGCGCATCTCCCGGCTTCCTGGCGAGAGCCTGCCCGTAAAAGGTCTCCGCGCGCTCGATCTGGTTGTCCGCCATGTACAGGTCGCCGAGCAGGGCGTAGAGGCGCCAATCGTTTCCGCGCTTCGCGAGAGAGGCCTTGAGGTCCTTCTCCGTTCGGCCGAACGCGTCGCCGGCGCGTTCTTCGGCGCTGCGGTATACGACGCGGTGCGAGAAGGGGCGTTCCGGTCCGCCGGAGAGGCGCATGCGGCCGATCTCGGCCGCCGCGAGAATGCGCGAAACGTTTCCTCGCGCCGATTCGACTTCGCGATCCCGGACGGCGGAGCGGATCGAGAGGAAGAACGCGCCCGCGCATATGACCACGGCTGCGAGCGAGAGAGCGGCCGTGAGCGGCGCGAAGCGAATGCGCCGCGGCTCTCTGGAGCACGTTCGCGTGGCGAGCGCCTCCGACTCCTCGGCGTTCATCTCGTCGAGTTCGGCCTTCGCGGCGATGAGCTCGGCGAGGCAGCTCGGGCAGCAGGAAAGGTGCATCTCGAAGAGGCTGCGCTCCTGTGTCGGGAGCCGCTTGTCGAGGTATGCCGCGAGCCATTCCTCATTCCTGCAAATGTCGCTCATTCGATACCTTCCTGACCCGTTCTCCGAGAACCCCGGCATGGGATTTTTCCGCGAGTGAGAGACGTATCATTTCTATTGGACGTCCGTTTTCATATTTTTCCCGCGTGCGCATCCTCTATTATGAAACCGATGTCGTCCCGCAGCGCTTGTCCGATTCCCACACGCCGCCGGATCTGCAAAGGTTTTCGATGTCCTCAGCCGCTTCCCGGTATAGATCGGCCGGGAGATCGCCTTTGAGGAGCATGGACCTGAGCTCGCCGAAGAGTCTGTCGAGCTTCCGGTAGATCTGCTTCTCGCTGCCGAGATCGAGGATTTTGCCGATCTCCCGGGCGCTCCTCTTGTGCTCGAAACGCAGCTTGAGAACGAGCTGATCACGGTGCGGAAGCTCGAGGATCGCCGCGCGCAGGTGCTCGATAGCGGATTGCAGATTCTTTCCTTCGAGAAACGATTCGGGGGAGGTCGCCGTCGACTCGATCGACGCCGCCTGCTCCAGCTCTGTTCCGGCGGCCGAAGTCGAGAAATCGATCGTCACGGCGTCGGGCCGCAGCAGTCTGTCGATGATCCTCCCGAGCTTCTTCCGCTCGATCGATTTCCTGATCGTTTCCCGGTATTCGAAGAGGTCGAGGTATCTGATCGCGTCTCCCGCTTCCGCGCGCATGCTGCAGTACGTCGCTTGCAGCGAAAGACCCTGGACGTAATGGAGAATGAAAAAGCGCCGCTCGGACGCTCCGAGACCTTCGAGCGCCATGCACAGGTGCCGGACCCCCTTCGCGCCGCGATAGTGATCCCTGCAGTGATTTCGGGTGACGGCGAAGAGCCACGTCGCAAGAGACGATCTGGATTCGAATCTTGCGAGCTTTCCCGTTATGAGCTTTTCGAGGAGGCTCGCGTAGAGGTCGCTTTCAACTTCCGGATCCTTGACGTAGCGTTTGATCGTTTTCCTGATATGAGGAGAATAGATCTCAATGAACGTGTGCCAGGCGGCGGTATCGCCGGAGAGTATTCGGACGATGAGGGATCCTTCGTCGTTCATAGAGCTATCTGTAGATGCTTATGGATTCGCGATAGTTCCTGGGATAATTATAGCAGAAAGCGCCTCGCGGCGCAATTTCTAATCGACCGACAGCCGCGCCCGTGCTACGTGTCCCGCCGCGGCGCCGAATAGTACACTTCTCCGCCGAAGTGCTTTTCGACGATTGTGCCGGAGGCAAGAAGCCTTCGCACAATCGACTCGGCGTTCTCCACGCTCATGCCGAGGGCGCGGTGGAGATCTTCCGCCGTGCACGGCCTCCGCTCGAGGAGAGAGAGGATCGTCTCCTCGATATCGGCTTCCTCGTGGCGCATGCGGGTCGTCCGGGCGGAGGCGATAACCTCGCAGCGCGGGCCGAAACAATTGCGGATCCGGCGCATCGATATGTCGTCGAGCGGTTCGATCTCGTGATCGGTACCCGGGCGGACGGCCGTATTAAGCTGTATCTTGTCCGCGCGCATCCTGCCGAGAGCGGCCTTGAGCGCCTCGATGTTTCGATCGTCGGCGTTGTAGCCCTTGATGAGGAGTATCTCGAAGAGCACGGTGCCGCGGTAATCCTTGAGAAAGCGCTCGAGCCCCTCGATGATCCGCGGAAGGCTCACGAGCTCGTGGGGGCGGTTGATGCGCTGGAATGCGTCGTCGATCGCGGCGTCGAGCGACGGCAGCACGACGTCGGCCCGCGCGAGCTCGTCCCTGACCTCGGGTTTCCACAAAAGGGAGCTGTTGGTGATGACGGCGACGGGGAGCGACGCGAGGCGCTTCATCTCGTCGATGAGCTCTCCCATCGGGAGATAGAGGGTCGGCTCTCCCGAACCGGATAGGGTTATGACGTCGGGCTTTTCCTTCATGCGCGAGAGATGCGCCTCGAGGTCGTCGAGGACGTCGCGGACGGAGCAGAACTCCCGTCGCTCGCACGTCTTATCGGTCGTTTCTCCGCATTCGCAGTAGACGCAGTCGAACGTGCACGTCTTGTGGGGGATGACGTCGATCCCGAGCGAAGCTCCGAGTCTTCGCGAGGGAACGGGGCCGAAGATTCTCCGTGCTCCCGGAATTTTCATGAGCTTCCTCCAAGTTTGGGCGCCCGGCTCCCGCGGAGGAGCGCGATACCGAAGATCGTCCCCGCGACCAGCGAGAGGAGCGACCCCGCGATGAAGGTGGCCGAGGGCGAAAAGCGATCCCAGAGCCATCCGCCGATCATGTTCGCGGGAAGAAGCGCGAGTCCGATAACCGTGTAATAGATCGCGAAGCCGGTCGCTCTCTTTGCGTCCGGAAGCAGCGTGGCCATGTACGCGGTGCCGACGCCTTCGGTGAATGCGAGGTAGATCCCCTGGAGCGGGAAGAGGATCCAGAGGGCGTTCATGTTCGTCTCGAACGCGAACAGGGCGTAGAGCGCCGAATACAGCAGGTATCCGAGAAACGCGATTCTCCCCTTGCCGAATCTGTCGGCGAGCCTTCCGGCGGGGTAGGCAAGGAGAGCGTAGGTGACGTTCATCGTCAGATAGAGGATCGGCACGAGGGCGTCCCCGAACCCGAGGTCTCCGGCTCGCAGGACGAGGAAGAAATTCGAGGAGTTGCCGAGAGAGAAGATCGCGGTCACGACGAGGAAGATCTTCAGCTCCCGCGTGAAGAGCGGGGCGTCCGGCGCGGGTCCTGCCGCTGATTGCACCCCGCGCGTGCTCGCTTGCGCTGCGCCCCGCGCGGGGCCCCCATCGGCGTCACCCGCTGCATGTGCCCCTGCGGAGGCTCCAGCGGCGGCAGGCCCCGCGTCCGGGCCGCGCTCGCGGACGAAT
>JBAZPL010000063.1:0-13228 GCA_041648155.1 Candidatus Krumholzibacteriia bacterium
ACCAGGGGCGGGGAATCATCGGGAGCCGTCAGAACGGGCGATGCCCAATTATAGAGCTTGAGGCGCGGTCTCGCGGCCAGGAGCTCGAGACTCGCCTGATAGTAGCTCTTCAGCGTTCCGATATCCAGCCAGTATCCCGAGAACCGAAACGCGGAGATCGTACCCTTCGAAACGAGGTGCGGAATCACATGTTTTCCGAAATCGAGATCGCTATGCTTTGCTTCAAGTTCTTTAAGAACTGATATGAGATACTCCTTATTAAATATATATATACCCATTGACGCCAACGCGCCGCTGCTCTCTTTCGGTTTCTCCTCGAACTTCTTTATAGCCCCGCCTTTATCCACTGTAGCGATGCCGAATTCGCTCGTCATCCCCTTCGGCACGCTCACCACCCCGACGGATGCGGGCTTGCCCTTCTCTTCGTGAAACGTGATGAAATCCCGATAGTCCATGAGGTACACGTGGTCGCCCGAAAGAATCAGCACGTTTTCACAGTCAAGCTTTTTCAGGACCGAAATATTCTGGAATATCGCGTCCGCCGTACCTCGATACCAGTCCGCCGCCTGATACCCCAGATGCGGATGAAGCACGTGCAGGCCCCCCGTCATCCTGTCCATATCCCATGGCTTTCCAATTCCTATATGTCGAACGAGCGATCGGGAAATGTATTGTGTCAGGATGTATACCTCATCGATACCCGACCTGATGCAGTTCGTCAGCGTGAAATCGATGATGCGATATTTTCCACCGAAGGGAACCGCCGGTTTTGCGCGGTAACGCGTGAGGAGGCTGAGCCTCTTGCCCACGCCCCCCGCCAGAATGAAGACGACTGTTCTGTTCAATGTTACCTCCGCGCTCCGATACTCGCGTGCGGCTCGACGAGCGTTCCGGCGCGCACCCTCGCTCCCTGCGAGACGCGCGCGCCCCGCCCGAGAACGGCGATGCCCGCCGTTTCATCGTGGGGCCGACTCATCTCCCGCCCGCCGGACGGCGCCGCCCCTCCGCGCCCTTCCCCTCCCACCCTCGCTTCGTTTCCAATCACGACGAACTTATCCAGGATAGCTCGAATCACGCGCGCGCGGCTCCCGATGCGCGAATAGGAAAATACGATGCTGTCCTTCACGGCGGCGCCCTTCTCTATCGTCACTCCGGGAAAGAGAATCGAGCCGGAGACTTCTCCCTTTACGACGCAGCCGTCAGCCACGATCGAATTGCTGACGCGCGATCCATCGGCGCATCGCGCGGGAGGAAGCTCGCTCCCCCTCGTGAAGATGGGCCAATCGGGATCGGTGATCAGGAGCCGGTTTCTCAGGAGCTGAAGCGACGATCGGTAATAGCTCTGGATCGAGCCGATGTCTTCCCAGTAACCTTCGAACGCGTATCCCGCCACGTCGCCGCGTTTGAGAAGCGGCATAACGACGTCAAATACGATATTCGTCTTGCCGAGCCCGAGCGCATCGAGCAGAAATTCGCGCCGGAACACGTATATCCCGAGCGACGCAAAACGAAAGGTGGAGGCGGCCGGCTTCTCACGGAACGCGGTCAAAAGCCCGTCGCGGGAGCGCCGAACCATGCCGAAGCGGGATCGCTGGCTCGCAGGAACCTCCTTGATCGCGAGGGTGACGGCCTTCCCCTTCTCGGCGTGGTAGCGAAGCAGCGGCTGATAGTCCATCACGTAGATCTGATCGCCGGAAAGGACGAGAATCGTATCGGCCCTGGAATTCTTGATAAGATCGATATTCTGGTAGAGGGCGTCCGCGGTGCCCAGGTACCAAGTCGCGGCTTCGCCGTTATGCGTCGGCTGGAGTATATACACGCCCCCGGTTTTGCGGTCGAGATCCCATGGTTTTCCCATGCCGATATGATCGATGAGCGACTTCGGCGAATATTGCGCGAGCACCGCAATCTCGTGCAAACCTGAATGAACACAGTTGCTGAGGCAGAAATCGATGACTCGATAGCGGCCCCCGAACGGCACCGCGGTCTTCGCCCGATGGCGCGTCAGCACCGACAGCTCCGCACCGGTGCCGCCGGCGAGTATCAGGACAAGCGTTTTCAAGGATTTCCGATTCCCCTGTATCGTTCCATTCCGTTCATGAAGATATGCTTCATCGAGCGGCTATCAGCGAAACACGATGGGTCATATCGAATTCGTCATGATGGAGCAACGCGTAGTCGAGCCCGAGCGACATGCCCCAGGGCCCGAAATCGCGAAGCATGATGCCCATCCCCGCCGTCGGACGCCCCATGTCCAACCCTCCGCGCAACGCGACGATATCCCTGATAAGAATCTCGGCGCCGAGATGGAAATCCGCGCTCGCGCTGCCGATCCAGAATTGCGCCGCACCGCGCCTGTTCTCATAACGGAAGTCGCCGTCGACGGCCAGGACGAGCGTGCTGCCCATTCCTTCGAATCGCAGCGGATATGCGCAGCCGAGCTTGAGCGCCGGATAGATGAACTCGCGCTCTCCGGTACTCCAGCCGATATACGTTCCCGTCGCATCCTGGAGCTTCACGCCCATGGCGAGATCTTTCCAGACGTCGCGCTTGAGGAGCCCGAGATCAAGCCCGATGCCGAGACTGGTGACCCCGGTAACCTGATCGCTGCGGATGATCTTGACGCTCGCGCCCGCCGATCCGAACGTGAACCGCTGCGCATAGGAAAAGAGGGCGGCGACATCGTTCGCGCTCTCGTACCGGATGTCTCCGGCGCTCAGGTTCAACCCTTCCGGTTGCGGATTGTACGGCTCATATACGTCGTCGCCGTCCGAGTTCGTGATCATGCCCGGTTTGAGCAGAATTACCGGAATATCGGGGATTCCCATGTGGATGATCGATATCCCCCACGCCGATTCCCCGGGCTTTATCGGAAACGCCGCCGAGAAAAAATTGGAATCGATGAGATTGCCGAATTGCTCGGCGTGCATGAGCACGGCTTCCCAGCTTCCGGAACGCTCCCGTAACGAAGAGATATCGACGAGCCCCGCGGGATTCCAGAACGTCGTCGTGGCGTCGTTCGCCACAGCGATAAAAGCGCCTCCCATACCCATTGCCCGAGCTCCGCCCCCGAGGGCCATGAATTCCCCCGCGTATTTCGCGCCGTGGGATGCCGATGGAGAGATCAGGAGAGCGAGGCAGGTGCCTATAATGAAACGACGCATCGGTTCCTCCAAATTCCCAGGGGATTATGCAAATGGGCTACCGTCATACGTGCGGTCCAGGGCCGTTCTTTCATTGCTCCTTTAGAATTATAACAAGTGTCCGCTTATAATTCAAATCGAATCGAAGGCTTCAACCAAGCTTGTATTTCCTGATTCGCCGGTACAGCGTACGCTCGGATAGCCCGAGCTGCCTCGCGGCCTTGCGCCGGTTCCCCGCACTCGCTCCGAGAGCATCCTGTATGGCGTCGCGCTCCATCTTCTCGAGATTGCGCGGCTTCGATCCGTCAACCTCCTTGACCTCGACCAGCCCCCGCCACCGTGCGCCCCCCGGGGGCCGCTCCCCTCTGAGAATTCCCAGAACCTCCTTGATGTCGTTGTGCAGGGAGAGCAGCGAATTGAGGATGAGCTCCCGCTCGACCTCCTCTCTGCTCTTCGGCACGTGCACGGGAAGATCGGGAAATGCCTGGGCGGAGGCTTTTTCCTTCAACCGCTTTTCGACATCCACTGTGCGGATCGTCTGATCCCTGCTCATGATGGCGAGATTATCGATGACGTTGGCGAGCTCCCGCACGTTGCCCGGCCAGGGGTAGCTCATGAGCAGATCCATCCCCTCCTTCTCGATGCCCCGAATCCTCCGGCCGTGCTTCCTCCCGGCCTGCGCGAGAAAAAAGTGGATAAGGAGTGGAATGTCGTCCGGCCGTGCCCTGAGCGGCGGTATCCTGATCTGTACGACTCTGAGCCGATAGTACAAGTCTTTCCGGAACCCGCCCCGCTCGACGGCGGCGTCGAGCGAACGGTTCGTCGCGGCGACGATTCTCACGTCGGAACGGACGCGTTCGGAGCCTCCGACCCGCAGGAATTCCCCGGTCTCGATGACGCGAAGAAGGCGGACCTGCATGTTGAGCGACATCTCCCCGACCTCGTCAAGGAAAAGCGTTCCGCGGTTCGCGCGCTCGAAGAGCCCCTGCCGCCTCGCCACCGCGCCCGTGAACGATCCTCGCTCGTGTCCGAAGAGCTCGCTTTCGAGAACGCCCTCCGCGAGAGAGCCGCAATTCACCGCTTCGAAGAGCCGCTCGCGGCGCTTGCTCGCGAAATGTATCGCGCGAGCCGTGAGCTCCTTGCCGGAGCCGCTCTCCCCCTCGATGAGAACGGGCACTTCCGTCGGGGCTACCCGGAGCACCGTTTCGAGCATCTCGTTTATCTCGCGCGATCGCCCGATGAATTTCGCCGCGCTCTTGATCCTCCGGATCGCAACCGTTTCCGCGAGCCCCGCGGAAAACTCGCTCTCCTTCACGGGGACGACGACGTAGCGGTCGACCCCGAGGGAACGCTCCCGGACGATCGTTTCGGATGATTTCGCCGGGCCAAGCACGATGATATCGAGTCCAAAGAAATTCTTCTGGAGGCGTTTGAGTATGGTGAGATAGCTCTTGTATCTGCCGACGCCCTCGATCGCGAGCACGATTCCCCCGGGAGGTTCCTCCCGGGACAGAAGATCGGCGACGTCGGGAAACGTGCGCACCGGCACTCCTTCGCCGGCGGCCGTTTCACGGAGCAGCGTTTCGACGCCTGCGCTCTGAACGAGGCCCCACAGTTCCGGATCCATCCCGAATACCTCGAATCACTCGATGCAGTACAGCTTTATCTTTTCCCGGAGGGTCTGCCGGCTTATTCCCAGGATGCGCGCCGCCTTCGATTTATTTCCCGCTGACTCCGCGAGCGTCTTCTGGATGAGTATCTTTTCCATGCTTTCGAGGCTCATCGGATAGAGATCGTCAAGACTCTTTGCCTCTCCCTTGGCGACGGCCGGCGCTTCCCCGTGCACGATCTCCGGCGGAAGATGCTCGCTCAGCAGCTCATCCTCAGCCTCGAGCAGCATCGCGCGCTCGATCACGTTTTTCAGCTCGCGCACGTTTCCGGGCCAGCGATATCCCTCGAGCAGCTTTCCGACCGACGGGCTCACCTTCTTCACGCTCTTGCCGAACTCCCTGTTGAAAACGGAGATGAAGTGGTTGGCGAGCGGCACGACGTCCTCGGTGCGATCCCTGAGCGGCGCGAGATGTATCGGAATGACCTGCAGTCGATAGTAGAGATCGTTCCTGAATCTGCCCTCGTCGATCGCCCGTTTGAGATCGCGATTCGTCGCCGATATGATCCGCGTGTTGATCCGGAGGTCCTTTACCCCGCCGACGCGGCGGAATGTTTTGTTCTCGATGACGCGGAGAAGCCGGCTCTGAAGCGTGACGCCCATTTCACCGATTTCGTCCAGAAAGATCGTTCCTCCCTCAGCGAGCTCGAAGAGCCCCTTCTTGCGGAACTTCGCGTCGGTGAAGGCGCCTTTCTCGTGCCCGAAGAGCTCGCTCTCGAGAAGCGTCTCGGGAAGCGCCGAGCAATTGATCTCGAGAAACGGAAATTGGGCGCCGCTGCACTCGTGAACCGCGCGCGCCACGAGCTCCTTGCCCGTTCCGCTCTCCCCCTGGATGAGGATGGTGCTCGCCTTGCTCGCGCCGATCTTCTTGATCTTTTCGAATACCTGCTGCATCACGGCGCTCCGCCCGATGAAATTCTTGAAATTATACGCCTCTCGCTCTTTCTTCCGGATGTCTCCGAGCTCCGTCCGCATGCCGCTCGATTCGAGCGCGTTTCGTATGGCGACTTTCATCTTTTCGAGCTGAAACGGCTTCTGGATGAAATCGTACGCGCCTCCTCTAACCGCCTCTACCGCCGTCTCAATCTCCCCGTACGCCGTCATCATGATGACGGAGACTCCCTCGTCGATCTCCTTGATTTTCTTGAGCACCTTGAGCCCGTCGATATCGGGAAGCTTGAGGTCGAGGATCACGCAATCGAACGGATCCTCCTCGAACTTCTTGACCGCCGTAAGCCCGTTCGGAGCTTCCGAGATCTCGTATTCGGCTCCCGCGAGCGCTTCGCCGAGCGACCAGCGTATCGCCTTTTCGTCGTCGACGATGAGAATCCGTTTACCCATTGCGCATACCTCGCTCCGTTATCCCCGCGGCGGAACGCTTCGCCGTGGCAAGCGTTTTCCGCGGCAGCTCGATGAAGAAACTGGTGCCTTTGCCGGAGGTGCTCCTGTGGTAAATGCGTCCGCCATGGCTTTCCGCTATCTTCCGCGAGATCGAAAGCCCCATTCCGGTCCCCTCCGGCTTGGTTGTGAAAAACGGATTGTACAGTTTATCGGCAATATCCTCGGGAACGCCGCTCCCGGTGTCGGCGAGCTCGATTTCGATGAAGGCCGGATTCGCGGCCTCCCGCGCGTACACGCTCACGGCGCCCCCCGCATCGCAGGCCTCGATGCCGTTCAGGGCGACGTTGAGAATAACCTGTTTCACCTGATCGCCGTCCAGCATGCAACGTTCGTCGCGCAATCCGCTCTCGAATCGAAGTCCCACTCCCTTTTCCGCCGCCTTGTCCGAAACGAGCGCGAGAACTTCCTCGATGAGCCGGGGAAGCGACATATCTTTGGGCCTCGGCGAAACCGGCCGGGCAAAGTTGAGCAGATTCTTGATAATATCGTCGAGCCGCGCGATCTCATCGAGAATGACCTTCACGTACTTGCGCCGTTCGGCGTCGTCGCCGAGCTTCTCGTGGAGAACCTGCGCCGTCGTCGCGATTCCCGTGAGGGGATTTCGTATCTCATGAGCGACACCCGCGGAAAGCTCCCCGAGGGACCGAAGCCGGTCCGCGCGCCGCAATTCCTCCTCCATCTCCTTCTGCGCGCTGAGATCTTCGAAGATCACGACCGCCGCGTTTCCATGATGATCGTCGAGCTTCACCGTTCTCGCGTTGAGCCGAACCGTGATCGGGTCTCCGTCTTTCCTGCAGAGCGCGCATTCGAGCGACGACCGCTCCCCCGCGCTCGAAATGAGATGATCGAAAAGCCCCCCGCTCCCGAAGGGATTCGAAAACAGCTCGTCGAATCTGATCTCCGCTTCGCCCCGATCCCCGATCAGCTCGCGCGCGCGCCCGTTCACGTAAGTCACCGCTCCCTTGTCGTCCGTGGTCAACACGCCGCTGTTGATGTTCTCCAGAATCGTCTCGTTGAAATCCTTGAGGTTTCTCAGCCTGCTTATGTTGACCGCGTTCGCAACCTCTTCCGTCAGGATCGTCTGGATCGTATTGATGAAATGGTAATCGTTGAAGTACGACCTTCGCGAGCGATACGCTTTCCTGATGAGCAGGAATCCCAGCCAGCGCCCCTTGTAGAGGAGCGGGACCACCGTATGCTCCCACCGCGCGGTCATCTCGAGGCAGGTTTTCATGCGCTCCGTCCCTCGACTGTCGAGGTTGAACATCTCGGACGGGAGCGTATCGTTCTCCTGCGCTTCCGAAAGCCGTCGCAGCGCGCCTTCGAGAAAATGGCTCTCGAGCTGATACGCCGTACGGAGTTTGAGAACCTGCTCGTTGTTGCTGAAGAGGAGCAGGCCCGCGCCTTCCGCCTCGAGGTACTTGCAGAGAGCCATGAGAAAGCGGTCGAGCGCATCGCCCCAGTTCTCGTTCGAGCTGATATCGCGCCCCATCTGGTAGAGCACCCGAAGCCGCGTGACATGCCGCTTGAGCAAATCGTTCGTTTTCGACAGCTCGTCGTTGATCACCAGAAGCTTGTTCTCCAGCGCCCGCGCGCTATCCTCGAGCGTTCTATTCGCCCGCGACAGCTCTTCGATAACCGCGTCGTTGTCTCTCTTGCTGCGCACCTGATCGGCGGCAGCGTCCACGACCTCCCCGATCTTGAGAAGATCGAACGGCTTCGTGATGTAATCGAAGGCGTTCAGCCGGAGCGCTTCGATCGTGCTCTCAAGGGAAGCAAATGCCGTCATGATGATGCACTTCGCGTTCGGATTCGCGCGCGCGAGCGGTTCGAGGAGATCCAGACCGACCTGATCGGGAAGCTTGAGATCGATGAGCGCCACGTCGAAGCGCTCTCCCGCAATGAGCGCGAGCGCATCCTTCGCGCTCGCCGCGGTCGTGACGCGGTACCCCCGCCCCGAAATGAACTGCTTGAGAATATCCAGAATCGCCTGCTCGTCGTCGACGATGAGGACGGAGGCCGATGCGTGGTGGGCTTTGCGCGTCATGAACCCCCTGGAAGAAAACGGAAGATGACCGGAATTCAGGACGACAGCCTCGACCGGATATAAGCATCGAGGATCTTCAGCGAGCTCTCCGAAACGAGAGTGAACAGGATGGCGACTCTGTAGTGCGCGACGGCGGGTTCCTTTTTCTCCGGCTCCACGCGCACCACGACTCCGTCGCACGTTACCGGCGACTCTCCCTTGCGCGGATCGGGGATGATGAGCTCGAGCCTCATCTTCGTCAAGGGCGCGATATAATAGGCCGACTCGAAGTAAATGCCGCTCGTGCTGATATTGAGCGCTTTGCCCTTCGTCTCGCCCTGGCCGCCCTTGATCGTTACCGCGAGATCAGCCTCGACCCGCTGAGCTTTCCGTCGTTCATTGAATCCCATCAACGCCGCTCGATCTCCCTGTGCGTATGAGGATTTCTTAACGTTTCTTCTTCTTGTGCCGATCTTTGCGAAGGCGCTTTTTTCTCTTGTGCGTGGCGATCTTCTTTCTCTTTCTTTTCTTTCCGCTTGGCATCGTTCCTCCCTGTCCGTATCGGGCTACCGGTATCCGGGAACGCGAGAAACCTCTCCCTGCGAAACCCATGACGGTTCGCTGGGTTTCCGGCTACACTCGAATCATTTCCTCGATCACTTATTTACGAGCGCTTTGAGCTCATTCGACGCCTTGAAATAAGGAACGAGCTTCGCCGGAACTTCCACGGACGATCCGGTCCGGGGATTGCGCGCCTTTCTCGACTTCCTGCTTTTCACCTTGAAGCTGCCGAAACCCCGCAACTCAACCTTGTCCCCCTCGGCGAGCGCTTTGATGAGATTATCGATGATGAGGTTGACGACGATATTCGTATCCTTCTTGCTGAGCCCCGTATCTTTCGAGATTTCCTCGACGAGATCTGCCTTTGTCATCTCTGTTCCCCCGCTCCTTGTTTGAGAGTCCCTCGCGCGCGATTCCAGAAAATCCATCACCCGAGCATATGCGGCCACGCGTAATTTCTTTTCATAACTAGCATATCGGGCATGCGTTGTCAAAATATATTTTGAAATCAGCCTCTGCCAGAACATCGAAAGGAAGAGTGCATCAAGGCCATATTTCCGGGAAATGCAAATCGAGTTGTTGCATGCGAGGCGCGATCTGTGATATCATAAAATTAAAGTTCCCCGTTTGTACCGTGTACCCCTGTGCGTGGGTTTCTACAACGCGTGAGGATGAGAAACACGTCAGGGATAAGACACGGGTAAACAGGGAACTTTCCGCGTGCGGATGAAGCATAGTTCAAGAGTTGTGCCATTCGAGATTCTTTCCCCTGGAATGGCACAACCATTTATAGTGCAATTGGTTATGTGTATTTAACGGGAGGGCTGCAAAAACTTTTCGAGCGCCCTAATATCGCCGGTCAGCCTATTTCGTGAACGGCGCATTGCGTATTACATGACTCCGGCAGATGGATCTTCACGCAGCGCACGATCACTTCGTTTCGCGCTCGCGTCTGTACCATTCGAGGAACTTCCTGCAACTGCGGTCGTGACCGCTCAATGTTTCACTCGCCTTCACCGTCTTCATGAGCTCGCGGTCCGTGGTATCGCATATGAGCGCGGAGATGCCGAATGCCGCCGCCATAGCGGCAAACGACCTATTGAGCAGCTTCCTCTCGGGAAGTCCGAATGATACGTTCGAAAGCCCGCCGATCGTGCGGTGAGCCGGAAATCGTTCCTTGATCCCCCGAATGCACTCGAGCACGGCGTTCGTTCCTCCGGAAGCGGTCGCAATGGGTGAGAACACGGGATCGATGAAGAGCCTTTCCGGAGCGATCCCCGCCTTCGCCGCGCTCACCGATACTCGCGCCGCGAGTGAAAGCTTCTCCTCGGCCGACGGAGGGATTCCCCTCATGTCCTTGAGCATGACCACGACGCCGGCGCCCGCTCGCGCGGCAGCGGGAAGAATCTCCTCGAGCGCTTCCCCGTCGGCGGAAATCGAGTTCAGCATGCAATCTCCGCCGTATTCGTCGCCGAGGCTCGCGAGAATCCGTCTGTCAGGGCTATCGATCATCACGGGCACGCCGAACGCTTCACGCACGATCGCCGCGCCCCACCGAAGAGCATCCTCCTCCTCGCTCATGAGCATCGCCGCGTTCAGATCGATGCATGAGGCGCCCCCCTCAATTTGCGCTTCAACGATCTCCCGAAAGGCCGCTGCGTCGCGCTCCTCCAGGATCCGCCTCACCGCCGAGTGCGTGCTGTTCAGCTTTTCACCGATAAGAAGTATTGCGTCCATGCGATTGGTTGATTGCGGCCATATCCTTTACAATGTGTTTCCGCCGAGACGCGAGAAACGCTCGAGCGCCTTGAAAAGCTCGCCGTGAGCCGCCGTGAAAGGCACGTTTCGCCTGTCCATCATGATCTTCGCGGTCTCCACCGCGGCAGCGAGCTCACATCGCGCCGCCTCCGGTTCGAGCCGCCACGAGAAACTCGGAACGAATCTCGGCGGAAACCCGACGGAGAGGACGTTCGCGTTGAATCCGATCACCGTGCCCGTATTGAGGCGCGAGCCGATGGCGATCTTGGAGTGATCGCCGATCGTGGCGCCGAGAAACCGGCGCCCTGTTTCTCGCATGCGCCCCGCGCTCCACGCTCTTACGAGTCCGTAGTTGTTCTTGAGGTCGCTCGTGCAGCTCCCGGCGCCGATATTGACCCACGAACCGATGTACGAGTGCCCCATGAAACCTTCATGTTGCTTGTTGCTGTACGGGGCGAAGATGCACTCCTCCACCTCTCCGCCGATCCTGCACATCTTCCCGAGCGTCGTCCCGTGCCCGATTCTCGCGCCCCCGCGGACGATCGAGCCCTCCCCGATCGTGCAGGGCCCCCAGATGATCGCGTTCGGCTCGATGTGCGCGTTGTTCGCGATGATGATCGCCCCTTCGCTCGCGTCGAGAACGGTTCCCGAACGTACCTCGACGCCGGACCCGATCACAATGTCGTTTTCGTTGATGAGCTCGACACCCCTGAAGAGCTCCGTCTCGGGAGCGGTGCCGCGTAGCGGATTCTTCTTGAAATCGTCGATGATGCAGTTCCGGTTCTCGCCGATGATCTGCCAGTAGTGGGAAAGGAGCCGCACCCCTGTTTCCTGCAACTCTACGCCGTTCTGCCGCGCCCATACGTCGATCGCCTTGCTCCGGGACGCATCCCTCTCTTCCTCCCCGTTATCATGCGCTTTTTTCTCGTCCGCGACGGATGCGCGCTTGATTTCCCGGATAGCCTTTTCGACGTTTTCGTCGGAAACGAGGCCGCCGATGTATGCGGCGAGGGAGGCGGCGCGATCACCGGACAGCCGGGCCGCCACCACGATACCCTTCTTGTGCAACACGCCGTCGCTCTTCAGGCTCGCGCACAGGTCCCTCAGCTCTTTCTCGTACGAGAGAAGACGCCCGTTGAGAAAGAGGATTTCTCCGTCGGGAAGCTCGTTTATGCGCGCTCCCCGAGTCCCCTCCCGCGCCTCCTCCTCTCTCAGCACCGCAGCCAGGTAGGGCCGGCACAGGAGAGCCAGAGATTCCGGATTTAATTCATCGACGAGACGGCCGCGAAGGCTCTGCGCGCCGATGCTGATGTCGAACACGGGGCGTCCGAGAGAGAGCGGAAAGAACGTGGGAAACCGCTCATCCTCGAATATGCAGAGAACGCGAAGCAACGCGCTTGAAGCCATAGCGGCCCGCCCAATCCCGGTATGGGGCGCCGGGCCAGCGGCACTCCGGCACCCTCTACGATTATTGAATAAATAAAAAAATGGTGGAGTTGACGGGGGTCGAACCCGTGACCTCTTGACTGCCAGTCAAGTGCTCTCCCAATTGAGCTACAACCCCATGCGGATATAATTTATCATGCAAAATGCGCTCCAAGTCAAGCTCAAAGTTCATCCGATTCCGGTATTGACGGCCCGTGCCAAAGGCGATATTTTCTAATGTCAAAGGAAGTTCCGCGCATGTGCCGGAGTGGTGGAATTGGCAGACGCAGGGGACTCAAAATCCCCCGGGCGCAAGCTCATGAGGGTTCGATTCCCTCCTCCGGCACCATTTAAATAAATAAGTTAGACGCTAACCCCGATAAATCGAAAGAGGCTCAAAGGACCTCACTGTAGGTATAATGTAAGGGTCGCGACTATTTGCGGAGTAGGTAGGCCTCTTGCTGGAGAGCGGCTTTTTTGAGATCATCGTCGTCGATGATGTTGTACCTCTGGAAAACGGATCGCGTCTTGTGACCTGAGATCCTCATTGCCACTTGCTCGGGGATCCCACTGCGAACCATGTTTCGGACCGCGCTCCTCCTCAGGTCATGGAATAGCATTCCCTCGCAGCCAGCGGCCTTGCAGGCGGCCTTCCAGGCAGTCCTTATATCCCCTACGGGGCGCCCGCTCAGGTGGAAGACGTAATCGCAGCCAAGGCGCCGGTTGGAGGCCTGCTTGGTCACGACGGCCTGAAGCTCGCGGTCCAGGGGTATCCATCGCGCCTCTTTGTTCTTCGTCTCGGCACCCTCAAGGCGAACGATTGCTTCTTTGCGATTCACAGCCGCCCATTTGAGGCCGCGTATCTCCCCGAATCTGCAACCCGTCTTGTACCCGAACGTCACGAAGCCTCTCAAGTACTCAGGGAGCGCATCGCGTAGGGCAAGGAATTGCTCATGCTCAAAGAACCCAGTGCGCGTGTTGTCCTCCTCGAGCATTGGGAGATGCGGCATATTATCACGGCTGACTCTCCCCGCTTGCGCGCCAAGATTGAAGGCCCGTTTCAGCGCGGCCAGCTCGCGATTGACACTCGCATTGCTCGCGCCTTCCTCGAGTCGCGACTTATTGACATCTGCATAAGTAATGCAATATACTGGGGCATCCTGGAAGGAGGATGCCCTTATGAGACCATGCGGATCTCCTCGGACATTGGAACGGCGGCGGCATAAGGCGGCAGCGTTGCTGCGC
>JBAZPL010000064.1:0-13145 GCA_041648155.1 Candidatus Krumholzibacteriia bacterium
GAGATACATATAGTCGAAGTCCCTTTTCGCATAGACCGCCGTCTCGCTCACGCCGACGAAGGCTCCCCACGGCAGCGCCACGGTGAGACGATGCCCCGCGAGATGCCTCCGGTATCCGCCCGGATCGAGAGACGCCTGAAACGTGCTGAGCGCGAATCGCCCGAGCTCGATTCGCCCGCCGAAGTGGTCCAAAGATCCCGCGGTCCTCGAGAGAATGAGATCCTCCCGCAGGTTGCTTCCCCAGTGCATGTACTCCCTGCCCGCGCGCACCTCCCACCAGGAACCGCCCGCATCGATCATCGCCCGCTCGAGCTCCGCCGTAACCCCGCGATAGCTCCGCAGCCGCGCGCTCGGTTTCGCGCCCGAGACGTTGTCCCCCCGCTCCGGCGCCATAACGAGCCGATAGTTCGTCTCCAGCGTGACGTTGTGCCCGAATCCGACGAGGAAGCCCGGCACGGCGAGACCGTCCGCCTCACCCTTCTTCTGATCGGGGTTCTTCCTCACCGAAGCGCCTACGCTCACATCGAAGGCCGCGAACCGTTCCTCCTCGCGGACCGTATAGACAGGCTTGCTCCATCGATCCTCGGGACGATCCCGCGTTCCTACGAACTGCTTCGTGAGGCGCTCGAGGAGAAACGCGTGCCGCGGCCCGAGCGCGACCCCGCGCGCCTCGACGGCGGCGATGATCTCGCGGGTATAGGCTTCGCACTGATTGAACGTATAGGGAAAGGTCGGCTCGAGAGCGACGAGGCCGCGCAGCTCGAAGGACTTCAGCGCCTCGTACGCCCAGCTATCGGGCGGAACTGTTTCAGCACGGGCGGCCGGCGCCATGAGAAGCACGCCAGCGAGAATGGCCGCCGCGCAAAATATCATTGCAATAAGAAATCCGGAACGATGCGATTTCATTCGACGACCCGCGTTCCTCCCGGCGTTTCGTCCTGCGCCTTGAGCGCCGCGAGCTTGTAATACTCGCGGGCCTTCCGCTTGTCGTCCTGCTTCTCGTATATCACACCGAGGCTGAAGTAGACCTTAGAATCGGCCGGGTTGATCTCCGTGACCTTCTTGTAATACTCGAGCGCCTTCGACGGCTGCTCGAGCTTGTTGAAGCATTCGCCGACGTAGTAGAGGATCGTGGAGTTGCCGGGGTTGAGGCGCGAGGCGTGCTGGAGGTACTTGAGCGCTTTCCCGTAGACTCCCCTCCGGTAGTAGAGGAATCCGAGGTAGAAGAGCGCGTTCACGTTGTCGTGCTCCATCTTCAGGATGCGCTTGAACTCCTCCTCCGCGTCGTCGAGGCGCCCCTCGTTCATGAGGGCGAGGCCGAGGTTGTAATGCCCCTCGATGCTCGCCGTGTCTATCTCGAGCCCGATGCGGAACTCCTTGATCGCCTGGCCGCGATCCCCCTCCTCGCCGTACAGCGCGCCGAGGTTGAAGTGCGCCTCCGCGCTCTTCGGGTTGTGCTGCACGGCCTTCCGGAACTGGAGCAACGCCGACTCGCGCTTCCCCTGGAGATCGAGGATATAGCCGAGGTTCGTGTACGACTTCGAGTGAGTCGGATCGATATCGATCGCCTTGCGATAATGCGCTTCCGCCTCGTCGTACTGGTGATTCTTGGTGTAGGCGACGCCGAGACGGTAATAGCACTCGGGATTGTCTCTCTCGAGCGCGATCGCCTGCCGGTGGAGCTCGATCGCCTCGTCGAGCCTTCCCTGCATCTCGAGGAGCCTCCCCATGCGGTAGATCGGGAGCGCCTTTCGGGGATTCAGCGAGCGCGCCTTGCCGTAGCCCTCGAGCGCGAGCTCGTAGCTTCCAACCTGCTCGAGAAGCTCGCACGCCTCTTCGAGAAGCTGCTCGTCGAGCCCCGGCGTCTCGATGAGCTCCATGATCGCCTTCTCCCCCTTTTTCGGATTTTTGCCCTTGAGGAGATGCCCGGCGAGCTCGAGAATCTCTTCGGGCTGGGCCTCGCCCCCTTCGAATTTTCTCGTCAGACGCACGACGTCACGGCTCTCCTCCGCTCCCTCGCCGCGGGCCAAATCGATCAATCTATCCCAACGAAGCACCGCAAACCTCCGGTATGGAAACGCCAATGGATGCAGCTTTTCCACAAGGCTAAAGCACTATATCTTGGATGTCAAGATTTTATCGCCCCAGCAGGTAGTGGCTTCGGGCCCCCGCGTCGCGCGGAGCCCGCGAATCCGGCGGTCGTCATCGCCCGAACATGTTGCCATAGCCGGGGTATCGGTATTGATGGTATTCGAGCTTCAGCATGAAGCTTTCGCTCGGCCGGTAGGTGAGATCGACGTTCGGCAGAAAAAACTGCGGCTGGTTGTATTCGCTGGTGCTCCGCATGACCGAACCGACGCCGACGTCCCAGTTGAGGCTGACGGAGCTCGAAAGCTTGAGACCGAAATGCCCCATGTAGTATCCCATCCCGAATGACTCGGCGCCCCCGACCGAAAAATACGAAAATCCGGCCGAAGTCGAGAAGCTCAAACCCGGCACACGGAGAAACGACGCTCCCGTCTGGGGATTCAGATAATCCGAGAATACGCTCGGACGCGCCTGCTCGCTCCCGGTCTGGGCAAATGACGAGACGGAACCGAACGCGAGAATCATCAACAGTACGAGAGCCTTCTTCATCATCACGCCGTCACACTCCGTGTCGTTAAAAGATCCCGTATCTTTTCCTTCAGCGGCGCGAGATCGACCGACTTCACGATATACGCGTCCGCCGCCCACGTCTGGAAATTGTCCCGGTAGATCGAGTACGCCGAGTTCAGGATTACCGGCAGGTGTTTCCGCTGCTTGGCGATCTTCATGAGCGCGTCGATGCCGCTCTCCTCGCCGAGTTTGATATCGAGAATGACGAGATCGGGTTCATCCTTCTCCACGCTCTCGAGCGCCTCCTTGACGGTTGACGCCGATATGGTATGGTACCCTTCGCTTCGAAGCTCTTCGCTGTATAGCTTCCGTACATTTACTTCGTCATCGACGATCAGTATCTTTGTCATGGCTATTCCCCCTATACGAAATAATATAATCAAAAAACCGGAGCCTGCCTAGTACTCCGGTGTCGATCTTCACATTCTTCAGCGAATCGGGTCAAGTCTTTTTCCGCGCTCAATCGACGGCGATATCGATGATGATGTTGAGCTGGATCTCCTTCGTCGCTTCTTCCTTCGAGAGGTGCACCGGAACGCGGATCACCTTTTCCTCGACCACTTCGAGGCGCGGCCGCGGCTCCGCTTTCGGGCGCTCGACGGCGTCCTGCACCGCGATCTTCGTTTTGAGCTTCTCGACGGAATCGGAAACGATATCCCCCGGCTTCATTCGATTCGCCGAAGCTTCCTTCTCCTGCGCATCCTCGCCGTTCAGATCGACGAGATGGCCGTAATCCTCATATCCCTCGCGCGTCGCGCCGAGATCGACCCCCTGGAGACGGTCCTTGTCCTTGAGGACGTTATCTACGAACTCAGAGACAGACTTGGGCTCCTCTTCTCTCTTCTCCGCGCTACTTCTATAGTCGCTCTCATCTGTCTCTGAGTCGCTTTTCCGTGAACCCTTCGCGACGACCTCGATATTGAGGTGCTCCTGCCTGCGCGGTTCCCGAACCTCGCGCTTCCTGTCGGGATCCTTCAGCTCTTCCTGCATGTTCCTGAAAACGAACTTCGCGATGCCGGCGAAGGTCTCGTATACGCCCCCCCCCTTGCTCGCGACCGCTTCAAAGCCGGGAACGGCGTCGGGGTTGAGCTCCTTTTCCATGATCTCGCGCTCGATACGATTCGGAAGATCGCGCTTGTTGTACTGGATCACCCACGGGATCGTTTTCAGGGTCAATCCAAGATCGTTCAGGTTGTCTTCGAGATTCTGGATGGCTTCCTTATTCTCCTGCATGCGGTCGGGGGCGGAGTCCGCGACGAATACAACGGCGTCCACGCCCTTCAGAACGAGCTTGCGCGTCGCGTTGTAATAGACCTGGCCCGGCACCGTGTACAGAAGGAAACGCACCTTCATTCCGTTTATCTCGCCGATATCGATCGGTAGAAAATCGAAAAAGAGGGTCCGATCGGTCCGCGTTTTCATCGAGACCATCTTGCCCTTGTTCTCGCGCGGGAGCTTTGAATAGATGAATTCGAGGTTCGTCGTTTTGCCGCTGAGACCGGGGCCGTAATAGACGATCTTCGCGTTTATCTCTCCGCCGGCGTAATTAAAGACTGCCATACCCCTCCCTTTCAATGTACGCCGGGGTGGGAATGCTGCTCACTCGCTGTTACACGCACAGAAGCGGACATTCTGGAGCAGAATTCACAGTGCTCAAGCTGGGGTGCTCAAACTTGCTTTGATTCAACAAAGTACCCACCCCGGCAATTTGGAGCGACCGCAAGTATTATGCCACCGTCAAGAGTTGATTACGCTTTTTAACTTATTATATAATAACAGGTTAATCAGCGTTGCACCGCCTCGAGGGCACACACGAAAAAGGCCCTCTCCCGTATTGAGAAAGGGCCCTTGAAAAGTGCAATGATATGAGCGCGGGGACCGAGTCTTCATCGCCCTCGCCGGACGCGCCTCACGGGCTCACGGGGCGCATCCCCCGAGGTCGCAGTCGAGGTCGAGATACGTGGTCTGGCCATCGGCAACGGTGAAGTTCTCCGTCCAACAGAAGGTCGAGTCCCCTGCAACCACGACGAGGTTGGCCTTCACTTTGAGAGTGTGGGGTCCCGCCAGGACGCCGATGAACGATGCGCGCTCGCTCGAGAATGGCCCGACATAATTGTCATCGATGAATACCTTGGCATCGAACGTGATGCAGTTCATGAAGCCAAGCTCCAGACCGGTCAGCTGGGCTTCCGACGTTTTCTCGCTGCAACCGAAGAACAGGGAAAGAACCAGCGCTATCAATACAAAAGCACCGACCCGGAACATCGATACCTCCTCTGACATCTCGTGCAATCCCATGCGACAAGGATCGGCTCTATTCCTGATGGAATTTAACAGATGCGGGACGGCTTCACAATGGAAAAATGCGCCGGGGGTGCGCCGGGGGGCTAGAGCTTCTTGCCGCACCAGGGGCAGAAATGAAAGATGTTTTCGACTTCCCTGCCGCACGAGCAATCGAGCTTATCCGGGATCTCGCCGTCCCGCCCCTGCTGAAGAGGATTTCGCTGGAGCTCTTTCAAACGATCGTAGAGCTGTTGCCCTTTCGAAAGCACGAACTCGTACTTGCGGTCCGCGATCACGGTGATCTTCGGGTGCAGGTCCCCCTTTTCGATAGTCACGGCGGTGATCGCTGCGACATCGATCGAAACGTTCTTGATCCCGAACGATGCATCGAACGGAAATACCTGGAAGTTGAGACATCTGTCGGTGAGCTCAAGCAGTCCGCGCGCCGCGATCGGCTTGCTCACGTAATAGATCGCTTTTTGCATGAACAGGGTGGTTTCATTCGAAAGTTGCAATGCGAATCCCCCTTTGAGACGCCGGGTAGCGGAATGAGCCAGAACCGTGCCATGACGCTCGAGAGCGTAAGGACATGCCCGCGCACTGTCTCATGGAGCTTGACATCGGCGTTTCGGGGGCTTTATGCTTCCCAAAACCGTGGAAGATATTGGAAAGTTAGCCTTTAGGTTGATTTCAGCTCTGGCGAACGCGGCTCCCGTCCGCGTGAGGGGAGGCGTCGCTGGAGTGTGCGCCTGTATCGACTACGTTATCTTTCGCGCGAAAAGAAGAAATGTCGCGGAGAATATCGCCGCGGCGGGGCTCCCCGCGACGCCCGGCAGGGTCTTCGGTATTTTCAGGCTTCACGTGACAAACGTCATAGAGATGTTCGCGTCGAGCGTCTGGGAGAACGATACCATTCTCGGATGGTGGAAGCTCGATGGACGCGACGAGCTCGACCAGGCGCTCGCCGGAGGGAAAGGCGTCATTCTTGTCTCGGTGCATACGGGGAGCTGGGAGCTCGGGGCCCGCTGTCTGCAAGCGTTGGGCTATAGCCTCCACGTGGTCGCCGGAGTCCAGATGAACCGGCTCCTCACGGGCGCCGTCAGGGAGGCGAAGGAAAAACGGGGCATCGAGGTGATCGGTCCGGACGACTCGTACCGGAAGCTCCTCAAGGCGCTCGCCTCGAACGGCGTCGTCGTCCTTCTCGTCGACGGCAATATCTACACGGGAGGGGTGGAGCTCCCGTTCTTCGGAAAAGCGACGCGGTTGCCCGACGGCCCCGCGAGACTTTCGCGGACCTCGGGAGCGCCGGTCCTCGGAGTTTATTGCAGACGCATGGGGAACAAAGAGCATAAGCTGCACGTCGAGCATATCATGAACGCCCGGGAAATCGAGTTGCTCTCCGAGCGGGATGCGCTCGTGAGAATATACGGGGCGGTCGAGCGTTTCATCGCTCATAACGCCGATCAGTGGTGCATGTTCAGGCGCCTCCAGGGAGCGTGAGTCGTGAAGATCGGCATCGTAACTCAATCGTATTACCCCCGGCCCGGGGGCGTGACGGAGGTGGCCCATTACTCCGCGAGAGAGCTCCGGAAGCTCGGCCACGACGTCACGATCATCACGACGAGCTATACGGGATCGGAGCGTGGCGAGCCGGGTGTCATACGGATCGGGCGCAACGTGCTCGTCCCCGTGAACGGCGCCTGGGTCAATATGACGGTCGGCACAGGACTCCGAGGCGAGCTCCGGCGCATCTTCGAGCGCGAGCGGTTCGACGTCGTGCACGCGCACTGCCCGCTCGTCCCGACCCTGCCCCTCCTGTCGCTGGAGACCGCTCTTCCCCGGCAGAAAGTGGTCGGAACCTTTCACGCCGCCGCCGACCGTAATTTCTTCTACTGGCTTTTCCGGCGGCTGCTCGAGAAGAGAGCGCGCCGGCTCGACCGCCGCATGGCCGTATCGGAGGCGGCACGGGCTTTCGTGAGCAAATATTTCCCCGGCGATTACGAGATTGTTCCGAACGGGATTGACTGCACGCGCTTCCGGCCCGGCATCGAACCGTTCGAGGAATATCGGGACGGCCGCATCAACGTACTCTTCGTCGGAAGAATGGATCCGCGCAAGGGGGTCCCCTATCTCTGCAAGGCGATGCCGATGATAGGGCGCGAGCTCGGCGGAAACGTGCGCTTCATGATCGTCGGCGAGAAAGGGCTCCGCGCCCGTCTCTGCCCCCGCCCGGCCGACCTTCGCGGCGCGGAGATAGCATGGATCGGGCGCGTATCCCCGGAAGATCTGCCGCGCTACTACGCAACCGCCGACATATTTTGCTCCCCGGCGACGGGACAGGAGAGCTTCGGAATAGTTCTCCTCGAGGCGATGGCTTCGGGCGTGGCGATCGTGGCCTCCGACATCCCCGGCTACCGCACAATTCTGAACCCGGCCCGCGAGGGAATCCTCGTTCCGCCGCGGGATCCCGGCGAGCTTGCACGCGCGATCGTCTCGCTCGCGCGCGACGAGGGGCTGCGGCGCGAGCTCGGAGAGGCCGGCCGGAAACAGGCTCTTCGCTATGACTGGCCGGTCGTCGTGCGCCGGATTGAATCGGTGTATCGCGACGCTCTCGACGGCCGGGAAGCCGGGCGCGATCCGGAAACGATCCGCCTCACGCGAGCGTGCCCGTGAACGAAACGACGCGCAAAGAACTTCCCATCGTATTCTTCACGATGTTCTGGGCCGCCCAGGCCGTCTCCCTCTTCGGCGACCGGCTCAACAACTTTTCGCTCATGGCGATCATCAACAACTTTTCCGACGATCCCTCGATGACGCTCTCGAAATTCTATCTCGCGATGACGCTGCCGCTCTATCTGCTTGCGCCCGTCATCGGGGCGCTCGTCGACCGGCTCAACAAGCGGTGGATCCTCGTCGTGACCGACCTCTGCAGGGGCACGCTCGCGTGCGCGATCCCCTTTTTCTTCGCGGGGACGGGTGATTTCTTCCCCGTGATGGTGATCGTGTTCCTCATTTCGACGGGTAACCTCTTCTTTCTGCCCGCGAAGTCCGCCCTCATCCCGGAGCTCGTCTCCCGCGAGCAGCTCCTCCAGGTGAACTCGATCCTCTGGGCCGCCGGAATCGCAGGGGTCATCGGAGGTTTTCTCGGCGGCGGAATCATCTACGACTTCTTCTCGTGGTCCTCGTGCTTCTATCTCGACGGGGCGAGCTACTTCATCTCGGCGTCGCTCCTTCTCGGGATCGCCGTCCACGGAATGAGAAACCGGGCTCCCGGGCCGCACGAAAAGACCTACCACCCCGAGCTTTCCAAGGCGCTCCTCGAAGGCGCTCGCGCGATCCGCAACTCGCCATTTGTGCTCCGGCCGCTGGGCGTCCAGAGCCTGCTCTACGTCGCGGGAGGCGGCTTCTCGGTGCTCGCGCTTCCGATGATCAAGGAGATCTCCCGCCCGGGAAGCTCGCTCCCGCTCAGCGCCACGGGGCTCTCGCTCGGCGTCGGGATGGGTTTCGGCTCGTTCGTATCGAGCCGGCTCAAGCTCGGCACGAGATCGAAGGAACGCTTCGAGGCGGCGTTCTTCGCGCTATTCGTCCCGGCGACGCTCTCGATCTCCCTGGGTCACGGTCTCGGCGCGATCATCGCCGGGGCGTTTCTCGGCGGTGCGGCGGCCGCCCCCCTCCTTGTCATCGCGGAGTCGGAGCTCCAGAGGGACATCCAGGAGTCCTTCCGCGGCCGGGTTTTCGCGTTTCGCGAGATCGTTACGAAAACCTTCTTCATCGCGTCCTCCTTCCTCTTCTCCTGGCTCGCGGGATTCATGGGTAGAAACGCGCTTCTGCTCATCCTTGGTCTTTTTCTTGCATGTGCAGGGATTCTTTGGATAACCATGATCGGGGGTTCAGGATGCAGATCACCGAAAAGATTCTGAGAGAAGTCTTCAACCGCCTGCTCAACACCGAGCCCAAGGACGAGGTGGTCAAGAAGCTCACGCTGGTGGTCGACGGGATGATGGAAAAATTCCAGGGCACTTTCGAGCTCGATACCGTACAGAAGCAGAACACGTTCCGCGCGATCGTCTGCAGCATGCTCGTGCACGGCTGGGGCGTCGGAATGCATCCGTTCAACCACCCCGACAAAAACCTCGACGGAGCCCCCATCGACGTGCGCGTGAGCAAGGACATTCTCATTCCGCTCGAGCACCTCATGGCGCTCCGCTACGTTCAGAAAGACGAGCACGGCAGGGTCAGAAAAGTGCTCTTCGAACCCGACCAGGACGAGCGCGTCCGCGGCCAGATCGACAAGCTGCTCGACAAGATCGCCCGTGAGAAATGGGGAGACGCCCAGAGCTAGGCGCTGCAGAAGGGATTGGTCTTTTCCATCTCGATGAGGCGCCCGCCTTCTTTGAAGGCGACCCGGTCCATGAGCTCCCGCATGAGGTAAATCCCGCGACCTGAAGGCTTGATCAGGTTTTCCCCCAGCTTCGGGTCCACCGTCTCGTCAGGCTGAAAGCCTTCCCCCTCGTCCTCCACCTGGACGAAGAACCGGTGCGAGCTGACGTAGATGCGCACGTGGACCTTGCGATCCTCGCGGTTCTTGTTTCCGTGGACGATCGCGTTGCTCAGGGCTTCATCCATGACGAGCGGCAAGTTGACCTTGCTGTCCTCGGGTGGAAAGCCGAATTCGTCCGCGAGAAACGAGACGAGCCGGTTCACGCCGAGGATACGGGAAAGCTTGCTCGGCAGAAGAAAATCGAGGCGCACCTGCCCCTCCCTGATGACGTCGGCGTTTCTCGGGAACGGAATCTGGTCATGGCAGCGGCCGTTCAAAACCTGCTGTACGTCCCCTTTGCCGAACGGAGGCTGGAGCACCGCGTTGACGCCAAGGGTGAGGTACGTGAGATAGTCCTTCTCGCTGCATTCCCTCGCGACGACGTAGAGGGGCGCCTCGAGGCGCGCGAGGCGCACGAGCCTGGTTTTCTTGGAATCGAACTTTCTCTTGGGAAGAAAGATGAGCAGGTTCGGGCGCTCGTCGGGATCGGCCTTGACGCCCTTCAGAAACCGCGCGAAGGTATCGTATTCCTTGATGGAAACGCCGTCGGGCAGCTTCGCCCCGGCGAAAAACTCGTCGCGCAGCTGGGGCTGCAGATTCAGGATATCGAGAGATATTCCTTCCACGCTCACAACTCAGAAAACCTTCTGCCCGTCGGCCAGAATCTCGTTCAACGCTTCACGAAAGTAATCGGTCGATTCGACGACGTTGGGACCGATCTTTTCTTTGTAAGCCTCCCACGCTTTCTTGATCTCGGGACCGAGAACCGTCATGAGATCGCCGCCGGCGAGCCCCTTGTCCCGCTTGTCCTTATTGTAGACGAGAATATCACTGACGAAGACGCGCGCCAATCTCTTTGAGCGTTCTTTTTTCTTGCGCGCCTCGGGATCCTCGACGATCCTCTCCGCCACGGCCGCCGGTTTTTCCTCGATGACGGTATCTTCCTCCATCCGCGGGGACATGCGCCCGGCGAGAGCCGAGAGAGAGCGTTCGAGCGAAGCCCATTCGCTCTTCTGCGACTCGACAACCGGCGCCTCGTCCATGAAGGTGCCCGAGGAGATCTCGAACACCGACTTGTCGACCGCCGGCATGAGCCGCCAGACGAACCGGCACTTCGGACACCTTACGCGGATACCCTTGTCGGGCACCTTCTCGTCGCTGAGAAGATATTTGGTGCTGCATCCATCGCATGTGACGATCATCGTTCTGATCCTCCGGATGAATTCCCTTGCCGGACCCCGCCTCTAGAGCTCCAGCTCCCTGGAGATGCCGCTCATCGCCTCGATCGAAACGGAGAAGAACTCGTGCAAATCGAGACCCAGCTCGCTACAACCTGCAATTGCTTCGCGGTTTGCGCCCGCCGCGAACCGCTTTTCCCTGAATCGCTTTCCCACGAAGTCCGGGTCGATGCCCGCGATGCTCTTCGAAGGGTGCATAAGGGCCGATGCAACTATTAAGCCAGTTACCGGATCGATGCAGCATATCGCCTTGTCCATAAGGGAGTTGCACGCTTGGCGCCCCGCATGGGCGAGGATTGCGCCTTTCGCCTCCGCGGAAACGTCCAGACCCTCGATCATCTCGATCGTAAGGTGTCCGTGGCGCTCGGGGGAATTCATCGTCCGCTCGTAGTCAAGGTCGTGCAGGAGCCCGGCGAGCCCCCACAAATCCTCGCTCTCGCCGAATCGTTTCGCCATCGCGCGCATGATCGCCTCGACGGCGAGCGTATGCTTGACGAGATTCTTCTTCGCGAGATTGGCGTTCACGAGATCCAGCGCTTCCTGTCGCGACAGCATGCCGCCTCCTTCTCAGCCGATCTCGGCCAGCTCCATCTTCGGTTTATACGATTGCCGGAAATACGCCGCAAGCGCCCTGTTTTCGAAATGCGAGAGCTCGGGATCCCTCTCGAGCAGCCGCTCGCTTTCGTCCCATGAGAGCTCGACGAGCTCGCGGTCGCTCATCGGATTGATGAGCTTGAAATGCGGGTAACCCGACTGCCGATGGCCCCAGATCTCACCGGGCCCGCGAAGCCTGAGGTCCTCCTCGGCAATCTTGAATCCGTCGTCGTTCGAAGCGAAGAACGCGAGGCGCGCGCGGGCGGCGCCGCCGATCTCCCCGCTGAGAAGCAGGTAGCACGCGCCCTCGTTTCCGCCGCGGCCGACCCTCCCGCGAAGCTGGTGGAGCTGCGCGAGGCCGAACCGTTCCGGATTGTTCACGAGGAGGATCGAGGCGTTCGGAATGTCGACTCCGACTTCGATAACGGTCGTCGTCACGAGACCGAGTATCTCGCCCCGTCTGAAGAGACCGATCGCCTTCCCCTTCTCCTCGAAGCTCATGCGCCCGTGGAGGAGACCGAGCGGGAAGGCGGCGAACTCCTCCCGCTGAAGCCGCTCGAATTCCTCCGTCGCCGCGAGAAAATCGCTCCCCTCGCTCTCCTGGACGAGCGGGTAGAGAATGAACGCCTGCCGTCCCGCTCTGAACGCGGCCCGAACCTCTTCGTAGATCCGCTCGCGGCCCTCGGCGGCGACGATCCCCGTCCGCACGACCCTCTTACCGCCGGGGAGCTCGTCGATGATCGACAGGTCGAGATCGCCGTAGACCGTTTGCGCGAGGCTCCGCGGTATTGGGGTCGCGGTCATGACGAGGAAATGCGGGAGCAGATCCCCCTGCCCGAATTTCGCCCGCTGCTTGACGCCGAAACGGTGCTGCTCGTCGATGACGGCGAGCCCGAGCTGCCGGAACGAGATGCCTTCCTGGATGAGCGCGTGCGTTCCGATCACGAGGTCGACCTTTCCGTCGCGCACCTGCTCATAAATGCGCTTCTTGTCGGCCTTTGCCGTTGAGCCGATGAGAAGCTCGATGCGGATCCCGAGCCCCTCGCACAATTCGAGCGTCCGCTCGTGATGCTGAAGCGCGAGTATCTCCGTCGGCGCCATGAACGCCGCCTGGTAGCCCTTGCCGAGGGCGAGCATCGTCGCGGCGAGGGCGACCACCGTCTTGCCCGAGCCGACCTCTCCCTGGAGAAGCCTGTTGAGCCCCCCCTTCTCGACATCGGCGCGGATCTCGTCGAGCACGCGCCTCTGCGCCCCGGTGAGCTCGAAGGGGAGCCCCCCGAGAAACCGCTCGAGGAGCGGGTGCGGCGCCGCAACGGGCGGCCGCTGCTTTTTCCGCGTGAGGCCTTTCCGCCTCTCCTTGATGAGGAGGTGCAGGAAGAAGACCTCCTCGATCTTGAATCGACGGCGCGCGCGCTCAAGGGTCTCGTACGTGTCGGGGTAATGCACCTGGCGAAACGCCTCCTCCCGCGGAGGCACGTCGAAGGTTCGCAGCAGGGCGTCCGGAAGATTCTCGCGAAGGTGGCCGGCGCATTTCTCGAACGCCGCCATAACGATCTTCCGCATCATGCGCTGGGATATGCCCGCGGTGAGCGGGTAGACGGGGACGATTCTCCCTGCGTGAAGAAGCGATTCCGTGAGCTCTCCCCCGATGATCTCGTATTCGGGAGAGACGATCTGGCGCTGGTCCCGGTACAGGGCGAGCTCCCCGCTCACGACGACCCGCTCCCCCTGCTTGAAATATTTCTCGAGGTAGGGCTGATTGAAGAACACGAGGTTCACGACACCGGTCTCGTCGCCGACGGCGACCGTGAAGATCTTCTGGCCCCGGCGGG
>JBAZPL010000065.1:0-13116 GCA_041648155.1 Candidatus Krumholzibacteriia bacterium
CTCTCGATCCGTCCGCTGCGGATATAGACGCGCGCGACCCGCTTGCTGATGCGGCAGAGAACCTCGTAGTTAAGCGTTTCGTCCCAACGCGCGACGTCGTCGGCGGTGATCTCCTCGCTCCCCTGGCGGCCGAACAGCACGACCTCTTCTCCGACCGCGGCGTCGGCAAATCCGGAGAGGTCGAGCATCGTCATATCCATCGTGACGCGGCCGATGACATTCACGCGCTTCCCCCGGAACAGGACCTGCCCCTTGTTCGACAAACGGTGGCTGAGCCCGTGGCCGTATCCGACCGGCACGACTCCCATCTTCATGGGACCGGGAGCGATGTACGTCCTTCCGTAGCTGATGCTCGAGCCCCCGGGCATGTCCCGCACGAGCACGAGCCGCGCCTTGAAGCTCATGACCGGGATGACGTCGATCGAATCCTTGAGAACGATCGACGGAGCGTGCCCGTACACGAGGAGACCGGGACGGACGAGGTTGAAATGGGACGCCGGAAAATTGAGAATCGCGGCGCTGTTCGCGCTGTGCACGTACCGGAAAGCGACTCCCGCCGCGCCAAGCCGGTCGACGATGCCGGTGAAAGCGCCTATCTGCTCCTTCGTGAAATCCGCGTCGCTGTCGGACGCGGGAAAATGCGTGAAGATGCCCTCGAGCTTGATGCCGGGGAGCGACCGCATTCGGGAGATCGTCTCGACGGCGCTCGCCTGCGCGATCCCGGCGCGTCCCATGCCGGTATCGACCTCGATGTGCAGCGTGCAGACGGTCCCCAGGCGACTCGCGATCCCGGAAGCCTTTTCGACGAATTCGAACGAGGAAGCGGTGGCGGCGAGATGGTTCTCGAGAACGCCTTCGATCTCCTGGGGGAGAACGGGGCTCAGTATGAGTATCGGAAGCTGGATGCCCGCGTTGCGGAGCTCCCGCCCCTCGTCGAGCGTCGCGACACCGAGGATATCGACGCCGCATTCCTCGGCGAGCCGGGAGATACGGACCGCTCCGTGTCCGTAGGCGTCCGCCTTCACGACGAAGAGCAGGGCGACGCCCGGCGGAACGATACTTCTCGCGCGCTCCACGTTATATTTCGCCGCGTCGAGATCGATCTCCACCCATGCCGGAAAGCGGTTCATGTCACGCACCCTTCATTTGGTCCTCCGCGCGCGCGTCATCCCCCCGATAGATGAACCGGTCGAGAAGCTTCACGTATTCGGTCCATTTGCCGGGACGCGCGGTTTCCTTGTCGAGAACCTGCAGGGTGCCCCGCGCCTGCGCGTCGAGGTTATCGATATAGTGGAGCAGTATCGCCTCGATCGTCATCGGAACGATCGGGGATCCGTGTTCGAGAGAGCCGTGATGACTCAGGACCATATGCTTCAGTTTGAGGGAGAGCTCCGCCGGAAATCCCTCGATCTCGCGCATGCGCGCATCGAGCAACTCGACGCCGAGCACAATGTGCCCGATGAGACGCCCGCTGTCGGAATAATCGATTCGGTTCGTGACCTCGAGCTCCTGGACCTTGCCGAGATCGTGCACGAGGACGCCGCACAGGAGAAGATCGCGGTCGACCTCGGGATACACTTCCGCCGCCCGCTTCGCGATCGCCGCCATGTCGCGCACGTGATGCGCGAGGCCGCCGATATATGAATGGTGCCAAACGCGAGCTGCGGGCGCTTTGAGAAATCTCGCCTTGAACTCCTCGTCGGTGAATATGCGATCGAGAAGCGCGCGCAAATGCTCGTTTTGGATCGATGAGACGGCGACCATGATCTCACGGAGCAGATCGCCCGTTTCCTCGGCGGCGACCGGCACGAATTGGGCCGGGTCGTACTCCTTCTCGCCGAGCTTCACGATGCTCCCGACATGCAATTCGAAAGCCCCCTGGTACTGTTTCAACTCCCCCTTGATCCGCACGACGTCGTTGATCTGGATATCCCGGTCGATCTCCTCCGTCGGCTGCCAGAGGACTCCCTTCAGGGGCCCTTCCTTGTCCGAAAATTGAAAGAGGAGAAATCTGCCGTTGACGGAATCCCTCCAATCCTTCCTCGCGACTACCATGACCCGTTCCACCCGTTCCGCCGCCTTAGCCATATCGCTCATCCGCCTTTCGTGCGAACATCGTATTCATGTGCTTCCAAATACGCTAAATCAACGCGCGGCGCGAGGTCAAGCTGAATCGGGCCGTAATCGGGCCGTCTTCCGGCCGGAATCAGCGGCTGCTTGAACCGGATCCGGTTCAAGGAGCCGGCGCCCGATGTCTCCCCCAAAAAAAATGTGCGGCACACCGGGTGCCGCACATTCGCTTTCGCCGTGACAACGATCCGATGCTCACATCTGGATCATTATGGCGTTGCCGCCGAACAGGATGTAGCCGATCTTCACGTCGCCGCCGATGTTCAGCTTCTCGCGCGTCGCCCGGTCGCCCCGGGAAACCGCGCCATACGAGACGCCACCGTTGAACGGCTTGTTCTCGTTCATGACCGCCTTCATGACGGCGAGCATGGCGTCGTTCGACTCTTCGATCGTGAACCCTACGTTCTTGAGCTTCAGCACGAGCTTCGATTCGATTCCATTCGGCCCTGGAATCTGCTCGGCGACGATCTTCGCGTTCTCAACCTTGAATTTCTTGTCCGCGATCTCCTTGAGCGTGAGGGCGCTCGAGGTTATCTTGTTGAGCTCGACGACGACGTATTCCTCGGGAGCGGCGAACTGCGCTTCCGGACGCAGGAGCGGCAACTTCACGCCGGAAGGCTCGCCGACCATGATCGTATCCGAACCGGACATGAGATAATCGACGATGAAATGAATATACGGGGTGAAATATTTACGGGTCGCTATGGAGAATTGCTTGCCCTCGACACCTTTCAACTTGGCCTCAAGGCCGTCTCCGACGAAAAACTCGATCCGGTTTCCCTCTCGAACCAGCGCTATGTTATTCGCGGCGCCAATGACATTGGGGGAATCGAAGCTGTACTTGAAACCGATACTCACCACGTCGCCGGCAGCGGCATTCTTCAAGCTCGTGAGCACGTACGTTTCCTCGACATTGCCTTTGCAGCTCGCGAGAACGCCGGTGAGAAGGATCGCGACCACGAGGGATTTATGAAGCTTCGACATACATGCGCTCCTTTGCAGGAAGAGGAAAAGCCCTACACGCTCCAGCGGGAAACCTCGCCATGGAACCGGGACGTACCGAAGAAAATTAATATGCTCCCTACCGCTTGTCAATGATAATTTAATTGCAAGGATAACAGCGGGTTAAAGACGCTTCCCCTGTGAAGAAGCGGCGCCTTTCATTTTTTCTTGCCTATCTCCTTATCCGTAAGAGGGACGCCGTATTGCACAAAGAGATCCTTGACCTCCTGATTGAGCGGGATGGATTCATCGAGCGGCAGGAGTTTCATCTGTCCCTGCTCGATGACGCCGGCCGCGGACAGGGACAGATCGATCCGCCCCAAGTATTGGCCGGATCCGCCCGTCGCGAGCATAATCGACTTTCCCTGCTTCTCGAGCTTCTTGACGACCGGTTTCCCATGGCCGACGACCACGAGATCGAAATCTCCCACCTGCCGTGCAAGCTCGAGAGAACGCTCCATACCCATATGGCTGAGCACGATCATGAAATCCGCCTTCGTCCTGAGCTCGGGAACGAGCTTCTTGACCGTTTCGATCGCGGGCAGCACCCTGAACGTCGAGACGTCGATGTAGGCGGGAAAGCGGATCGCGTCGTCGAGAACGCCGGTGATCGCGACGCGCAGCCCGCCCTTGAGCGTCTTGATCGTGTAGGGTGCGCCGAATATCCCTTCCCCCGTCACCGGATCGACGATGTTCGCCGCGACGATCGCGAACTTCGCGCGGCTCGCGACCCCGCGCAGGAACGGCAGCCCGAATACGAACTCCGTCTCGCCGGGCGTGAACGCGTCGAGGCCGACGACGTTCATGGCGTCGAACGCGAGCTCGGCTTCTTTCTCCGTGAACGAGAGGTCCGCGCCGAAGGCGTCTCCCGCGTCGACGACGATGAGGTTATCGACCGATTCCCTGACCCGCCCCGTGAAGGTCGCCCAGCGCCCGAGCCCTCCCATGTCCTCGATGACGCACCCGCAGGAGCGCACCTTGCCGAGAAGATCGCTCGAGAAAACGACCGTGAGCTCGTCCGGTCGCGCGGACGGTTTTTTCTTCGCGCTCTCCGTTTCGCACCCGGATCCGAGCACGACGTACAGGACCGCGGCGCCGATGGCCGCGCATTCCCGCCACCGTGTCATAATTCGCATCATCGTCCCACCTTTCCGCAATCCGGAATCAGCACTGCGCCCACGAGGGTCTCGAACACCGGTAATGTAGCGTGCCGCGCGCGCGACGCACAAGTGTAAATCTCTTGCACGCTGCGCGCGCGCGGTCGTATGCTCCGTCGGGCATGAGCATGCGGGTGCGAAATTACGATGAAGCATGGAGAATCGATTTCACCGATGCGGAACGGCTGGATGATCGCCGCGATCGTCGCCATCCTCGCCGTCTTCATATCGGCTGATTGGTATTATTACGACAAGACCCGGCGGAACCTCGACGTGGAGTTCGGGCAAAGGCTCGCCGTGCTGGCGGAGCTCGTATCCGCGAGTCTCTCGGAGGACCCTCCGCTGCTCGGCTTCGATCCCTGGACGGAGCCCGCGCAGGCGGATACCGCGCTCGCCGCGAAGCTCGATCGCCTTCGCCGGTCGCATGACATCTCCAACATTCTCATCGTGCGCGAGGACGGAACGACGCTCGCGAGCCTCCAGCCCGGGCTCTACCCGGCCGGCGAAACGTATCCGCACTGGGACATGGATTTCCCGGCGATCATGAGCGCCCTCGGCGGAGTCCCGGCCGCAACGAAGCTCTTTGAAGCATCCCGGGGGGTCTTCCTCAAAGCGGGCTATGCGCCGGTTCCATCCGGCTCCGGAACGGCCCGGGCAGTCGTCGCCGTAGAGGCGAGCCCCGCGTTCCTCGAGGGACTCGTCAGGTTGAGACTCATTCTCGTCGTCGTGACGGGCCTGTCGGTTCTCGGCATCGTGCTCTTCGCCGTGTTCGCGTTCCGGGCGGCCGGATCCCTCCTCAAGGCGCGGGAATCCCTTATGCGCGCCGAGACGCTCGCAACCATGGGGAGAATGGCGGCCGGGCTGGCTCACGAGATTCGCAACCCGCTCTTCATCATCCGGAGCGCGGCGGAGAAGCTCCGCGACGCCTGCCCCGAACGCTCGGCCGAAATCGAGAGCTACGTCATCGAGGAAGTCGACCGCCTGAACGGCACGCTCACCGACTACCTGCTCTTCGCCAAGGATGAACCGGGAAGATTCGTTTCTTTCGACCTCGCGGTGACGCTCGAAAGGAGCGTGAGGAACGTCCGGGAATCGCTCGAAGGTTCGGATGTGGATCTTGCCGCCGACTTCGAGATCGGCCGTGCGCCATTCTCCGGCGAGGAGAAGCGCCTCCAGCAGGCGTTCCTCAACATCATTCTCAACGCCCGGCAGGCGATCGCGGGAAGCGGCCGGGTGCGCGTCTCACTCGTCTCGAGCGGTCGGCACTACGTGATCCGCGTCGCGGACACGGGAACCGGCGTACCGGAAAAGAACCTCTCCCGGATCTTCGAACCGTTCTTCACGACGAAAACGTACGGAAGCGGGCTCGGGCTCGCGATCACGAAGAAGGTGATCGAGGATCACGGCGGACGGATCGCCGTAACGAGCGCCGTCGGCGCGGGCACGGAGGTGACGATCACGCTCCCCGCGCCCCGCGACGGCCGGATGGAAGAAATCGGGCATGATCATGATGAATGCAACTCAACGTGAACTCGCGGGGGATACTTATGAGCAGAATCCTTGTCGTCGACGATGAAACGAAGATAACGGAGCTCCTCGCCGAACGGATCGCCCGGGAAGGCATGGAGGTCTCGACGTGCGCGAGCGCCGAGGAAGCGATCCCGCGCATCGAAAAAGGGGAAGTCGACATCGTCCTCTGCGATCTCAGGCTCGGCGGAATGGACGGGCTCGAGCTCCTGAAGAAGACAAAGAGAATCGCCCCGGCGACCGATTTCGTCGTGATGACCGCCTACGCGAGCGCCGGCACGGCGATCGAAGCCATGCGGCAGGGCGCATACGAATACCTCATCAAACCGTTTCAGATGGACGAGGTCGTGCTCCTCCTCAGGCGCATCCAGGAGCGGCGCGATCTCGTTTCGGAGAACGCGGCCCTTCGCGAAAAGATCGCCGGAACCCTTCGCGCGGAGAGGATCGTCGGCGGTTCGGCCGCCGTGCTCGCGATCAGGGAGCTCATCGAGAAAGTCGCGCCGACCGACGCGCCCGTTCTCGTTCAGGGAGAGAGCGGCACCGGAAAGGAGCTCGTCGCCGCCGAGATCCACTCGAAGAGCGCGCGCGCCCGCAAACCATTCGTCGTGCTCAACTGCGCCGCTATCCCCGAGACGCTCCTCGAATCGGAGATGTTCGGATATGAACGGGGCGCCTTCACGGGCGCCGCGCAAAAAAGGCCCGGCCAGTTCAGGCTCGCCGACGGCGGCACGCTCTTCATGGACGAGATCGGCGAGATGCCGCTCGGCATCCAGCCGAAGCTGCTGCGTGCGATCGAACTCGGAGAATTCACCCCTCTCGGCGCGGCAAAGAGCGTGAAGGTGAACGTGCGAATCGTCGCAGCGACGAACCGCAACCTCGACGAGCAGGTCCGGGCGGGGCTCTTCCGCGAGGATCTCTTTTACCGGCTCAACATCTTCCCGATCCGCATACCGCCGCTCCGCGACCGCAAGGACGACATCGTTCCGCTCGCCGGGCATTTCCTGAAGACCCTGCGAACGGCTCCGGCGGGCTCTCCCCCGGATCCGGTCCCGAGCGAAGCGGTCGCATCGAAGCTCAGGGGATATTCGTGGCCAGGCAACGTGCGAGAGCTCAAGAACGTCCTCGAACGCGCCGTTATTCTCGCCGGCAGCGGGCCGATCGCCCCCGAGCACATCATGATCATGAACCTTGATCCAGGGACGGGCTCCCCCGCCGAACGCGTGCGATCCCTTCTCGGAGAGAAATCGCTGCCCGAGATCGAGCGAATGCTGATCGAGCTCGCGCTCGCGGAATCGAAAGGAAACAAGAGCAAGGCGGCCGGACTCCTCGGAATAACGAGGCGTACGCTCTACGGAAGGCTGGAACGCTTCGGTCTTCAGAACGAAGGGGAAAATGACCCGGAGAACTGAACCGGCGCACTCCCGTGGCCGGACAAAGTGTACCGTTCGGTTCATCAATCTGGGGTGAAATCGATGTTGGCTTTTTTAACTCTTTATATACGAGTTAGTTATGGCATATTAACAACCTGGCATATGAGTTGCGATACCGTTATCGGAAGTCGCGAAAGGAGTATGATCGAATATGAACACTCATAAAAGAAAAGCGAAAACGGCCCTCCTGCTCGTGCCGCTGGCGATCCTTTTAGCGTTGAATGCGCCTGCCGCGAGAGCGCAGGGGGAACAGGGGGGAAACGACAAGTTCAGGGCGCAAGAAGCGCTCGAGAGAACCGATGAGGTCATCCGCGGCGCGAAGAGCGCGATCGAGGAAAGCAGGAGCCAGAAGGCGCGCCTCTCTCTCGAGATGGCTATGGGACTCCAGGCGAAGGCGAAGAGCAGCTACGAAGACCAAGTATACCGCATGGCCATGATGCTCACTGCCCAAGCGCGCGAGGAGGCATGGCACGCTCTCGCCCTCGCGCGGTCGGACCGGCAATTCGAGCAGAACAACAACAGGGTGGCCGAAGAGACGCGCGATCGCCTCGCGAGGCTCCGCGACCGGATGATCGAGAGCGGCGTGCGGGACGAGCAGGCGATGAAGCTCATGGAACAGGCTCGGAACCTCCTCGAGAAATCGCACCTCAACGCACAGCAGCTCCGCTACCAGCTCGCTCTCAAGCTCGCCGTGAACGCGCGCGATCTGGCGGCGAGAGCCGAAGAGCGCGTCAGAAACACGCGCGTTCTCAAGGAAGCGACCGAGCGCAGGCTCGCGCTCCTCGAGAGACTCATCGAGCGTGCCCGCGAGCGCGCCGGAGCGCCCGGTCAGGAACCTGCGCGCGATCAGATCGCGATCGCGGAGGGGCAAATTGAAAAGGTCCGCGAGCTCCTTTCCGCGGGCCGGTATCGCGAAGCGAAGCAGGCGATCGAGCGATGCGAGAAGACGCTCCGGAATTCGGTTCGCCTCATGCCGCTCGCGCCGGCGGGGGATCCGCAGAACCTGATCGAGGAAGCATACCGTCTCCTCGACCGCGCCGGAGAGATCGCATCCGGAAACGGGCAACCGGCCGATCCAAGGACGCTCGAGACCATCGATCAAGCGCGGGCGATGATCCGTCGCGCGGAGGAAGCGCTCGCCGCGGGGCGCACGGACGAGGGAATGAATCTGCTCGCTCGCTCACGCGAGATGCTGCGCGCCGCGATTCGCGCTGAAGCGGGCGAGATGACCCGCGAAACGATCATGATGCGCATCGAGAGGATCGAATCGCTTCGCGATGAGACGATGAATCTCGCCGAGAAATGCCCCGAACCCGGCATCGGGAATCTCATGGAACGCGCGCAGGAGCACCTGAGGCTGGCGCGCGATCACGCGGAGAACGGAAGGCTCGAACCCGCCGCGGCCGAGATCGCCATCGCCCGCAATATGTACCAAAGGATCGGCGAGCTATGCGCGCGGTGACAGCCTGTTGCGCTGCAGGAGCATTCGCGCTCGCCCTCGCCGCGTGCGCGAGCGGAAAACCCGCCTCCGCGCCGGTACTGTCCGGCGAGAAGACGGTTTCCGCCCTTTCCGATTCGCTCGAAACCGCCGCGCATGAGGATCTTTTCGCGGAGGAGCACGCGCGGCTCCTGCGGGAGATTCAGGCACTGAAGGAGTCGGGAACACCGGATTCCCGAATTCTCGAAGCGATCGCTCTCGTATCGGCGGGCGAGGAAATGTATCTTCAGAGCAAGCTCGATATCGCCCTGAAGCTCCTCGACGAGGCGGCGCGGAACCTCAAGCGGAAACGTTGATGCCGATGCACAAATTCTTCGAAGTGCCCGCTCGAGCGTGGCATACCGCATTTCTCGTGTCCTCAACCGCCGTGTTTCTTCTCCTCTCCGTTCACGTCGAGGCGGAGATCAGAAACCAGGTGACTCTCGGGTACGATTCCTTTATCGATCGCTTCACCATACTCGAGGCGGACACCTTCGAATCGGTTCAGGATCTGTATTTCAGTGTCGGCAACGCGCTCTATTACCGCAACGGCGCCTCGAAAGCGGGCTTCGGCAATTTCTTCAGATTCGGCAGCCAGACCATCGACGAGCATCTCGACGTGGAGGGCTCGATCGCTCCGGTCGGATCAACCGTTATAGACCTCAGGAGCGCGCTTCACTGGAAACATTTCAGAGAGGGGAGCGATTACGAGTTCGGAAACGATTACACGCAGGCAAATACGATGCTCAGGATCAGAAGGAACACCGGCGAGCATTCTCGTCTGAGCCTCAAGAGCAGATTCGAGATCGTCGACTACAAGGAGAAGACAGATTTCGATTATGACTACCGCTACTTCGACGGCGGCGGCGAATGGGAAGCCGGCGAGGATATCGACAAAATGCTGCATCTGGGCATCCTTGCGGGGAAACGCGAAGTTCCCGACACGACCTCCCTGGGCTACGATCGTCTTCTCGCCGAGATCGAAACCCGGCTCTCCACGGCCGCCGCTTTCTCCCTTCATTTCATGTCAGCCGCCGATCGCAAGAACTACCGCGAAACGGCGCGAAGCTCGTACTGGAACGTCACGACTCAGATCGAAATGAGCCGCGGTTTTGAGAGCGAAGCGGTATTCTCGTTGCGGGGGGAATCGGAGATCCTGCGTTTCGAGCGGCCCGATACGGCTTATTTCGACACGCATTTTCTGCGGACCGGCTTTCGGGCGCGATTCCCCGTGCGGTCGCTGTCGGGAGTGTACGTCGAGCCGCGCTACGCGATGATGTTCTGCGGGACCTTCCCCGAGGAGCGCTACCGGGAGATCTCATGCGTTCTCGCGGCGGAGATCATGCGAAGCGACGGGCTCTGGCTGAGCCTCTCGTACGAACCCGGATTCCGCGATTACGCGCTCGATGGAAACGAGCTCTATTCGGATTTCTATCTGAATCGCCTTTCGGCCATGGGGAGCCTATCGCTGCCGGCCGGAACGACCCTCAATCTGCTCGCCACCCATGAGCCCGAGAGGCATTCTCGCCGCGAGGATAATTTTTCCGTGACGCTCATATCAATCGATATCACAAAGAGATTCTGATCGCCGGGCACGGCAAGAAAAATACTCTTGACATACGGTTCATAGGCTGTTAATTAGCATGGTGTTCCTCAGCAAAGGAGTGTAAAAATGCCAAGGGCTTCGTTTATCGACCCCGATCTCTGCACCGGCTGTGAACTTTGCGTGGAAACCCTGCCCGATGTCTTTCAAATGGAAGGGGATGTGGCGATGGTCCACAATCCCGAAGGCGCGACCGAAGAGGAAGTGCAGGAAGTTATCGATAACTGCCCGGTTGAAGCCATCACCTGGCAGGAAGATTAGGCGGATCCGCGGGGAATTACGCGAGGAGCCGTGCCTTTCGGGGCGCGGCTCCTCTTTTTTTCGCCCTTTCGTCCGGCTCGACCAGGGACGCTTTCCGTGCCGGCATCTTACTCCGAGCAAGCTTCGAGCAGGACCTCGGCGACATCGAGCGCATGCACATCCTCCCGGCCGAGAGTCTTGAGAGCGTCCTCGAACATCGTGAGGCAGAACGGGCACGCCGTGAAGACATGGTCGACGCCCAGCCCGAGCAGCTCCCTCGCGCGATCCTCGTTGATCCGGGAGCCGAGGGTTTCCTCCATCCACATCCTTCCTCCCCCCGCACCGCAGCAGAAGCTCGATCTGCCACGCCGCCCGAATTCGGCGACGCGCTTCGTCGCCCGCGACAGGAGCGCTCGCGGCTCCCGAATGACGCCGTTGTACCGGCTGAGATAGCACGAATCATGGTAGGCGCCGCGGAGCGTCTCGATGCGCCGCGCCTTCAATTTTCCCTTCGAGAGGAGCCCGAGCAGGAATTCGGAGTGGTGCACAACGGGCACGCTGAGCCCGAACTGCGGATACTCGACGAGAAAGGTGTTGAGCCCGTGGGGACACGCCGTGACGATTGTGTTGAATTTGTATTTCTTGAGCGTCTCGATGTTCGCCTGGATCTGGGTCTGGGCGAGATACTCGTTTCCCATCCTGCGCGCGGTCTCTCCGCAGCACTTCTCCTCCGTGCCGAGAATGGCGAAATCGACCCCGGCCAGCTGCATGAGCCGCACGACCGAGCGCGACACCTTCTGGGCGCGCTGGTCGAATGATCCGGAACAGCCGACCCAAAAGAGGACGTCGAAGCTCCGCTTCTCGGAAGCGAGCGGTACGCCGAGCCCCGCGGCCCAATCGGCGCGCGACGAATACCCGATCGCCCACGGATTGTAATTGACCTCCATGTTCTTGAACACCGGCTGCACCTCCGCGGGAAAGCGGCTCTCGGTGAGAACGAGGAAGCGGCGAAGGTCGACGATTTTTTGCACGTGCTCGATGAAGGTCGGGCATTCCTGCATGCACGCGCCGCAGGTCGTGCAGGCCCAGATTTCGTCCTCGGAGACGTTCTCCGGAATCACCGGCGTGGGTTTCAGAACGTCGGCGCCCTTCGCGAAAAGGCCTCCCCTGTCCCGCATGAGCTGCGCTCTCAGGCGGTGAACCATGCGGAAGGGGCTCAGCGGTTTCTGCGTCGCGTGCGCGGGGCATGCGACCTGGCACCTCCCGCACTCCGTGCAGGCGTAGAGGTCCATGATCTGTTTCCAGGTGAAATCGCCGAGCTCCGAAACCCCGAATTTTTCCGCCGATTCATCCTCGAAATTCATGCGGCTCAAGCTGCCCATACGCCCGAGATTCTTGAAGAACACGTTCGGGATGGCGCCGAGAATGTGGATATGCTTCGAGAGCGGAATGAAGAGCAGAAAAAAGAATATGACGAGATTATGCCCCCATGAGAAAATGCTGTTGGCCAGTGGCACGTTCATGTGCCGGCCGCGCATCATTTCCGCGGCGGAGAATGAAACGGGAGCGTTCGTCTTCGTGAGCCTCGCCGAGCCTTCGAGGATCTCGGTCCCCTTCAGTCCGTACATGAACAGGATAAGCACGAAGATGAGGGCGAGAATGAGGGCCGCCTGCGGAGGCGCTGCGGGATCATCGATCTTGAGGCGTTCCGGTTTCAGGATGAATCGTCGCACGGCCGCGACGGCGAGCGCGCCGATAACGAGGATCCCGAACACATCCTGCAGGAAGATGAACGCCGATCCCAACCTCCGCCCGACGATCCGCTCGAGTCCGAAACCGGGGATCACCTGACCGAGCATATGATCGAGGGTTCCGATCGTGATGAAGATGAATCCCCAGAATATGATGAAATGCCCCACGCCGGCCGGTTTCGCCAGCACCCGCGCCTGCGCGCCGACGTAGACGAGTACCGCCTTGATCCGGTCTCCCCAGCGGTCGAACCGGTCTTCCGGCTTCGCCGCCCGGAGAATCCGGTAGAGAAGCCGGGCGAGGAGACCGAAGACCGCCAGCACCGCGACGAAAAGGACGAGGAAAACGATTCCCTGGGTTGTCATAGAACCTTCTTCAGCTCCTCCGTCAACAGCGGCACGACCTCGAAGAGGTCGCCGACGATTCCATAAGTGGCTCGTTCGAAAATCGGCGCGTTCGGGTCCTTGTTGATCGCGACGATGACCTTCGAAGTCCGCATTCCCGCAAGGTGCTGGATTGCGCCCGAGATCCCGCATGCGATGTAGAGGTTCGGGTTCACGATCTTTCCCGTCTGTCCGACCTGGATCGCCACCGGGGCGAAACCCGCATCGACGGCGGCGCGGGATGCGCCGACCGCCGCGCCGAGGAGATCGGCGAGATCCTCGAGAATCTTGAAATTCGCTTTGTCCTTCATGGCGCGGCCGCCCGTCACGATGACGTCCGCTTCGGTGAGATCGGGGCGCCCCCCCTCGAGGGGAAAGATCTCGGTGACGATGGCGCGGATCGCGTCCCGCATGACGT
>JBAZPL010000066.1:0-12923 GCA_041648155.1 Candidatus Krumholzibacteriia bacterium
CCCGGGAAAGAACAGGGGGCTCACGACGAACGAGTCCGTGGTGAAGGCGATGCGCCCCGCATCCGTCGGGAGCGTCACGCTGTCCTGGAGCGGAGCCTGTGCGCCCCCGAGCTTCCCGACGATCCTCCCGACGAGCTCCTTCATCAGGATCCCCCCGCCCCCGTGCGCGAGGAGGATACGTTCGCTCCCCTTTTCAGCCATTGAAATCCTCACTCCCTTTCAGTAATAGCGCGGCGCCGACGACGAGCTGCCCGAAGGCGATGCCGCCGTCGTTCGGAGGCACGACCCCGTGCTGGTGGAAGCGCAGCGGCGAACCCTGCGCGCGCTCCATGACGCATTCGCAGAGGAACCTGTTCTGGAACACGCCCCCCGAGAGAACGACGTCCGTGCACCCGTGCGCCTTCGAGAGCTCCGTCGCCAGATCGACGACGAGCCTCGCCACTCCCCGATGAAACGCGGCCGCGATCGCGGAGAGCTCCCGCCCCTTGGCCAGATCGTCGACGATCGCCGCGACGACCGGGGCCGGGTCTATTTCCGCATAGCCGCCGGGGCCGTTTTTCCATTCGAACGCGTAGGCGCTCCGCAGATCCGTCGCCTCGAGCGCGAGAGCTTCGAGAGCGACCGCGGCCTCGGCCTCGTAGCTCACGAGCGCTCCGCAATCGAGCAGGAAGGCGACCGCGTCGAAGAGGCGCCCCATGCTCGAGGCGAGCGGAGAATTGACCCCCCGCTTCGCGATGGCGAGAACCTCCTTCGCCGGCAATCCCTCGAACGAGATCGGCCGGGGAAGCGCCTTCTCGAGCACGGCGTCTCCATAGATGCTCCGCAGGTAAACAAGCGCCATTCTCCACGGCTCGCGAATCGCCGCTTCTCCGCCCGGGAGCGGCGCATACCTGAGCGCGGCGAGCCGTTCGAATCCGTCGTAGCGGGCGAGGAAGAACTCTCCTCCCCAGAGCGCCCCGTCCGTTCCGTAACCCGTCCCGTCGAAAGCCACGGCGATAACCGGCCCGGGGAGACCGCGTTCGGCCATAACGCCCGCGGCGTGTGCGTGGTGGTGCTGGACGGCGATCCTCTTCACGCCGCCGATCGACGCGGCGAGGCGCGTGGTGAAATAATCGGGATGCATGTCGTGGACGATCACTTCGGGCGCTATGGCGAGCATTCGCGCGAATCCGGCGAGCTCCCGCCGGTAATTCTCCTCGCTCCTCAGGTCCCCGAGGTCCCCGAGGTGGGGCGAGAGATACGCCTTCCCCCCTTTCGAAAGGGCGAATACGCTTTTCTCCTGCGCGCCGAACGCCGCCATGGGCACGGGAGCCGCCGCGGGCAGCGGAATCGGCTCGGGCGCGTACCCGCGCGCCCGCCGCACCGGCACGATCGCGCCTCCCGGAGCGAAGAGTATCGAGTCGTCGCATTTGTGGGCGATGCGTCTGTTGTGGACGAGGGCCGCGTCTGCGATCGAGCCGAGGATCCCCATGAGCTCCTCTTCCATCGAGATAAGCGGCTCGTCGGTGAAGTTCGCCGAGGTCATGATGAGCACCTCGAAATGCTCCATGAGGAGATAGTGGATCGGCGTGTATGGCAGGAACGCTCCGAGGTATCCGTTCCTCGGGGCGACCGCGTCGGGAAGCGTTTTGCCCCGGCGCCGCAGGAGCACGATCGGGGCCTCGATCGAGAGGAGCATCTTCCGTTCGGCGTCGCCGGCGATGCAGCGGCGCTCGACCGCGGCGAGGTCGCGAAACATGCAGGCGAAGGGCTTTGCCGGACGCCTCTTCCGTTCCCGCAGGCGCCCCACCGCCTCGCCGTCGCCGGCGAGACACGCCAGGTGATACCCTCCGAGCCCTTTCACCGCAACGATGAGACCCTTCTCGATCAAAGCGACGGCCCCGGCGATCGGGTCTCCCGGAAGCTCCGTGAACCGCTCGTCGAAGAGCATGAGCGACGGACCGCAGTCGGGGCACGAGATCGGCTCGGCATGGAATCGCCGGTCGGAAGGGTTCGTATATTGCGAGCGGCAGAAGCCGTCCATCTCGAACTCATGCATCGTTGTGAGCGGCCGGTCGTACGGCAGCCCCTCGATGATCGTGAAGCGCGGCCCGCAATTCGTGCAGTTTATGAAGGGATAATGGTATCGTTTGTTCGCGGGATCGCGCAGCTCGGCGAGACACTCGGCGCAGATGGCCGCATCGACGGGGAACAGCGTATCCGCCACGCCGGGCTTCTCGCTCGGCGCGATCACAAACTCGCTCTCTCCGGAAGGCTCGATCTCGGCCGCCTCGATCGAATCGATCCGCGCGAGCGGCGGCAGCCCGCCCTCAAACCCGCGGAGAAAGGCTCTGATCGACTGTGCGGATCCCTCGACCTCGATGACGACGCCGAGCCGCGTGTTCCGGACCCACCCTCCGACCCCGGTCCGCGCCGCGACGCGGTACACGCTCGGGCGGAATCCCACTCCCTGCACGCGCCCCGTCACGCGGATCCGGACGCGCGCCGGATCCCCCTTCGATTGAAACGCCTCGAGTATTTCGTTCACATTCATGCGCGCCCCGCTCTTTTTTCTCTTGTATCCGGTGCGCCGGGCAAAATAGACTCGCGGATGATAGCATTATTCCCGGCGTATTGTATCTCTATAAAACGAACCAAGGTGGTGTCGAAATGACCGAGCCGCTTTCAGAATACGTGATGCGCCTCTTGATCGCCCTCCTCATCGGGGGCGCGATCGGGCTCGAGCGCGAGTTCAAGGGCAAACCGGCGGGGATGCGTACGAACATGCTCATCTGCGTCGGCTCGTGCCTCATCATGATTCTGTCGATCGAAGTCGCGCGCACCGCCGCGCGAATCGCCGATCCGGGCCGCATCGCCGCACAGGTCGTCACGGGCATCGGCTTTCTCGGCGCGGGCACGATCATACGGTCGCGCTTCCACATCGTCGGGCTCACGACCGCGGCGACGATATGGGTGCTCTCGGCGCTCGGCCTCGCGATCGGCGCGGGATATATCCTCCTCTCGGCGATCGTCGCTCTCCTCATCACGATCACGCTCATCTTCATCGGCTACATCGAAAAAAGGCTCGAAACGAAGCGTTCGTATCACGTCGTGCAGGTCACCCTCGAGCGCGGCGAAGGAATCATCAGGGACGTAATGGCCCTCTTTGCGGCGATGGGGCTGTCGAGCGAAGCGCTCGAGATCATCAGAAACGGCGATATCTGGCGGGCCACCTTCGAATATGCGTCGTCGCACGAAAAGCACCGCGAGCTCGTCGAAAAGCTCTCGGTGAGCCCGGGGGTACGCGGCGTTACGGAATTATAGGAGCCCCGAGCGGCGATCGATCTATTCCCGGAACAAGGCTTCCCGGGCGAGACGCGGGGGAAGCGCTCCCTGGCGCAGGAGCTTCTCATGAAACTCCTTGAGCCTGAACCGGTCGCCCAATCGCTGCTCGGCTTCCAGCCTCAGCCGGCGAATCTCCAGGTATCCGGAAAAATAGGTTGAAAGGTATCCCGGGTTGATCATCGCGCGGCGCCATTTGATCGCCGCCTCCGACTCCTCCTGGAATCCCTCCCCGGTCATGAGGCGCACGGCCTCGCTCTCCGTCATCCCTTCCCGGTGCATTCCCGAATCGATGATCGCGTTCGTGAGGACGCGGAGATAGAATTTCTTCCACGTGAGAACGAGCCGTGCGTCGCCCCCCCGGAATCCGAGCTCGTTCATGAGCTCCATGCAGTACACTCCCCAACCCTCGACAAAGGCGCTGTTGAGGCAAACGCTCCGCACCATCGACGGATTCCGGTTCGCATAGGCGAACTGCACGTAATGCCCGGGCATCGCCTCGTGGATCGTCACCAGCCTGATCATCTCGTTGTTGTACTCCCGAAGGTATGAATCCAGCTCCTTCTGATCGTAATCCTCCGGAACCGGCGATACGACGAAACAGTACTTCATCCCCCGGTCGAGCGGTCCCGGGGCTTCGAGTGCAACGATGGAGAGACCGCGCGAATATTCGGGCGTCCAGATGATCTCGATGGGCTCGTCGGGAATGGTGAGAATGTCCCGCTCGCGCACGAACGCCTCGGCCTCCGCGTACGCGGCCTTGCACGCGTCGAGAAGCTCCGCCGGTTTCGGATGATCCTTCGCAATCTCATCGAGCACCTTTCGAACGATCGCCGTGCGTTCCGCGCGGCCCGGATTCGCGGGCAGCTCGATACCCGTCATCTCGGCGAAGAGGGGTACTGCAAGCTCGTACATCTCGCTGTGCACCCGGTCGATCTCGGCGTACGCGGCCGCGACGATCTCCTCCGGGGACATGTCCGACTGGAGCAGGCCGTCGGCCAGACGACGATAGACCTCGTCGCCGAGCCGATAATCTCCGAGCGAGCGGTCCAGGAGATCCTTTTCGAGGAAAATCTGGAACGTGTGAAGCGCATCGAGCGCGACATTCGCCGCTTTCTCGATCTTCTTTTTCTTGTCCGGCGCCTTTTCCGCTTCCCGCAGCAGATCCCGCTCGATGAGCGCGATCAGGCCGCGATTCTGGCTTATCGCCATCTCGGTGTACGGTTTCGGCGGATTGGACAGATTCGCCATCGCCTGTTCCACCGCCGCCGGGAATTTCACGAGACGGTCGGCGGCCGCGTCGAGCCGTTCATCGAGCGGCGCGAAATCCCTCGCGATCAGGTAGTAGATCGAATTGCCGAGGAAGTTCGTGTAGAGCATCGGATTCGTCTCGAACGCCCGAATATCCTCGAAGAGCAGAATATCGAGCCTGATGCTGTTCGCGAGTATCTCCGCATCGATGCGATTGTCCGGCGAGAGCTTGTCCGCTTCGACGCTCCCGATCCCGGCCAGATACGACTTCGCGCTCGCGATCCTGGCATCGATCGCTTCACGGCTCACGTCGTCCAAATCGTGATCGTACCGGTGCTCCCCGGCCCACGTGGCGAAGGCGGGATTCGTTCGCAAATTATCCCGGAAATACTGCTTGGCCAGCCTCTCGAATTTCGCGTTTTCGCCGCCCCCCTTCTCGCATCCCGCGCATGCAAGGGCGAGGAACGCGGCCGCCGCGACGAGCGCAATCACGAACGATTTCCTGGCGATCATTGCCCCACCGATCCTGTCTAAACTCTCCTGAATTTTACCTGTGGAATTATACACTATGACAGATAAATTGTTTCCTATAATGTGTCCCCTATGGAACCGATGAAACCATGGGGGATTGCCTTCGCCTTTCGCGCGCTCGGATCCCGCAACTATCGCCTTTTTTTCGCCGGGCAGGGCATATCCCTCATCGGCACGTGGATGCAGCAGATCGCGATGATCTGGCTCGTCTATCGTCTGACGCATTCCGCGTTCCTCCTCGGCGTCGTCGGTTTCGCCGGCCAGATTCCCACCTTTCTGTTCGCCCCCTTCACCGGGGTTCTCGCCGATCGATGGAACCGCCACCGTACCATCGTCGTCACGCAGACGCTCGCGCTGCTTCAGGCGGCGACTCTCGCGATCCTCGTCCTGACGGGAACCGCCCAAGTCTGGCACCTCGTCGCGCTCGCCGTCATTCTCGGCACCATCAACGCCCTCGACATGCCGGTGCGTCAGTCGTTCATCGTCCAGATGATCGAGCGCAAGGAGGATCTCGGCAACGCGATCGCGCTCAACTCGACGATGGTGACCGCCACGCGCCTCCTCGGGCCGTCGATCGCGGGCATTCTCATCGGCGCCTTCGGCGAGGGGATCTGCTTTCTCGTAAACGCGATCAGCTACGTCGCCGTAATCGCGGCGCTGCTCGCGATGCGCGTCGCGCCGCCCCCCGCGCGGCCGGCGAACGGCCGCATGATCGACGGGCTCAAAGCGGGCTTCGCGTATGTCGCGGGCTTCGCGCCCGTGCGCGACATTCTCCTCCTCCTCGCTTTCATCAGCTTGATGGGAATGCCGTACTACATTCTGATGCCGGTTTTCGCAAAGGACGTTCTCGGAGGCGGCGCGCATACGCTCGGCTTTCTCATGGGCGCCTCCGGGCTCGGCGCGCTCGTCGGCACGATCTATCTCGCCACGCGGAAAAGCATTCGCGGTTTCGGACGGATCATATCGGCCGCGGCAACGGTTTTCGGCGTCGGCCTTATTGCCTTTTCGCTCTCGCACGTAGTATGGTTGTCGATGATCCTCGTGTTCGTCGCGGGGCTCGGGATGATGGCGCAAATGGCCTGCAGCAACACAATAATTCAAACCATCGTCGACGATGACAAGCGGGGAAGGGTCATGAGTCTCTTCACGATGGCGTTCATAGGGATGGCGCCCTTCGGGAGTCTTTTCGCGGGCGCGCTCGCGAGCCGGATCGGCGCCCCGAACACGCTCGCCATCGGCGGCGGCTTCTGCGTCGCCGGAGGGATCGTCTTTGCGAGCAGGCTCAAGGCGATGAGAGAAGTCCTTCACCCGATTTACCGGAAGATGGGCATAATGCCCGAGATAAGCTCATAGGCAAAGGAACCGCGTGACCTACCCGCCAATGGAAAAGGATCTCCTTCTCTCGCTCTCGAGGCGGGAATACCGCTATACGCATGATCTCCCCTCAACACCCGACCCATCGATGGGAAAAGTGCTTGTTACAGGCGCTTCCGGATATATCGGCGGAAGACTCATTCCCGAGCTCCTCGCGAGAAATTACAGGGTTCGAATCATGATGCGGGGAGAATCCCTAGACAACCGGGAGACGTGGCCCAGCGTCGAGCTCATAGTTGCCGACGCGCTCAAGATCAGCCAGCTGAAGAAGGCTCTCAAGGGAATCGATACCGCATACTATCTCATCCACTCCCTTCTGCTGGGGAGAAGAGAATTCGAGGCCGCCGACATTCACGCGGCAATCAACTTTCGCAGGGCCGCCGAGGAAAACGGCGTGAAGCGCATCATCTATCTCGGCGGGCTCGGCGACGCCCGCACCAAGCTTTCATCGCATCTGCGAAACCGCGCGCGGGTGGCCGAAGAACTGCAGTTGGGCACGGTGCCGACGACGATCCTCAGGGCCGCTGTTATTATCGGCTCGGGGAGCGCCTCATATGAAATCATCAAGCACCTCGTGAATCGTCTTCTCATTATACCGGTACCGAAATGGGCGCTCAACAGATGCCAGCCCATCGCCGTCCGCGACGTGATCAAATATCTCGTGGGCGTTCTTGAGATCCCCGAAACAGCCGGAAGGTCCTTCGATATCGGAGGAAGCGACATCCTCACCTATGAGGGCATGATGCGGACCCTCGCCGAGGTCCTTCACAAGAAGCGTCTCTTCTTACGCATTCCCATTTCGAACTTGGGGTTCTACTCATACAACGCAAGTTTTCTCACTCCGATACCCGCCGCAATCACGAATAGCCTCATGGAAGGGCTCAAGAACGAGGTCATTTGCCATGACGAATCCATAAAGGGATTTCTGCCGTTCGAACCTCTCCATTATCGCGAGGCGATCGTCGGCGCGCTCACGCGTGAGGAGCAGGACAACGTGCGCACGAGCTGGTTCAGCGCGTATCCGCCCGCCCACGAGCTCGCGATCAAGCTGCATGAGCTCGATTCCGGGCCGCAGTACACGGCCCGGTACTCCATCCTCTCGCGGAAGAATTCGTGGCGGCTCTTCGCGTCAATCTGCAAGATCGGTGGCAAGGAGGGCTGGTTCACGCACAACTGGATGTGGCGGCTGCGCGGCTGGCTCGACCGGGCGCTCCTCGGCGTCGGCACGTCGCGGGGCCGCAGGAGCCAGACGACGCTCACGATATCGGACGTCATCGATTTCTGGCGAATCGAGGATCTGAAACCGGATATCCGGCTCCTGCTGCGCGCCGAGATGAAGCTTCCCGGCAAGGCGTGGCTCGAGTTCAAGATCGATCCGGAAGGCGACCGAAACAGGCTCTGGGTCATCGCGTACTATTACACGGAGGGCTTCCTCGGGAGACTCTACTGGTACATCTTCCTCCCGTTTCACCATTTCATCTTCATCGATCTCATCAAGCAGATAGAGAAGCGCTCATGATGCTCGAGGCTTCTCCGCCGCGAACCAGTGACGCGTCCGCAGGCATATCTTCACCAGCATCAGCATCACCGGCACCTCGATCAGCACCCCGACGACCGTGGCCAGGGCCGCGCCGGACGAGATGCCGAACAGCATCGTCGCGGTCGCTATGGCGACCTCGAAATGATTCGACGCCCCGATCATGGCCGAGGGCGCGGCGTCCTCGTAGGTCAGCTTCAGCGGTTTCGACAGCAGGTACCCGATCCAGAAGATCAGGTTGGTCTGGATGAAGAGCGGAATGGCGATCCAGAGGATCGTCAGCGGGTTGGAAATGATGACTTCCCCCTTGAACGAGAAGAGGAGCACCAGCGTCGCGAGGAGGGCGACGATCGTGATCGGCGTGAGCACGTGGAGAAACTCCTCGTTGAACCAGGTCTCGCCCCGCGTGCGGATGATCCATTTTCGCGAAAGATAACCGGCCACGAGAGGCAGGGCGACGTACACGGCGATGGAGAGCAGCAGCGCCTGCCAGGGAACGGGCAGCCGCCCGACGCCGAGGAGAAATCCCCCCAGCGGTCCGTAGAGAAACAGCATGGTCAGCGAATTAATGGCCACCATCACAAGCGTGTGCCCGCCGTTTCCCTTCGCGAGGTAGCCCCAGACGAGCACCATCGCCGTGCAGGGCGCGATGCCGAGGAGAATGCAGCCCGCGAGGTAGCTCCGCCACAGGGGAACCTGCAACATCTTCACGCCATCAGAGAAAACGACGGTGCCGACTCCGTGCGTCGCGCCGACCGGAAGGTCGAGGCCGAACGGCATCTTCACGAGATCGATCGCCTCGGCGCCGATAAGGCCTCGAAACACGAAACCGAGGAAGAAGACGGCGATCGCGTACATCGTGAAGGGCTTGATCGCCCAGTTCACGAAGAGCGTGAGGCCCACCGGCTTCGCGCTTTTTCCCGCCTTCAGCACCTCCGCGAAGTCGATCTTGACCATGATGGGGTACATCATGAAGAAAAGACAGATCGCGATGGGGATGGAAACAACGGGCGCGCCGCCCACGAAGATGGACAGGCCGTCCAGATACTTCGCCACGCCCGGCGCGAGCTTGCCGAGCACGATGCCGATCCCGATGCAGAGGATTACCCAGGCGGTGAGATTACGCTCGAAAAAGCTCAGGCCTTTCGGCTTCTTCGTAATGCACGCTTCGGCGGCCATTGATCAGGCTCCTTTCCATGATCCAACGCGGCGGAGTCGAGGATCCGAGGCGGCTGCTCAGCATTTTCGCTGCTGCCGGCACAGAACCTCCGGATCGCACCGCAAAACCCCGGCGAGCTTCTTCACGTCTTTCGCAATCGCTTCATCGTGTCGCAGAGATTGTCCCACCCACTGCAGCGCGGATCGTACCATAGCGTCGGCCGAACCGGCAGGCAAACGGTAGTATGCCCACCGGCCTTCCTTGCGGTGCTCGACGAGTCCCGCCGCGCTCAGGATCGAAAGATGTTTGGAAATAGTCGAAGGAGCGAGATCGAGCACCGCTATGATCTGGCAAACACACAGCTCCCTGCCCTGCAGCAGTAAAAGCATGCGGATGCGCTGCCGGTCGGCAAGGGCTTTCGTGATCAGCAGAACCGATTTCATTCCGGACTTCGTCATATGCTCTCTCCTCGGCCGTCGATAAGTTTGCCCTCGAAGAGCTTGAGCGTTCGTGCGGCCCTCGAAGCGGCCCTTTCGTCGTGCGTGACCATCACGAGGGTGCGTCCCTCGCGATGGATCTCTTCGAAGAACGCCAGGATCGCCTGCCCCGTATCCGGATCGAGATTGCCCGTCGGCTCGTCGGCGAGCACGACGGCGGGGTCATTGGCGAGCATCCGCGCCAGGGCTACCCGCTGCTGCTGCCCTACGCTCAGCTCGGAAGGTTTGTGGTCGAGTCGATCGCCGAGCCCGAGGCGCTCCAGGAGAGATGCCGCCTTGGTTCTCTGCTCATCCCCGTCGACGCCGGCGAGAAGGAGTGGAATCTGCACATTTTCCAGCGCCGTCAGGTACGGTATCAGATTGAACGTCTGAAAGACGAATCCGATCTTCTCTTTCCTCAGGGCGGCGCGCTTCTCGGGGTTGAGATCATAGAGCGATTGGCCGTCGACAAACACCTTTCCCCCGGCGGGGGAAAGCATGCCTCCGAGCATGAGGAGAAACGTGCTCTTGCCGCTACCGCTCGGGCCGACGATCGATACGAAATCGCCCCGAGGAATCTCCATCGTCACGTCGTCGAGGGCGAGCACTCTTTTGCCGCGATGATTGTAGCTCTTGGTGACCGAGTGCATTTTCAGCATCAGTTAAACCTCCTGAAGGGCCGAAACCGGGTCGAGACGGGCGGCGCGCCGGGCCGGAAAGAAGCTCGCGGCGAGCAAAATCGCGACGCTGATTCCGATAGCCCAGAGCAAGAGTATCGGCATCGGCAGAACCGGCACACCGGCGATACGGGGTCCGAGAATGACGGCCGTGATCGTCCCGATGACATAGCCGGCAAGTCCCCCGGCGAGTCCGAGCAGCAGCGCTTTGAGGAAAAACATGCGCAGCACGACCGCGGATCCGGCGCCCAGCGCCATGAGCGTACCGATTTCCCGCCTCCGTTCGAATACGTTCGCGTACATGTAGTTCGCGATGCTCGCTCCTCCGACGAGAACGATGATGACGAGAAAAAGCAGCGAAAGCCTCGACATCATGCGGTTCGTCTTGATCTGAGTATCCACGATCTGGGAGATGGTGACGACCTTGGCATCCGGGAGTAGCTTGTTGATCTTCTGCACGAGCCCGTCCGAGATCGCGTTGCAGCATCCCACGACTTCAATGGCGTTCAGCACCGAATCCTGGCCCGCGAGCCGCTGGACGGTATGGAGATGCGCAAAGGCGCGCGAATCGTCGACCGTTCCCGTCTGGGGCAGAACGGCCGTGACAGTGAACAATGTGCCGAGAAATGACACGCTGTCTCCCTCGGCGACATCCAAGGAGGTAGCCATATCCGCGCCCACGAGTATCTCCGTCTCGCCGATGGTTTCGATGACGCGCTTGCGCGACAGAGTCTCCTTGGCGGGCTCGGCGTCCTGCCCGGGAACGGCGACCACCGTCCCGCAGCCTTCGGGCCGAGCGAAGATCCCGGCCCCCTGCCACGCAACTTTCGCCTGAAATTCGTTTTTGGGCAATATCCCGGTCAGCGTGAACTGCTTTCCGTCGATATCGACGGGCATGGAGAGCTTGGGAGAAAGATTATCGAGTCCCTGCAGATCCGAGTTCGTCAGCCGCGCGACGTACTCCTCGGGAAACACCTCCTGCTGTAGGTCGGCGCTGTAGTAATCCTGCAGCGAGGCCGACTTGGGGAGGATGAGTATATTGGCGCCGAGGGCGTCCAGCTCGCGGGCAACCGCCTTTTCGGAGTAATAGGTGATGTTCTTTATCGAGACAATCACGCTGATGCCGAGAAGAATCGCGAGAAAGCTCGTTCCGAGCTGATTCTTCCGTTCGAAGAGCTCCCGCCAGACCAATGTTCTCAGTTTCATACGTTCGTGCTCCTATTTCTTGACCGGTCCGCACCCGGTCGGCGCGCATCCTTTGGATCCGCAGCCTCCCGATGAAGCCGAGGCGAGCATTTTCAGAACCGACTCCTTCGTCGTCGGGCCGTTCGTTACGCCGAGAACCATATTGGGCGGAACGAGAATCGCCGTTGCCGCATCCTTTGCATTCGGATCGATTTTGAGCTGGGTCAGGAAACCCTTCTCCGCGGCGTCGGTGGGATCGATCTTTACAACTGCCGTGTACGCCGCGTAGCGCGCATCGGCCTTGAATTCGTCGACGCCCAGCATGGCCTCTTTATTGAATTGCGTCTTCTTGCCCTGGCTGCAAACAAAGACGATCTTCCGTTCCTGCAGCGCTTTCAGACACTCTTGCATGGCGCGGCTCGCGATGGCGCTCTTCATTTTTTCCTCGTTGATCTCCGCACTCCGAAAGCCGCCGGTAACGACACCGTTCGGAGCAAAGACGAGGACAATAGGCATGGGGGCCGATCGAACGTTGTATTTATTCACCATTTCGGCTTCGCTTGCACTCGCGATATCCACAGCCATCCATTCGGCGGACCGGCCCATCCCGCGCACGGCCTGTTCGAGCGTCTTCCTCGCGAGGCGCGTCGGTTCGTCGTCCTTGCTGAAAAAGAAAACGAAGAGATGCTTGTTGTCGCCTGCCGCGCGCCGCATCGCCTCGGCCGAAGCGCTCGGACCCGGACTCTGCGCCGCTTTCGCCCGCGGTGTTCCGGCATTATTGACCTTGGCCAGCGCCGCAATTTTCTTCTCTTGACCCTCCGATCGCCCACACCCGGCAATCGCCGCGGCCGCAAGCAGGACGCCAAGCGCAACCAATGTCTTCATCCTCATGATGTCTCACTCCTTCTCATTACCTTTCAAGGCGATTGATTATCGGCCGTTTCGCGATGGGAATACTCAGACTCATTTCGATACATGACGAATTATGCTACATATTGCAGGGCTTCGTCAAGTGCTTATCCGTCCCCATGAACGGCATTCATGGTCCCGAGCCTCTCCGAAGACGGTTTGATGCGGGAAATGGTGGAACAGATGGAACCGAGCCAGAACCATCCGAGGCCGCCGAGGTTATCTCCGGGGAGCCGCACCCGCGGGCTCAATCCTCAGTGCACGCTCCACACAAGATAGACGCCCCCGAGTATGACGAGAGCCCCGCATACCTTCTTGAGAATGACGGCCCCTTTCGAACGCTCGTTCCAGTTAAGATACCTCTGCACCATGCTGGTGAAAGTCCCCGCCAGCACGATCACGGCACAGTGGCCGATCGCGTAGAAGAGAACGAGCGAGACGGCCAGAAGCGGCTTCGTCGAAGCCACACTGAAGGTAATTCCGAGCATCGGCGCCATGTACGC
>JBAZPL010000067.1:0-12892 GCA_041648155.1 Candidatus Krumholzibacteriia bacterium
TCGCCGACCGGCTCCAGACTGTTCTCCACGATCACGTGCTCGTAGGCGAGCGGCAGGATGCTTCGGATCGCCTCGCTCCTGATCTCGTCGGCGAAGCGCTTCTCCACGATGTCGACGGGCACCTTGCCCTTCCTGAAACCGGGAAGCGCGATCTCTTTCACCATTTCCTTGAGAACGCGCGAGCGCTCTCCCTTGAACCGCTCCGGGGTTATCTCCACCGATATCACCCTTCGGCAGTCCTTCTCCTCCGCTACCTCGACCCGAATTTCACCTTCGAGAAACTTTCTTTCCATCATTCCCCCATAGTCAGAGCGGCCGGACATCACGCAAGCAAGCCGATTTTTTTTCCTGGTGCGAGAGGGGGGATTTGAACCCCCACGAGTTTCCTCACTGGATCCTAAGTCCAGCGCGTATGCCAGTTCCGCCACTCTCGCTTCCTTGTTAGAGTTTTAACTCTATATTATATAACGAAATACCCCGCAATCCCACGGTCAATTAAGAATCTTTACTCGTTTGACATATAAATCTACTATGTAGCCTCTCGTTTTTCAAACGGATTCGAGCATAAGCTCTGCCGTCCCCCCCCCTAAAGAACCCTCCGAATGGGCGCTCTTAGCGCCCCCTGAATTCAGCCTCCCTTTTCTCGAGAAAGGCATTCATACCCTCTTTCATGTCTTCCGTTCCGCACGTCATGGCGAAAAGAGCTGCCTCGAGCCGCAAGCCGTCCTCGAACGACATCTCCGCTGCGTGATTGACCGCTTCCATGCATGCCTTGAGCGAGAAGGCAGGCTTCTTGAGAAAGAGCCGGGCCATCTCGTCGACCGCTTTCGGAAAGTCCTCCGGGGATACCACCTTGTTGACGAGACCGAGTGCGAACGCCTCCTGGGCTGACAGGATTCTGCCCGTCGTCACGAGCTCCATGGCGATACCGCGGGGTATCAGACGCGCGAGCCGCTGAGTGCCTCCGTAGCCGGGCATCGTGCCGAGATTGATCTCCGGGAGCCCGATCCGCGCCTTGTCCACGGCGATCCGGACCGTGCACGCCAGTGCGAGCTCGCACCCGCCGCCGAGCGCGAAACCGTTTATGGCGGCAATGACCGGCTTGCCCAGATTCTCCATGAGATTAGTCAGGCGCTGCCCCCGGGCCGCAAACTCCTTGCCGGCGAGCGGTTCGAGCTTGAGAAGCTCGCCGATATCGGCTCCCGCCGCGAACGATTTCTCCCCCGCGCCGGTCAGTATCACGACGCCTGCTTCGCCGTCCTCCTTCATCTGCGTGAAGGCGGCGATGAGCTCGACCACCGTTTGGATGCTCAGCGCGTTGAGCTTGGCAGGCCGATTGATCGTCACCTTCCCGATGCGCCCCGATTTTTCAACGAGCACGTTTTCGAATCCCATCTCCCGCTCCTTTCTCGTAATCCGGGCTATTTAAGGATGCGCCGCTCGCCAGTGTCAACAACAAACTGTTTCTTGACTTGCGCCGCGTTAATCGGTTATCCATTGTTCAATTATGAACAAGCGCAGTTCCAGAACTCTCCCGATCGCAGCAGGCATAATGGCGCTTCTTATGCTCGTTCCCTTGGCGGCGCGCTCGACCGCCCCGCAGCGCGGCGATGCGCTCAAACAGCATCTCGTGCGCTTTTTCGAGAACGGAGGACAGAGCGCCGATCTCTCCCCCGGCCGGCCGCTTCACGCGCTCCGCGCGTATCCGGTCACGGCGACGACGGCCTTTCTCCTTCTCGAGAACGATCCCCTACCCCTCAGAAGATTCTACCCCGACATATCCCGGACCGTCATGCAGCTCTTCGAGGACCCGAACCTTGCGGGCGGTCTCGTCCGGAGCATGCCGGGAGCGCCGCGGAAAAACGGTTCGATCCTCTCTCCCGGCCTCAACGCCCTCGCCGCGCTCGAGCTCTACAGCCTCCACCTCATCGCATGGAAAACGGGAGCGTACGAAGACGCGCTCGAATTCCTCGCCTGGTCCCGTTCGCTTTCTGACCTCGTCACGCGCGGGTTCTACGATCCCGAGCGCGTATGCTTCTATCCCGTGGACGCAGACGGCAGATTCGTCACGGCGTACCGCCCGGGGCAGCTCCTACCGCTCGTCGTCGACCGAAACCTCGGCCGATTCGCGCACGAGAGAATAGCCGCGGCATACCTCAAGAGCAGCGAGAGAGGCTCGCCCGAAACGTTGCGGAATGCCGTCGAAACAGGCGACCCCTGGGCCGATCCCTCCATGCGATTCATGATGCTCGATCTCCTCTCCGCCGCGGTGCCGGATGATGGCGCGCTCTTCGCGACGCTTCGCGCTTCGGCCGCCGCCGGCATGGGCGCGGCGGGAACGGGACAGGCTCTCTGGACCGATTACTGGCGCGAGAATCGCACGGTCGCAAACCGCCTCTTTCCCCGCTGGAGAGCGATCTCGCCGCTCGTGAACCTCACGCTCCTCTTCGAACGCGACGGGCTCGTTCAGCCGAAGGAGCTCGTCGGACTGCGTTCCGGAATCGATTCGCTCGCCGCCACTCTCTCCGGAGAAGCGATGAGTCTCGAATCGTACAAGGACGCCATCAGCGTCGTGAACCGGATGCTCTCGAGATTCTCGCGGTTCTCGCAGCTTCTCGATTCGCCGAAGGAGAGCTGGAGGGTCATCGACGGAACGAAGTGGAGACGCCTTTCCCCGCGGGTAAAGAGACTCATCATGGAGACGCTCGCCGGAGCCCCGGCCGATCTCGCGGCCGCCAAGGCGGAGCTTTCCTCGCGGCTCGAGCGGGAATGCGGCATCGCGTTCACCCTCGGTCTGCCCGAAAAGCCCATTACCCGGGGCTCGGCGGTCGAATTCTCCGCCTCCCTTCGCGCGTTGCGCGACACCCTCCCCGCCTCCCGGTTCTATCTGCAAATCGGCGATCAGCGATGGAAGATGATGGAGACCACCCGCACCGTCACTCTCGTACCGAACGGCGAGCCGTTCATCTATAAAGGGAAAATGGCGCTTCCGCCCACAACCGAACCGGGCGTCGTCACGCTGAACGCATCGATCGATTTCGTTCATACTGGACGCATGGTGGAGATTCGCAGCATCGAAAGCGTGGCCGTGACGAAGGAATTCGACGCCGTGCTCGATCTGCCCGACGGGAGGAGGATCGGCAGAAAACCCCTTCGCCTCGCTCTCGCGCTCAGGTGCAAGACCGACCGCGACCTCCAGGGAACGATCGATGGAACCATCCTCCGCGAGTTCTCAACGACGCCGCCGCTGCCTGCCCGCTTTCTCGTGCGGGCGGACGCCGAGCGCACCGATCTCGCAATCGCAATCACGCCGAAGGGCACAATCTCTCCGGGGCGCTATCCCTTTTCGCTGACCGTGACGCTCGACGGCAACCCGGTCGCCCTGTTCAAGGAATGCCTCGTCCGTCCATTCAACTGGCTCCACCTCGGAACGCTCGCGAAGGCGGACGAACCGCTTAGAAACGCCATCTCGTTCCAGAGCGATCTTTTCAAATCCTATCCGATTACCGACGGGCGCGAGCTGCGGTGGAGCGAGGTTCCTCCGGGCGCGATCGACAACGAAGGCTCGCTCCAACCCCAACGGCTCTACGGGAAGCTGCCGGGCGGCTGCGCCCTGTTCTACACGGTCGTCGATGCACCGGCGCGGCTGAGAGTCGCCTGGAGGCTCGTGACGAAAAACGCATCCTCCCTCTGGATCAACGGCGAGCCCTTCGTACCGGGGACGGACGCGCGGCTCGAAGGAGCGAGCGGGCCGGTCGAGCTCAGAAAAGGGCCGAACTCCATTCTCATCGCGGTGTGCTGGGATGATGCCCCCGACGGCATTTCATTCGATCTCGGAGACGATAACGGGCTGCCCCCTTCCGGACTCGTCAACGAGCTCGATGATATCATCGACGGCTACGAGCGTCTCAGCGTGGTCCAGAATTCCAGGAAAAAGGAAGCTCCCGCGCCCGAGCAGCTCGAGGACGCCGTCGTCAAGTACACGAATCCCCGGGCATCGGAGGTCTCGATCATCGGCTCGTTCAACAACTGGGACGCGGGCGCGACGCCGATGAAGAAGGAAGGAAAGGGCGCGTGGACGGTGACCCTGCACCTCCGCGCGGGAAAATACCCGTATAAATTCCTCGTGAATCGAAAGCAGAAGATCGCGGATCCGGCGAATGCGGCGGCCGAGCCGGACGGCTTCGGCGGCAGCAATTCGATTCTCGAGGTCAAATAGATGGAGCGCAGGCGCGCGAACCGGGACGCGCGAAGGAGAAGACGTGGCACGACGAGCGAATAAGCGGCGGCTCATGCTCGTTTTCGGCACGAGACCCGAGGTCATCAAGCTCGCGCCCGTGATCGAGGCTCTCCGCGCGAGCCCGCGAAAATATTCCATTGCCGCCTGTTTCACCGCCCAGCACCGGGAGATGTGCGAGCCGCTCCTCCGTTTCTTCTCGATCAAGCCGACCTACGACCTCGACGTCATGGTCGAGAAGCAATCCCTCATGGACGTCGCGACGCGAACGATGCAGCGGCTCGACGAGGTGCTCTCGCGCGACGCGGTGGACATGATCATCGTGCAGGGGGATACGACCTCCGCGTTCGCCGCCGCTCTCCTCGCCTTTTACCGGCGCATTCCGGTCGCCCACGTCGAGGCGGGCCTCAGGACGTACGATATATGGAACCCGTACCCCGAGGAGATGAACCGCAAGCTCATCGGGAGCATCGCGCAGCTCCATTTCGCGCCGACCAAACGGGCCGCTCTCGCGCTCGCGAACGAAGGAGTCCCGCGCGGGAACGTGTACGTCACGGGCAACACGGTTATCGATGCGCTGTACCTCGCGCTCGCAAAGAAAAAGATCCGCTCCCCCCGATCCGCGCGTGGCGCGCGCCGCGGGAGAAAGCTGATACTCGTAACCGCCCACCGGAGAGAAAGCTTCGGGAAAGGAATCGAAGAAATCTGCGCGGCGATTCTCGATCTGGTCGAGCGGAACGAGGATATCGAGATCTATTTTCCCGTGCATCCGAATCCCGCGGTCAAGAAAACGGTCGAGCGCGCGCTTTCCCGGCACCCGCGCATCACTCTATCCCCGCCGCTCGAATACGCGGATCTCATCGCCGTCATGAAGGAGAGCAGCATCGTTCTCACCGACTCGGGCGGCCTCCAGGAAGAGGCCCCCGCGCTCGGGCTTCCCGTCGTCGTGATGCGGGACGAAACGGAGCGCCCCGAAATCGTCGAGGCGGGAGGCGCGGTCCTCGCAGGCCCGCACCGGGACCGGATCGTCGCCGAGGTCGAGCGCATTCTGAGGAACCGACGCGTGTACGAACGGATGGCCCGCGTGAGAAATCCCTTCGGCGATGGCCTCGCGTCGCGCCGCATCGTCCGAATCATCGATGCATGGTTCCGTCCGCCCGGCGCGAAGGGCGAGCGAGCCTTCAGAAGCAAGGTGGAATTCCGTCCATGAGCGGCACAAGAACACGAAGCGGTCCAGCCGGCCGGCGCATGCGCTTCGCGCTGGCCCTCGCGGCTCTCGGCGCGTTCGCCGTCCGCGGCGCGCTGGCCGAAACGCCGAGGCAGATATGCGCCTCGATCGAGTCGCACTACTATGTTTTCGATTCGCGGTTCTTCGATCTCGAGAGCGCGTTCGGCGCCGCCGCAGCGCTGCGCTACGAGCTCGCATCGGATTTTTATTTCGAGAACGCAATCGGATTGTTCGGCGCGAATGGGGGCGGCGTGGCCGTCGACGGGCTCGATTATCGACTGAATCTCTTCGCGAGTTTCCCGCTCCTCATGCCGGTTTCCTGCCGGCCGGTCGCCCGGCTCGGCGTCGGATTCCTGTCGGTCAACCCCGTAACGGCGACCCCGACGGACACGTACCGCCCGACCCAGACCACCTTTTACATTCTCGGCGGCGCGGGAGTGACGCGAACCTTCCTCGGGAGCATGCTCCTCGAGGCGAGCGCGAACGTCTGGATCACGCCGTACAAGTACCGGATCTATCGCTTCAACCGCCTCGACGTGGACACGAACATCGAGCGGTTCACGCATCTCTCGATATCGCTCGCGCTCACGTATACCTTCTGATTTTTGGGAATATCACGGAACGTAGATCATCTTGATCGTTCTCGTCGCGCTCCCCGCGCGAAACACGCAGAAGTAAATGCCGGCGGCCGTGCCGCGCTCCGCCGGAGCCCATCGGATCGTTTGCGTGCCGCGCCCGTAACGCCTTTCATCGAGGCGCGCGACGCGTCTCCCCGAAACGTCGTAGATGTCGATCGCGACAGATCCCGGCTCAGGCACGAAGAAGCTCAGCGTGGTCTCTCGCGCGAAGGGATTCGGATAATTCTGATCGGCGACAAACGGGAAGCGTTCGATGCCGTACGGCCCGGCGAGCATGTACTGCTCCTCCCTTCCACCGTTCAGATACGTGACGATCAGATAGGCATACGACCTGCCGGGTTCGACGGAAAAATCCTTGAAGGAGAACGATCCCGACGCGCTTCTGAGCGTATCGGGCGTCACGCTCTCTGTGGGCGCCCCGTCCTCGAAACGGGAGAGGAGACAGCCCCGGATCCCCGGCGTGTCCTTCAGCACCCACTCGGCGAGCAGGTAATCCCGTCCTACGGTAACCGAAGCGCTCAGATACACCGATACGATCTCGATGGTCTTCTGAACCGTGGACGGCTGCCCCACTCCGCTCACCACGACCAGATTCCATTTCCCCGCATACAGCGAGGTGATCGGAAAGTTCGCGACGATCCGCTCCTCGCCGCGCCAATCTACGGAAACCGCCCTGACCGTGTCGATCCCGAGCGCGAGATATGCGCTCGCCCCGTACTCCATCCATGAGCCGCGAATGTCGAGCACCGCCTCCGTATCGTGCTCCTTGTCGATCGTATCGGGCAGCACGGCGTCGATGGAGGGAGCGGGCATGCCTCCGCTGAACGTCGCGGAAATATTCGAAGAACCGTACACGACGCCCGCGATTTCCACCGGCGAGAGCACGCCGCCGTTCGTCTGGCTGCGCGGAATCGTCGCGGGACCGAATTCCCGTTTGTTCGAGGTCCCCGGATAGGGATCGCCGCCATCCCCCGTATTGCCTCCCTGATAGGAGGGCGCGAGAAGATCGTAATCGCCGTCCGCCTCCTCGAGAACGAGTCCGCGCGTCTGCGTATTGCTCGCGCCTCCGCTGTTGCCGAGGGCGGTGTGGGCGGTGCTGTTCTCGGCGTGCCAGACGAGCATCCCCTGCCCCGGGAGGTTCGCGTCGAAACCGCTCTTCCGTCTGTTCTCGACGAGAAAATATTCCGCCGGCGAAGAGCCGTTCCGCCACGCCCCCGAGTCGAGCTCGAAATCGGCGAAATATGCGAGTCCGCCGCCATCGACATGCACGTTATCGACGTTGAAAACGTATCGCGGGTTCGAATCGTAGATTCCGTCCTCGTCGCTGAAGCTCCCGTCCGAAGTGAATTCGAATCGCAGGGTGAACGGGCAGGCGCCCGCGGGAAGATGCGCCCCGATATCGATCGCGTCCCTCCGGGAGTATCTCCCCGTATAGACCGCGAGCGTCTCCACGGCACCTTCCCTCTCGATGAGAAGCCTGCCGAAATCGTAGTCGGTTTCCGAATCGATCGTCACGTCATAAGCAATCGTCACGGGGCGCGAGGCGTCAACGGCGAACTCGTGGAATACCGATTCGTTCCAGCCGTTTCCGTAACCGCCGTCGCCCGGCCATCCGCGCACGCTCGCTTCCGTATCGCCGTATGCGCATACGAGGCCATAGCTGTCCGTCGCACGCATCGTTCGCTTGAAGCGCCGCGTCGGAAGAGGGAATTTCAAGGCGTCACCGCTCGAGGCGACGGGCCTCAGGTCGACCGCGCGCGAGCGCCAGTCGATTTCCACGGGATTGAGCCATCCGAGCTGCTCGCGGGACCATGCGCACGGATGGGCCGGAGAGGCGGGAGTGTTCCAGTTGCCCGCTCCCATGAGCCCCCAGTATCCGATGCCGCTCGAGCCGCCATTCCAGTCGTAGAGGTCGGGAAGCCCGATCGCGTGCCCCAGCTCGTGGCATATGACGCCGATCTCGATTATCCCGGTCTCGCACGAAAGGGACGGGACGACGATATAGTCGTCTATCCTGATGGAGCCGCCTCCCGCCGCCGGGTCGTTCGTCGGGTAGGGCTCCCATCCCGAAACGGGCCAACTGCTGTACGTCCACGAATGCGACCAGATGTGGGGCGACGACTCACCGATGCACTCCGCTCCGAAGGTCGGATGAACCACCAGCAGCACGTCGACGAAGCCGTCGTCGTCCCCCGAGTTCGGCACGCCGTCGGGGCCGTCGTTGTCGAACGCCCCGAAATCCGTGGTCGGATCGAGGGAGTCGAGGATCTCTTTGATCATGTCGCCGGTATGCGAAATTCCTGGAACCGTGCCATTATAAAAAGCCCCCCCACTATAGTAAGACTCCGGCTGCGACAGGGATACCCAATCGAATACGGTCCCTGTTACGTCGAAGAGGCCATATGAGACTTCGCTCCAGTACTGACGCATGGTGCCGGACGTCCACGGCCCCGTGAAGAACTCCGCATCGAAGGCGTTCCTTGTGAACGGGGCCACGCTGATATCATTGTAGAGGCCGAGCACGACCGGGATCGAGAGCTCTCCGCCAAGCGCCGTATTCGCGCTCCGCAGAACCGTTCCCGCGGGAGAGCGGAAAAGCCGGTACCGCGCGTCCCCCCGCGCCTGGTTCGCGCGGCGCTCGAGCCAGGCACGCTTGAGCGTGAAGGCGTCCTTCGATAGTCTCTTGAGCTCGCGGTACTGAAGGGGTAGCGCTCCGCCGTTCCGCGGGGAAACGATCCCCGCCGGCGTCTCGCGCGCGAGCAAAAGGATGCACGCCAGGAAAAGGATTCTCGTCGCCGTCGATTTCAAAAACTTACCTGCCGATGCGGGAGCCGGCCGCTTTCACGGGAGAATCACTCCGTTGGATTTATCACGGCCTTGTACGACGTCGCCGAGATCATCTCCCGCCCCTCGTTGCACTGCGCGATGCCGATGAACTCGCTGCTCGCGCCCGCAAGCAGCGCGATCTCGGCGTTCTTGAGACCGGACGGGACGCTCAGGGTCAGCGCATGGAGCACGAGCTTCGGCCCCGGGACGCACGGGAAAGTCTCGCTGATCCCCTCGTCGAACGTTCCGAGAAGCGCCACGCGCTGATTGTAGTAAACGTCGTTCTCGATCTTGACCCCCGGGGGAAGCGCGAGTCGGAATTCGACTGCGGCGATCGGCATCGTTTCGGGGAAATTCACGATGATATAGATCGTGGTCTGCCGATCGCGGCTCCCCAGCTTCACCGTGCGCTTCATGCCCTCCGCGTCGAAGAACACGCCGAAACTCACCTCTTGGGAGATGTACGAGAGCGTCGTATCCGCGCGGGTTGTGTCGGCCGAAACGCTCTCGGCCTTCTTCCCGCTTTTCCCGCAGGAAAAAACGAGGGGCAGGAGCAGGAACGCGACGAACATGAGACTCACGCGCTGACGGATAATCATCGAACTACCTCCCTTGCAAAAATGCTCGATTCTTCCACCTCAGGCAACAGCCGAATGCCTTATAATAGGTGCAAGCGCGGCGTATTACAACGCATTTCGATTACATTCTCGTTGACCGTTCGCGCGGCATCGGCTACTATGGCGATGCTCTATTCGCGTTCTCGGCTTCTACGAGCGAGCGCACAGGCATCAAACCTCCCGAGGAGGTATCTCCCTTGAAAACCAAGAAGGATAAATTCGAGATTCTCTTGAAAAAGCGCGAGCAGGCGCTCCTCGGCGGCGGCGTCGAGAGAATACAGAAGATCCATGAATCGGGACGTCTCACGGCGCGGGAGCGAATCCACGTGCTTTTCGACGAGGGGACCTTCCAGGAGCTCGGCGTTTTCGTCACGCACCGCTCGACGTGGCCCGGCATGGAAGAGAACAAGATCGTCGGCGACGGCGTCGTCTGCGGGCACGGGCTCGTGAACGGCCGGAACATCTTCGCGTTCGCCCAGGACTTCACCGTTTTCGGCGGCAGTCTCAGCGAGGCGAACGCGGGCAAGATCACGCGCCTCCTCGACATGGCGATGGAAAACGGCGCTCCCGTCGTTGGCCTCTGCGACAGCGGCGGCGCGCGCATCCAGGAAGGGGTGGCGAGCCTCGGCGGATACGCGGACATTTTCCTGAAGAATACGCTCGCCTCGGGCGTGATCCCGCAGATATCCGCCATCATGGGACCGTGCGCGGGGGGCGCGGTCTACTCCCCCGCGATCACCGATTTCATATTCATGGTCAAGGACACGAGCCACATGTTCATCACGGGCCCCAACGTCATCAAGAAGGTGACCCACGAGGACGTGACCTTCGAGGAGCTCGGCGGCGCCCTCACCCACAACAGCAAGAGTGGCGTCGCCCACTTTATGGCGGAAAACGACATGGACTGCATCTCGAAGATCAAGGAGCTTCTCTCGTACCTTCCGCAGAACAACCTCGAGGACCCGCCGTACGCCGCGCCGAGCGACGACCCGGGCCGCAAGGAACCGAAGCTGGCCGACATCGTTCCCGACGATTCCCGGCAGCCGTACGACGTCACCGAGATCATCGACCTCCTCGTCGACAACGGCGTTTTTTTCGAGGTGCAGCCCCTTTGGGCGAAGAACATCGTCGTCGGCTTCGCGCGCTTGAACGGGCACGTCGTGGGCATCGTCGCGAACCAGCCCCTCCACATGGCGGGGGTTCTCGACATCGATTCCTCGATCAAGGGCGCCCGTTTCATCCGCTTCTGCGACGCCTTCAACGTTCCGCTCATCACCCTGGAGGACGTTCCCGGCTTCCTGCCGGGCACAAACCAGGAATGGGGCGGCGTCATCAGGCACGGCGCCAAGCTCATTTTCGCCTATTGCGAGGCGACCGTGCCCAAGATAACCGTGATCACACGGAAGGCCTATGGGGGCGCATACTGCGTCATGTCGAGCAAGCACATCAGGGGGGATTACAACATCGCCTGGCCGACGGCGGAGATCGCGGTCATGGGCGCGGACGGCGCCGTCAACATTCTCTACCGGAAGGAGATCTCATCGGCCGAGGATCCCGGGATCGAGCTTCAGAAATACATCGACATGTACGTCGAGTCATTCGCCAATCCCTACGTCGCGGCGTCCTTCGGATACCTCGACGACGTCATCAGCCCCGAAAACACGAGGCCGATGATCATCCACGCCCTCGAGAATCTTCTCAACAAGAGACAGCAGCTTCCGCCGAAGAAGCACGGCAATATCCCCCTCTAGAGGTCGCGGCATGGCGGGCACGAAAAAGGAAAAGGAGCTATCCGAACATTCCGGGCGCTGGCTCGAGCACGCCTACGATCCCTTCCGCGCGAAAGGAGGGGAGCGCAGGAGCGTCTTCGCGACGACGTCGGGAATCGAGATGAAACCGCTCTATTCGCCGCTCGACGCCCCGGATTCTTCGTACCTTGACCGCCTGGGATTTCCGGGGCTGTATCCGTTCACGAGAGGCGTTTATCCGACCATGTTCCGCGGGAAATTCTGGACGATGCGCCAATATGCCGGCTTCGGCTCGGCCGAGGAGACGAACCGACGTTTCCGCTATCTCCTCGAGAAGGGCCAGACGGGGCTTTCGATCGCCTTCGATCTGCCGACCCAGATGGGCTATGACTCGGACCACAGGATGGCGGATGGTGAGGTCGGAAGAGTCGGTGTCGCAATCGATTCCATTGATGATTTCAGAATGTTGATGAGGGATATTCCCCTCGACAGGGTGAGCACGTCGATGACGATCAACGCCACGGCGGCGATATTGCTTGCCATGTACACCGTCCTCGCCGAGGAGACTGGTGTATCCCTCGCCAAGGTCTCGGGAACGATTCAGAACGACATCCTCAAGGAGTACTACGCCCGCGGCACCTACATCTACCCCCCCGCCCCCTCCATGCGGATCGTCACCGACATATTCGCCTGGTGCCGCGATCACACACCTCAGTGGAACACGATCAGCATTAGCGGCTACCATATTCGCGAGGCGGGATCGACGGCCGTTCAGGAGATCGCCTTCACCCTTTCGGACGCGGTGTCGTACGTGGAGGCAGCGATCGCCGCGGGGCTCCCGGTCGACGATTTCGCCCCACGCCTCTCCTTTTTCTTCTGCGTCCACAACAACCTTTTCGAGGAGGTCGCGAAGTTCCGCGCCGCCCGGCGCCTCTGGGCGAAGATCATGAAGGACCGGTTCGGCGCGCGGAGCGAGCGTTCGATGCTGCTCCGCTTCCACACGCAAACGGCCGGCTGCACGCTGACGGCACAGCAGATCGAGAACAACGTCGTCCGCGTCACCCTCCAGGCGCTCGCCGCCGTTCTCGGCGGGACGCAGTCGCTCCACACCAACTCCCGGGACGAGGCGCTCAACCTCCCCTCGGAGGACGCGGCCCTCACGGCGCTTCGCACCCAGCAGGTCATCGCGGAGGAATCGGGCGTATGCGACAGCATCGATCCGATGGGAGGCTCCTACCTCGTCGAGAAACTGACGGACGAAGTGGAGGACCGGACGGTCGCGCTCATGAAACGGATCGACGACATGGGGGGCATGATTCATGCGATCGAGGCGCGCTTCCCGCAGAGCGAAATCGAGCGGAGCGCGTACGAGTATCAGAAGGCGATCGAGTCGGGCGAGATCGGGGTCGTCGGAGTCAACGCCTTCACCGACGCGACCGTCGTGCGAAGCGGGGCATTCAGAATCGATCCAGCGATCGGGGAGCGTCAGAAGGCGCGCCTCGAACGGTTCAAAAAGGAGCGGGACGCAGTCGCCGTCTCCCGCCTCCTCGCGAACCTCGAGGAGGCGGCCCGGGGGAATACGAACCTCATGCCCCCGA
>JBAZPL010000068.1:0-12833 GCA_041648155.1 Candidatus Krumholzibacteriia bacterium
ATTGTTATAGCTATCTTTATGGTGCTCATGCAATCACCTCAAGTATTACAATATATCATACCATCGATTTTGTCAAGCCCCAGAACATCCGTGAAGCTGCCGACCGCGCTGGAGTCGTAGCGCGGTATCCGCAGTTTGCGAGCTCCACTCGATCCCCCGCTCCTCAGAGATAACTCAGCCGGCCGTCGCGGCGCCGCTTCTTGATGCCCGCGTACCACCTGCACGCGGGATAAAGGATCAGCACTACGGCAATCCAGATCAGATAGACTACGGGCAGGCTGTAGCCGTAGTCCTTCGGAACGGCAAAATCCGGAGGATTTTGAAACAGCCAATGCGCCTGACCGTAGCGCGCGCGGGCGAACAGCACGGCCAGACCGTGAATAAGCGGAATATGCAGCACATAGAAAAAGAGGGGGACTCGTCCAAAGACGATCAGCGGGCGCGTGAACCTTCCCGCTCTTCGATCGAGCAGCGCGAGCGCCAGGGTGGCGGGGCCGAGCGTCATGAGGAGGAACAGAAGCGACGGCGGGTACTTGTAGGTGTTGATGAAGGAGAAGAATGTGAAGAGCCCGCTCTTCTGAGCGCTCCACGGCGTCGGATCGCCGTAGCGATTGACGGCGCGGAGGATGACGAACATGAGGATGAGGCTGCCGCCGAGAGCGAACAGCCACCTGCGGCGCGCGCCGCGATCGAGAAGCAAGAGCCTCCCGAAGCCGTATCCCGCCGCCATCACCCCTATCCACGGGATGAGCGGATAGGCTACGAAGATTCCGCTCCACGGCGTCGGCTGCATCAGGCCGCCTTCATGAAACACCTTCCAGAGCCAGCCGAATGCGCCGAGGTTCTGCGCCTGAATCCCGTCGAACAGGTTATGGACGGCGATCATCACGACGCCGAACACCGCGACCGCCCACACGGGAAGGTAGATCAACCCGGACAGCGCGACCATCGACCAGCCGAGCGCCCAGATCACCTGAACCATCTCCACTCTTAAATCGAAATTGAACGACCATGCCGCATGGAGAACGGTCAATTCGAGGAGAACAAGCCACAGCCCGCGCGTGAAGAGGAATTTCGAGAGCTCGGACTTGCTCTTGCCGCGTGACGCGGACAGGAACGCGCCCGTGCCGGCAAGAAAGATGAAGACGGGCGCGCAGAAATGCGTCACCCATCGGGTCACGAACAACGCCGTATCCGTGCGGCTCAGGTCGGTGGGGTCAAATTGGAGATAGAATCCGGAGCGATGGAAGTAATCGCGCACGTGGTCGAGCGCCATGATGACCATCACGAGGCCGCGAAGGAGATCGACGGAGTCGAGCCGCGCGCGGGCGGCGGGGCGTTCGTCCGGAGTATCCGGCATAGCTCACCCTCCTCGATGGACGTCGCGTCTGTGCCCCACTCTCACCACGACAACGAGCAGCACGTCGTCCCTGATCTCGTAGACGATGCGGTAGATGCCCCGGCGAAATCGGTATCTTTCCAGACCCGAGAGTTTCTCGCATCCGGAAGCACGAGGGTCCTCCGACAACGCATCGAAGCATTTCAGAATGCGAGCGATATCGTTCTTCGGAATGCCGCGAAGATCCTTGGCGACGGATTTCTTGAAGACGAGTCTATATTTTCCCATGGGCCTTCAGATCCTTCAGCAGCGCCTCGTACGTCACGGTCGGCTCCTTCGCGCGCTCGTCGAACGCGGAGAGGTCCTCCTCGTCCTCGCGAAGAGCCCTTTGCACCGCGTCATTGACGAGATCGGACACGCTCCGCTGCGTATCGGCGGCTTTGATCCGAAGCGCGCGGTGAAGCCCCGGCTTGAAGTAGATGGTGGAACGCTTGGCCGTTTCACTCATGGAAATCACCTCCACGAGCAAGTATAGCACCATAACATTATGACGTCAAGACGTCACGACGACAATTGCCCTCATTATCGAACCTCGAGGATTATCCGGTCGTCGCGCTCGCAGAGACCGTCGGCGCACTCGAGGTCCTTGCTTTTTCCCGGCGTCCAATGGTTCACCACCGCGGTCAGGCTCTTCCAATCCTCACCGACGGTCCAGGTGTAATCCAGCCCTGAAATCGTAGTGACGCCGGGCGCCACGGGCATCATGTGCGTGCCCTTATGTTCCGAGAAAATCGCCTCGCCGTTTCTGTCCGTCGGGGAAATATCGACGCAGTATTTTCCGCCGTCGCCCGAGAAACACTCCACGCAGATCACGACTTCTCTGAGCCGCACGGTATCGCAGGGAGACGCCTGCAGCGTGTCGTCGCCGCGCACCGTTCGCTCGACTCCGTTCACGGCGAGGGATATCGGAAGGTGCGGGTGAAACTTCGGGCACGAGGCATACGGGTAGGCCGGAACCGGGTGTTGCGAATCATGCGGGAAAATCAGCTTCTCGTTCCCGTGCGGCGATTGGCGAATCACGGCGATCGGAGCCACAAGGGACGGATCCAGACGGATCGGCCGAACGAGCTCTGGGGAGCGGATGCGGCGCGGTTCTACACGCAGAAGGACGGTTGGTGCTGGTTCTTCGGCGCGATCGATCACTGCAGCGAGGACATTGTGGGATGGCATGTGGCGAAACGGGGAGACCGGTGGGCGGCGTTGGAGCCTATTAGACAGGGGATCCGGGCTCATTACCGGGATTACGCAACGAAGATCGCGTTGGGGCTGGGGCTGCGTCACGACTGGGGTCCACAGTACTGTGCGCATCAGTTCCTCGGCGAGCTGCGGTGGCTCGGGATCAGTTGGCAGGTTGCCACAATTCTTGTATGATAGAAAGGTACTCGGTGCCAGTGCGATTAAGGAGGAGATATGATCCGAAAATACCTGAAGATGCTTTTCGTAGTATTCATGCTGGCTCTCATTGTCGGCATTCTGCTGGGGCAGTCCCCTGCGGCAACGGACAATCTGACCATATCGAAATCTTCCCCCGCACCCGAAGTCATCCTGGGGATCTTCGGCGGCATGGGACCCGAGGCCACGGCCAATTTCTACCAGCTCATCGTCACACTCACACCGGCCACCAGAGACCAGGAGCATATCCCCACCCTGATCTACAGTCTCCCGCAAGTGCCGGACCGCACAACGGCGATCAAGAGCGGGGACACCTCCATCATCCCGTTTTTGGTGGAAGGCGTCACTCGATTGGAGAAAGCCGGTGCTTCGTTCATCGTCATCCCATGCAACACCGCCCATTACTACTTCGATCAGATGCAGCAGTCGGTCAGAATCCCTATTCTCCATATAATTCGGGAGACGGTGGCGGAAGTAGCTGCCAAATATCCCCAGGTAAAACAGGTTGGGCTGCTGGCCACGTCGGGTACCATTGCCACCGGTCTGTATGAGCGGGAGTTCGCTGCGCGGGGAATCGCCGTAGTCACGCCGGCCCCTGACCTCCAGGACAGCTGCGTCATGAGAGCTGTTTATGGGATCAAGGCCGGCGGCGACAAGCAACAATGCGAAGACTGGTTGTACCTCGCCGGAAAGGATGTAGAAGGAAAAGGTGCCGAGGTCGTGGTGCTTGGCTGCACCGAAATTCCTCTAGCCTTCAACCCGGAGCGTGCGGGTGTTCCAGTCGTAAATGCCACCCGGGTGTTGGCGGAACAAGCCATCCGAACCTACCAGGAGCTGGCCAGGAAAAGGGAGGCGAAATGAAAGTTGAACGGAATTGGCGTATCATGGCCCTGACCGTTCTCGTGCTGACGGCAACGTCCGCAGCCTGGGCGGGAAAATGCCGGGTGCGGGATGCCGGGCTTCAAATCGGTATCCTCTCACCGGGGGCACTCAACGCCATCACCGACGTGGTTGGCGTCAGAGTCGGCCAGATTACTCTGACGGAAGGCGACAGTGTCCGCACTGGCGTTACCGCGATCCTGCCCCACGGCGGCAACATTTTCCAGGAGAAGGTCGCCGCAGCCGTCTATGTCGGGAACGGGTTCGGCAAACTGGCTGGCTCCACTCAGGTGGATGAGCTGGGCAACATCGAAACACCCATCATTCTCACCAACACGCTCAGTGTTCCAGTAGCGGCGGACGCCGTAATTGATTACATCCTGTCCCAACCTGGGGATGAGTCCGTCCAGTCAGTGAATCCGATCGTCGGCGAAACCAATGATGGGTGGCTCAACGATATCCGAGGCCGGCGCATGCAGAAAAGCCATGTGCAAGAAGCCATCCTCAAGGCCGCGGCTGGCCCGGTGGTGGAAGGGTGTGTGGGCGCAGGAACAGGCACCGTCTGCTTTGGCTTCAAGGGCGGCATCGGCACATCCTCCCGCATATTGCCGGAAAACCTCGGTGGCTGGACGGTCGGCGTGCTGGTACAGTCAAACTTCGGCGGAGTGTTGCAGATATCGGGTGTGCCGGTGGGTGTTGAACTGGGACAGTACTACCTGAAAAGCGAGTTGGCGGGCAAGTCAGATGGCTCCTGCATGATGGTGGTGGCCACCGATGCGCCTCTCTCGGCCCGCAATCTCAAGCGCCTCGCCAAACGGGCCGTGCTGGGCCTGGCCCGCACCGGCGGTATCGCATCCAACGGTAGCGGCGATTACGTCATCGCGTTTTCCACGTCACCGCAGGTGCGTGTGCAACACGCTCCGTCGGTGAAGACACTGACCATAGAGGACGTAGCCAACGACAACATGTCCCCGCTGTTTTTGGCAGTGGCGGAAGCTACCGAGGAGGCCATCCTCAATTCGCTGTTTATGGCCGAGACTGTCAAAGGCCGTGACGGCCATATCATCGAGGCCCTGCCCTTGGATAAAGTCCTTCCGATCCTGGTCAAATATGGCCGCAAGGTAAACCGGGAGGCGTGCGAATAGATCCATCGATGTCGTCACCCGGTCCCCGCTTTTGCGGAGGTTTTGTTTCGACGACATTCCTGGCGAGGGAGGTTTCCCGTTCTGCCGATGTATCGAGCTTGCCGGTTGTCGGGGTGCGACTCATCCCGATCGGCAGGCCGTGTCCGCCCTACTCCCCTGGGCAATCACTACTAGCGGAGGCTACAGTTCCCACCTTCTTGAGAACGCGAAGGAAATTTCCGCCCCAGATTTTGCGAATGTCCTTTTTCGAATACCCGCGACGCATCAGTTCGGCAGTGATCTTCGGCAGTCCGGCGACATCCCTGCAGTCTGACAAGTATCCGCCGCCGTCGAAGTCGGTGCCGATGCCCACGTGGTCGATGCCGATGGCCTTCACGACATAATCGATGTGATCAACCACATCCTTCACCGAGCCAGCGGCCTCAGGATATTTATCCCGGATACCGCGCAATTCCGTTCGGAACTCTTCAGTTTCCTGGGGCGTGAGCGCTTCCCACCCGCCCTTGTCCTCGATCCGGCGGTTGACAAGGGCAAGTTCCTGCTCCCGTTCCGGGATCGGCGGGATTGTCTTCAGGAAGTCGGCGACAAATGCAATTTGGATGACGCCGCCGTTCTTCTTGAGGGCCTGTAACTGCGCGTCGGAGAGGTTTCGCGGGTGATCCCGGAGGGCGCGCACACAACTGTGGCTGGCGATAACCGGTGCCTTCGTAACCTGTAACACGTCGAAGAAAGACTTGTCCGAACTATGGCACAAGTCTACCAGCATTCCCAATTCGTTCATGCGCCGGACAAGTTGCGCGCCAAACTCGGAGAGGCCGCGATCCTCCGGATCCTTGTCGTCGGTTCCGCTGTCGCAGATGTCATTATCAGATCTGTGAACAAGCGTGATGCAGCGAACGCCGCGCTGAAAAAAGAGATCGACGCCGGACACATCCGTTCCGAGCGGATAGCCGTTTTCCAGCCCGATGAAAATGGCTCGCTTGCCCGTTGTGAATATCCGCTCAGCATCCTTGGCTGTTAGTGCCTTCGCGCAGAGCGCGGCATGATCGGCAAACACGGTATCCAGGAGGTTCAATGTGCGCAGGGCGGAAGCACGGGCTTTTTCCCGGCCCTCGGGTGTCCGGGGTCCCTGGTCCTCAAAAACAGCGAAGATGGCGGCCGCCAATCCGCCGTCTTTCATCCGCGGAAGGTCAACGTATCCACAGCCGGGTGTGCCGAATTCATGGCGCTCGCCGATGTTAAACGAGGGCAACCTCATCGGCGTGTCTTGATGGGTATCGATGGTTAGAATGGAGTAATGCAGCCTGTTTGCCTTGTCCACCAATCTGTCCGGTGCTGTGAGGGGTTGGGCGAACGCAGGGACCGCAAACACCAGAAAAAGCGGGACATTCCATCCCGGCCTTCTCCACCACGCTGTAGCGCCACGGGAAGCGGTGGTTGTATGGGCAATTCGTAATGACATTGATCCCTGCATCCACTTGGCGTTGAGTCCTGCTTGATTCCTCTTCGGTTTAGTTCCTTGATGATCTTGGCATCGGTCCGGCACAGGCCTCATATTCGGACGCTGCCTGATCGGATCGGGCAGCGCCCGATCATGAGGAGAATGTAATAAACCTTCGACTCCACCGCAAGCTCGCAGTCTGCCAGGCCAAGAGCCCTGAGCATCTCTGCCACAGGTCAGGGGCCCACAGATTCTGGCCCAGGGGACCAACCCCTCGCCCTCAATTTGGCGGGGACCAGCTGAGAGCGCGATTGAAGTTCCCCCGATTTCGTGGACACTCTCTTAAGCTGCCTCCGCTCTTCGTTCGAACTCCTCGGGGCTCATGTATCCGAGGCTCGAGTGTCGGCGAGTTCGATTGTAGAAGAGCTCGATGTACCTGAAAACGTCCTCGCGCGCCTCTCTCGTTCGATACCGCATCCATGACACGCATTCGGCCTTGAGCGAATGAAAGAAGCTCTCCGCCATCGCATTCCCCCAGCAGTCACCCTTGTGGGTCATGCTGCAGATCATGCCGTGCCGCGAGAACAGATTGCGGTAATCGGCGCTCGCGTACTGCCGCCCGCGATCCGAATGGTGCAGGAGCTCCTGCCCCGGCCGGCGCTCCCGAATCGCCCGTCCCAGGGCCGCCAGTACCAAGCCTCGATCCATCGTCCGATCCATCGCCCAGCCCACCACGCGGCGCGAGCAGGCGTCCAGCACCACGGCCAGATACTCCCAGCCCTCGTCAGTCCAGATGAACGTTACCCCTCAGAGCAAAGTGATGTTGTGTGCGCGGCAGGTCTGGACCATCTCCTCAGGCCACAGGCTCGACTGAACTTCACCTATATGTGCCTTGCGCAGATAGAACATGCATAGCCGCGACTGCCCGATGCCACCACCAATACACTGCGGCAACTCACCCGCCAGCAGTCGCCGGTGAAACAGTAGTGTCTTACGCTCCTGATTGCCACGGATCTCTAACTGCCGCAGCAGTGCTGCTTCATCAACTCTTATCCCCATAGATGACAACTCATAAGCACAATCCAGCAACGGGTAATACACCAGAAGGTCTCCATTCAACCCCTTGTAACCGTCGCCCGATGGGGTGGACCAGTCATCGTAGTCTGGCGCGCGACCATCGTGGGGCTGACCGTCGCGCAATGCCCCACCAATACCGATCACGAACACGGCCTCATACTCTCGGCAGACCGCCAATTCACGCTCACTCGGTTCCAGGTTAGGATACTGTGCCTCCAACTCCTCACTTTGGATAAAGATGATCCTCTCCGGCAGTATCGGCTCGATGACCGGGAACAAGTAGCACACGTACCTCTCGGTGCGATGGATTACGCTGTAGATGCGGCGGACAATATCCTTCAGGAAATCCAGGTTACGTTCCTTAGGGTACATCACTCGTTCCCAATCCCATTGATCTACATACAGCGAATGGAGATTGTCCAACGTCTCATCGGGACGGATGGCGTTCATGTCAGTGTATATGCCTATGCCTGGCTTATACTTGAAGTCGGCAAGGTGCAGGCGCTTCCACTTGGCAAGCGACTGGACGATCTCAACATCTGTGTCCAGGTCTTTGGCACCAAAAGTGACCGGGAGTTCCACGCCGTTCAGGTCATCATTAATGCCAGTCCCGCTCCGAACAAAGAGCGGAGCAGTGACCCGCAGCAGATTGAGCTCAAAGGCCAGGTTCTCCTGAAAGTACGTCTTGATGCGACGGATGGACACCTCCGTATCGTAGGTCTCCAACAGTGGTTGGTAATCTTGTGGGATAATCAAACCTGGTTTCATAGGGTTCCTCCATCAGAGCATCTCGTGAAAGGAATGCGCATGCGAATATCTCCAATTCGGGGTTGTGCATTCTCGCTGCCCACTGAGATCATTTCATGTCGGCGAGGTCTACCGTCTTTCTTTCAGCCTCTTGCAGCTACAGCTCCCAACCCGGGAGCACCGCCCAAACATTATGACTTCTGTAAAGGAGACTGACCTCCTTCACTGAGGGTTAGCCTCCGAGGAGACCAGTGCCTCATAATGGATCCAACCATTAACGCGGAGGTCAGCCATGAACCATTCTACCACACTTTTCATCGGCCTGGATGTCCACAAGGACACTATTGCATTCGCTTATGCGACTGTAGTCAGAACCACACGGCCATCCCCATTAAGAAACACTTGCAGGAGGGGTCCAGATACGCCTTGCTAGCCTTAATCCGTCAAAATGAGAGCTGTATGGGCTGCAATCCGTCCAAGCCAGACTTAATGAACGGCTCTTTTTAATCTCTGGCCCAAGCACCACCTATTGTGAGCGGATAGGTTGCCTCGGGTACATCGAGAAATGCAATACTGGCGCTGGTAATCACGATGCGAAGGCCTCGAAGAATGACGGATTAAGGCTAGCCTCGATTTCCACGGTACTGGAAACGACTAACATCGGCGCGGAAGCCGGGGCTCAGGCGAAGCGGATGACCAGCTGTTTGTTGCCGAACCAAGGCATGGGGGTTGGAGTTTCCGCAAGTCCGGAGGTAACGAGGAGTGGGTTGTGAGCGCGTTTGTCGAGGGTCACGATGACCTGATCTTCGGTGATGACCACGGCTGCCGAGACATCCAAGAGATTGCGGAAGACCTTCTTTGCCTGAGCTCGCTCGTATTCGCGGCCGACCTTGCCGGTCATAAGGTGGTACAGCGAAGCGGCCATCAGCGTGATCTGCAGATCAAAGTCGACTTTCAGGCCGACCATCGACGAGAGAGCGTCGAGGTGAAAGAACTGAATGGCGTCAGAGATACCGTTCTCAATGAGCATTCTTTGGGCGTACCGCGTCACCAGGGTGGAGCATTTGACCGCGAAGTTGTTGGTGAGGAGAATGGTGGGCTCGTCGTGGCCCAAGTCGGTGATCGTCACCTGACGAAGTTCGCCCTCGTAGGATTTGAGACGGATGCGTTCGTCCAGTACTCTGGGAGTTCGGAACGCGCGGGTCAATGACTTCAGGGTAATGCGGCGCCAGGCGGACGCGGGCCGGCTCCAGATCTCGCCCAGCATCTTCCTCGACCGGCGCCGGAGAGTCATGAAGCGGATCCCTCGGCGGTTCAGCTCATGCAAATGCTCGTAGGTGGTCAGTTGCGAGTCGAACACCAGCTCGTCGGGAAGCTTACCGGTGTGTTTGTGCCAGAAGTCGACGAACCGCAGGATCTCACCGGCCTGCTCGCCCTTGGTCACCCCGGCATTCGCGTAGCACAGGACCCGCTCGGTCGCGTCTCGGGCGAGAAAGACCAGAATGCCCTTCTGGCTCCGGCTCCGGCTGGAGACGTAGTGTTTTTCGAGCGGCTCTTCCTCGGTGTTGGCGGGAACAGTGTGAAAGTCCAGATCGATCGAGGAACCCCGTTTGAGGCCTGCTCGTTGGACTTCCGTGAACCATGCTCCCATCAACGCCAGGTTGGTCCGATTGCCCACGCGAGAACTGTAGGCGGCCAAATAGGAACGTTTGGGGACCACGTTGAGACCGGCAAACAACGCGATCCCCTCGTCGAAGACCAGATCCATCACGTGACTCTTCCGCTCCTTGCCGATCAGCTTCAGGGCCAGGAAGGTGCGGACTGCCTGCTCGGCCGGGATCATGTTCGAACCCGGCAGATCGACCTTGCGCACGACGCGCCTCAGGTCGAGGTCTCTCATCAGCGGCACGAACAGGAAGAGTCCTCCGACCCGGGTCCGGAAGGAGCGGGGCGACAGATCGAGCTCACCGACCTGAGCGACGGCGGCGGCTTCCGGTCTGATCGTGGCCGGACGCTCGTCATCCCGGCGTCTGGGAAGACGCGTGAACCCTTCCTCCCGCATGAGAACGGTCAAAGCGTTGATGCTGATCCGGCGCCCCGCCGCAGCCAGTTCGCGCTGGATGTCATAAACCGACAGGTTCCTCTTGCGCATCGCGATGGCCAGGGCTCTCACGCGGTCGCGCGCCGGGGCGCTTTGAGGCCCGTGCCGCACGGGCTGAAAGAAGGACTTCCGCTTTCGCGGATCGTGACGAAACGTGTGGCAGAGGATGCGGAACGTGCCGGGGGTGTAACCGAATCGGCGGGCGACGTCCTGAGAGGAGCCGCCATCGACGAAGAAGGCCCGCAGCGCCTCGTACTGCCGGTGGGGGACCTCTTCGGGGGTCAGAAAGAAACGCGCATCGCGGCCTCTCGTTACCTCTTTGCGATGAGTGATAGTCATGACTGCATGATACTACCACAGGAGCCGAACTGTCAATAGCCAATGTGGCCGCAATCCACTTCGATCAGAAATACGCCCAGAAAGGTACTTTCATGGTAGGATGGGATGCCGATTGTCGACTGCTGCGAGGCGGCGGCCAGTGGATGGATCAACGTTCCGATTACGATCAGTACTCGATATCCCTAACGACAGCATCCGGATCAGAGGCTCCAGGCAAGGCGAATCGGTGCAACACGGCCCGCCAGGTCGGCCACTTTCGGGGCCGTGGAAATCGAGGCTAGCCGGCTAATGCCCTATTCGTAGGTATGCCCGAACGGCGTCAGCGCAAGCGACGCCAGCTTCATGTGCTGCTTCGCAAAGGGAATCCCGACAATCGTCACCGCGCAGAGCAACCCGAGCACGACGTGAGTCAATGCGATCGCCAAGCCCGCGAACAGGATCCAGATCACATTCAGAAGTGTCGAGATGATTCCATGCCCCCGCTTCGTCGTCTTGATTTCCTTTCCGAAAGGAGAATCCCTCCACCGAGAAAGATCCAGAGTATATTGCCTATGACACTCACAGCGGCGTCCTCCCTTTTTTATCCATCTAACGCGGGCCCTCGGCAGCGGCGCGCGCCGTTTCAGGGCTTCGGCGGGCAGTCGCACGGGGGACAGCCCTTGTCGAATACGATCTTCCAGCGGCCGTCCGCCTCGCGGCGCCAGATAGAGTTGAACGTGCCGATCTTCCGGCCCTCCGGATCGCGAACGGGACCTGAGCTGAAAGCCAGCGTGCCGGAATCGAGCACCTCCACCCGCTCGGGCTCCCAGGAAAACGGAGCGGTGTCCCCTTCGAAGAACTGCTTCCATCCCGCCGCCACCGCGGCTCTTCCCCGCAGGACTCTCTGCTGCCCGAAGAATACCGCCTCGTCCGCGACGTACGATTCGAATGCAAGGTGAGCCCGCGCGGCCATCGTCTGTGCGAAAGCCTTCTCCGCCTCGCGAACCTGCAAGGCGAGATCTTCGACGGTCGCACACTCCGCCGCTAAAGCGGCGCTGTTGACTCGCACCTGCGCGTAACGCCCTGGATTTCCGATGTCCCCGATGGAATACTCGTCTACGGCATCGGCGCAGCACCCCACCTTGACGCAGCTTATTCTTCTGAGTCCCCCCATCTCAACCTTGAGAAGCAGGGATGGGATGATCCCCACGGGCCTTGTCGCAAGACCGCCCTCCGCCCCGAACCAGATGACCGTGGCATTTCCGTCCCAACACCGGCCGTCCCCGGAATACACTATGTCAGCGAATTCATCCCCGTCCAGATCGGCGACCCTGAACAGCTTCAAATCAAAATGCTCGAAAAGCACCCTCGTTATAAAGGAGCATTCCGGCCGCTCCATGAGGAGGCTCTGCTCCGTCTTGAGGTAAATGGACCGGAGCAGATCCCTGTCACGAAGCATTCGGTCCATTTCAGGCGACGGAAACGAATCGATGAACTGCCAATCCCTCGTTTCCGGGAATACGTTTTCGGATATGCGAATGTAATTCGGGCGCTCGAAATCGGCTGCACGCGCCGCCGCGGCGAGCGACACCGTGAACCAGAGTAAGATGAACATTCTTTTCATGCCGCCCCCCTCTTGAATTGCCCGCATAGACGCCGGCGCCGGCTATTGGCAGAGTCAGATTTCCTTTTTATAGATGTCCCGCCTATGCCCGATTCTGAGGATTTGGACATCGGATGCTACTATCGCATAAATGACTCGATATTCCCCCAGGCGGTACTTTCGCAATCCGGCAAACTTGCCCTTCAGGGCAGGATAAATATCAGCCTTCTCGACAAGATCCTTTTCCAATCGATTGAGAATCCGGCGCGCTTCGCTCTTATCGAGTCTCGCGAGATCCCGCGCCACCGATCTCTTGTAAACAATTCTATAGGCCAAGCTTCTTCCTCAGCTCTTTGCCGGTGACCACCCCATCGGTGCCGTCGTGCAAACGATCGAGAGCAATCTGAAGATCTGCATAATCCTCGAGATAGGACTCGAGGGCTTTTTGAACAATGTAGGATCTCGGCCTGTCGGTCTCCCTGGCTATACAATCAAGCTGACCGGCAAGATCGTCGGGAATTCGTATGGATATCGGCGTACTCAATTCGCACCCCCTTGCATCTTTTGTATTACATTGTACACAATGACGCCATTGTGTGCAAGGGAATTCTCAGGCAAATCCAACGCCGGCGTCAGCCGAATACCGGGATGAGCGCCCCTTCTCTATTTCAGCCCTGCCGAAACGAGCTTCGCTTCCTTCGCAAGCGCAAGCGCGAGACTCTGCGCCGCAG
>JBAZPL010000069.1:0-12522 GCA_041648155.1 Candidatus Krumholzibacteriia bacterium
ATGGAAAGAGGTCGAGGTTCCCGTCCCGGAAGGATCGAAATGAAAGCGATGGTTTTGCATAGAATCTCCAGCCTCGAGGATACCGCAACGCCCCTCGCGCCGACGGAGCTGCCCGATCCCGTCCCGGGGGATAACGAGATTCTCATCAGGATCTCCGCGTGCGGCGTCTGTCACACGGAGCTGGACGAGATCGAGGGGAGAACGCCGCCCCCGCGCCTGCCGGTCGTGCCCGGGCACCAGGTCGTCGGGCGCGTGGCGCAAACGGGACGCGCGGCGAAAAGCTTCCGCGCCGGAGAGCGCGTCGGCGTCGCATGGATCTACTCGGCGTGCGGGAAGTGCGAGCTCTGCCTTTTCGGCAAGGAGAATCTATGCGCCGCTTTCATGGCGACAGGCCGCGACGCGAACGGCGGCTACGCGGAGTACATGACGGTGAGCGAGGATTTCGCCTATCGCATTCCCGCGGTCTTCACGGATGCCGAGGCGGCGCCGCTTCTCTGCGCGGGCGCCGTCGGATACCGCTCGCTCCGTCTCGCGAACCTCGAGAACGGGCGGAACCTCGGACTCACGGGCTTCGGCGCCTCCGCGCATCTCGTGCTCATGATGGCGCGGCACCGGTATCCGGACTCGCACGTGTTCGTTTTTTCGAGGAGCCCGCAGGAGCGCGCCTTCGCCCTGGAGCTCGGCGCCGCATGGGCGGGGGACATCGGCGAGGACGCTCCTGAGCCGCTCGCGGCCGTCATCGATACGACGCCTGCGTGGAGACCGGTCGTCGAGGCGCTGAAGAATCTCGCGCCCGGCGGCCGTCTCGTGATAAACGCGATACGCAAGGAGGAGCGTGATAGGGAATCCCTGCTCCGGCTCGATTATCCGGCTCACCTCTGGATGGAGCGGGAGATCAAGAGCGTGGCCAACGTGACGCGCGCCGACGTGCGCGACTTTCTCGATCTCGCCGCCGCGATTCCGATCAAGCCGGAGATAGAAGAATTTCATCTGGAAGACGCGAACCAGGCGCTCGTCGAGCTCAGGGGAAAAAAGATCCGCGGCGCGAAAGTCCTCGTGATGGCGGAGGGGTAGCCGCCGCGGAGGAAATCCTCTCCGTTTGCATGCGGCGCTCGGCCGCACGATGGATGTTCCGGGAAAGGAGATGGTGATGACGCTTCTGTACCTGTGCTCGGACCAGTTCGGCATGGGCGACCCCGCGCTCGGGCGCAAGCTCCTCGAGATGTATCTCGAGAAGCTCGCTTGTTCGGACGTGAAGATCGACCTCGTCGGATGCTCGAATTCTGGCATATTTCTCACGACCGAAGGGAGCCGGGTCATCGAAAGTCTGAGGATCCTCGAGAGGAAGGGAGCGCGGATCGCTTCGTGCGGAACGTGTCTCGACCATTACAACCTTCGAGGCAAGCTTCTCATCGGCGAGGTCGGGACCATGGACATGACGGTTCAGGCCCTCGCAACCGCCGACAGGATCATTCGACCCTGAGTGAGGGCCGCCGCGGAGAAAATCCTCTCCATTTGCATTCGAAGCTTCATTGCGGCATGGAGTTTGCTGAATCTCTCGTCCGGCGGGCGGTTCGGAACAGCGTCATTGAGCCACAGGAAGGTGCTTGACGATGGAAATCAAAGGGCTTGTGATTCAGGCTCGCAAGGAGTTCGTCGAAGAACATTTCGGCAAGGATGCCTGGCAAAAAGTCCTTGAGACCCTGCCGCCGGATGATCGGAAAGCGCTCTGCGATCTGATCCTGACGGCGAGATGGTATCCGTTCGAGCTCGGCGAACGCCTCGATCGAGCCATCGTCAACGTGCTCGGGGAAGGCAAGGAGAAATTCTTCGAGGAAATCGGCGCGAAATCGGCTCAGCGGAGCCTGACGAAAGTTCACAAGTCGTTTCTCACGCCCGGCGATCCGCAGGCCTTTCTGAAGAAGTCCGACGTTATTTACAAATTCTACTATGACACCGGACGCTGCGAATACGCGCAGACCGGTCCGACCTCGGGCGTCATGACGACCTATGAAGCCAAGACCTTCTCCGTTCCCGATTGCCTCACTGTTCTCGGATGGTACAAGGAAGCGCTCAGGATGTGCGGCGCGCGGAACGTCGAGGGGATCGAGGAAGAGTGCCGCGCGAAAGGCGGTTCCTGCTGCCGCTACCGGTTCAAGTGGAACGCATAGGAGATCATGCGGCCCGCGCGGCCGCTAGCGGGCGAACTCGACCCTGGCCACTTCACCCCATTCGATCTCGATTTCCTTCCCACCGCTCGTCTTGACGAATATTCCGTTGTTGTCGTCGTCGACGTCGTTCGAGCCGCGCAGCTTGAAGCTGCGGCCGTCCCGCAGCTTCACGGTAGCTGCGTGAAAGCCAACCGGCTTGATCTCCTTGATATTGCCGAACTCTATGTCGAACGCGATATCGCGATACTCGCCGTCGAGTATTTCCCACGTGAATTCCTCGTCGTCGTCCCAGCGGATCGCGCCGGTATGCTTTTCGCCGTCGTCGGTGTACACGGTGCCTTCGAGGCGCCTGCCGCCGTCGAAGCGGTCATACGCGACGGACACGGGCGGCGCCTTGAGCTCGAGCTTCTCGAATTCGTCCCAGTCGGCCGTGATCTGGCCGATCGCGGGATCGTAGACTGCGACGCCGTGATTCGAGTCGTCGACGTCGTTCGTTCCGCGGAGAACGATTCTCTCGCCGTTCGCCAGGGTCAGCACGGCTCCGTTGGAGCTGCGGCGTTCGATGGATTTGATCTTGCCGAAGGCGATCTTGCGCGTGTGATCCTTGTACTCGCCGTCGAGAACGTCGTTCGTGAAAAGCTCGTCCGCGTCCCAGCTCACCCAGCCCGTGTACTTGTCGCCGCGCTGCGTCGTCATCGTGCCGTAGAGGCGCTCGCCGAACGTCGACGTGAGGCCGGCCGGTCCTTGTGACAGCTCGACGCGCTCGACCTCGTCCCAGTCGAATTCGATCTCGCCTTCCTTCGAATCCTCGATGACGATCCCGCGGCTCTCGTCTCCTATGTCCGTCGAACCGCCCTCGAGGCGAATTCGCTCGCCCGACTTGAGCGTCAGACGCACGGCATCGCCGCGGAGCGGCTCGATCGTCTTGATGTGGCCGAAGCAAAGACCCGATTGGACCGAGCTCGCGTTCCCCACGTTCCAGCGATCGCCGATGGTGATGCCGAATACGACGATTTTCTCGTGATGGCGATCCGAGGGATGGCTTCGATGAAGGTCCTTGGTGCCGTTGAGGATATCGCTCCAGGAGGCTTCGTTCTTATCCCACCGGATGAGGCCCGTATAAACGTCTCCTCCGACGGTGGTGAGCTTCCCGTACAGCCTGCCGCCGCTGTCGGCGAAAGCCGCTGACGTTACTGCAATTATGAAAATTGCGGCGCAAGCCAAAATAGCGTTCTGCTTCATTCTCCTGTCCCTCCATGAATGAGAGCCCCCATGTTATTTATACGCGCCGGTGAGGTGAATGGTTGCAGCGGAGAATGAATTAATGCAACAATCCGGGCATCTCGAGCGTTCTTGGAGGAGAGAGGAGGGAACGATTATGCAGAAACACATCACTGTGGTTGCCGCGCTCAGGATCGGTTCCGCCATCATGGGAATCATGATCGCCGGGATCATCGTCTTATTCATGGCAGGTCCCGGGATCCTCGCGCAGTGCGTCGACGGCGACGGCGAGGCGCTCATGATACTCACGGCGATAGGGTTGCCGATAGCGTTCTTTGTCCTGATGCTCTCCGCGCTCGACATCATCGGAGGCATCGGGATTCTGAAGCGCAAGAACTGGGCGCGGTATCTCGTCATGATTCATTCCGTTCTCGATCTGTTCAATTTCCCGATGGGCACCGCGCTCGGCATCTACTGCATCTGGGTGCTCGCGCAGGACGAGACCGCCCGGTTGTTCACGCCGCCTGCCCGTGCGGTATAATGGCGGCGGGCCTTATCGTTTTTCATGGGCAATTCGCGGGATCACATGCGCCGTCTATCGTCATCACATGAAGCAGCGCTCGTCTGGTGCGCGATCACCGTCGTGCTGGTCGCGGCCGCTCTCGGCCTGTATCATGCCCGCGGCGTCGCGGGGCTCAAAGAGGTCATTCAGCAGGGGCCGCTTTCCGACGTCGCGATCACGCTATTTTCGACCGCTCTCGCGTGGCTTCTGGCCGGCGTTCTTCTCTTTCTTCTCGCCACTCGGCGCATCCATTCGGGAAACGTCGTCACCGCCGCGTGCTTTTTCGCCGTCGCTCTGCTGTACGTTAATTTTCTCCGCGAGCGAACCGTGTACGGCGATATTAACGATTATATCAAGGCGGCCTCCAACCTTTTCCGGGGGGAGCCTCTCCACGCGCGCTATCTCTATCCGCCGCTCTGGGCGACCCTGCTCAAGCCTCTCGTGCCGCTCGGCTGGAGAGCGATCTTCGATCTCTGCTGGCTCCTGAATGCGCTTTCCCTCTTCGCGTTCTTCTTTCTCCTGCACGCGGCGCTGAAGCGGTACGGTTTTTCGGCGCGCCTCGCCGCGCTCGTCACGGCTGCATTTCTCCTCGTCAACGTGCCGGTTATCCGGACACTTTGCTACGTCCAGATCAACGTCCATGTGATGAACCTGATTCTCGTCGCGCTTCTCCTGTATCCGCAGTCGATCGTGTTCTCGGCCCTGGCGATGAGCCTCGCCGTGCACTTCAAGGCGTCGCCGGCCGTTCTCGTTCTCGCGATTCTCATACAGAAGGACTGGCGCTGGCTCGCGTGGTTCGCGGCGTTCACGCTCGGCGTCGCGGCGCTGACCGTCGCCGCAGCCGGTGTCTCTCCGTACCGCGATTTTCTGGCGAATGCGGGAGCCCTCTATAGCGCGGGGGATCCGAGCTTCCGGGAGAATTCGCTCGATTCGTTCGTGCGCGCCCTGTTCGCGTCGCTCGGCGCGGGGCAGAACCTCGTCCAGTACTTCGTGGTGCCCTTGAAGATTCTGGCCGCCACCGCGGCGCTCGCCGTCGTTTCGAGGAACGTGCGGCGCGAAACGTTTTGTGAAGGAGGGCTGGAGAAGGGGAGAGTCCTCAACGCCGTCCCTGCGCTCCTTCCGCTCATGATGCTTCTCTCTCCGCTCATATGGGAGCACCACGGGGTCTTTCTCGCCCTTCCCTTTCTCGTGATGCTGAAGAAGCTCTCGTCGGCCGGCGAATGGACGATCTTCGGCGCCGCCTATTTTCTCGTGTTCCTCGAGCCCACGTTCGATTTCTTTCCCTGGTCGTACGGGCGGCTGCCGGCGCTGTTCGCCTGGCTCTGGCTCGCATGGCGCGTGTCGGGCCGGGCCGGAAACTCGGCGGCGTTCACGCGGGCGAACGCCGCGCTGGAATCGGTTAAACCATGAGAACGCCTGACTCGCGCGCGAATGGAGGCCGAGCCGGCTGGACGACATTCGCGATCATCCTGTCCGTCTCCGCCGTGCTCGCGTACGGCTATTACCGGCAGGTAGGGAGCCCCCATCTCACGGATCGTCTCGAGCTCCATGGGCAGATACTGCGAGGAACCGCGGAGTCGCCGTACCGGTACCGCGTGCTCGTGCCGTTTATCGGGGAGGCGCTCACGCGCGCTCTCAGTGCGGTGCTCCCCGGGGACAGGGCATTTCTCCTCGCGTACGCGCTCTTCGATCTCGCGGCGATATTCTTTCTGCTCGGTGCGCTGTTCCGGTATCTCAGAGTGTGGTTCTCGAACGAGCAGGCGCTCATCGGCGTTCTCTTTGCCGCCGCAACGATGCCGGTGGCGCTCAGGGATCACTATTTTCAGCCGTGGAGCATTCTCGAAGCAGGGCTTTTCACAGCCGGGCTCCTGTGCATCTATCGCGGACGGCTTTGGACGCTTGCGTCGATCGTGGCGCTCGCTTCGTTCAACAGGGAAACGGCGGTATTCATCCCGCTCGCGTTCCTGTTCGCGAACGCCTCGATCCGCGGGGCCGGCGAATCGGACCGGATGCCAGTCCGGCGCACGGCGCTCCTCTTCGCCGGATACTGCGCAATCTGGGCGGCCGTTTTCTTCGGACTGCGCGCCGTTCTCGGCGGCGCCCGGCCGGCGGTTACGCTCCCTGAAGTATTCTCCCGCAACGCAACCCCTGCCGTGACGCTACGCGCGATAATGCGCGCCGGCCTGCTCTTCGGGGCGTTCTGGATTTTTGCCGCCGCCGGATTCAGGCGCGCTCCCGAATTCGTCCGGCGGGTGTCCCTTGTCGCGCTTCCGTATCTCGCCGCCATCCTGGTATGGGGCATGTGGCACGAGGCGCGGCTTCTCATACTGCTGTATGCGATCGTCATTCCCCTGGGGCTTTCGTTTCTGTATCGCGGGCGCAGCGTTTCGCCCCGCTCCGATTCCTGAGCCGTACTACGGAATCGATCGATTCCATATACGGTAGTGACATGAAATAGGCCAGTTGTTACTATGATAATAAGGGTTTATCCATGTAGAGCGGAATGTTATTCAATCATAAGAAGTGCACTGCCAGGCATTGATCTTAATTCAGACGAGCTACAATTAAAAGGTGTGTAAAAAGTTAAAGGCGACATATCCTTTCGGGTGAAACAACCGACCGGAAGGCCGAAAACCGAAAGGAGAGTCGCCCATGGGTAAGAGAACACCGATGGAGGCGCCGGGGTCAAGTGTTACGTGGGAGAATCTTGAGGAGTATGCGCGCTTGAAGATCCGGGGATGGTTCCAAGACCTTTTGGAAGAGGAAGTTACGGAGCTGTTGGGCCGGGAGTCTGGGGAACGACGGAAAGCGGTTGATGGAGTGAGGGGATATCGCAACGGCTACGGGAAGCTGCGGAGGCTGTCGATGCAGGGCGGGACGATCACGGTGCGGCGGCCGCGGGTGCGGGGTCTGGAGGAACGGTTTGAGAGCCGGCTGTTGCCGTTGTTTGTGAGGCGGACGAAGGAGGTGGGAGCGCTGTTGCCGGAACTCTACCTACACGGGCTGTCGCAGGGAGACTTCGAGCTGGCGCTTCGGGGCCTCTTGGGCGATGGGGCGCCGCTGTCGGCGAGCTCAATAGCGCGATTGCGGGCGAAGTGGCAATGCGAGTATGACGAGTGGCATGAGCGGCGGCTCGATGATCGGGAACTCGTCTACGCGTGGGCTGACGGGGTGTACGTGAAGGCGGGCTTGGAGCGGGAGAAGGCGGCGCTTCTGGTGGTTATCGGAGCGATGAGCGACGGGCGCAAGGAGGTGTTGGCGGTCGAGCCCGGGTATCGGGAATCGAAGGAGTCGTGGATGGCGGTGCTGCGCGATCTTCGGGATCGTGGACTCTCGGCGCCGAAGCTTTTTGTTGCCGATGGGAACCTGGGCGCCTGGGCGGCGTTGGCCGAGGTCTGGCCCGAGGCGGACGAACAGCGCTGTTGGAACCATCGGATCGTGAACGTGCTCGACCGGCTGCCGCGGAAACTTCAGGCGATGGCACGTGAATCGCTGTGCGCGATACCCTACGCTCCGACTCGGGCGGAAGCCGAGCGGCGGCGCGATGCGTTCGCGCGACGATATCGGCGGAGCTACCCGAAGGCGGTCGAGATCCTGGTGAAGGACTGGGAGCGGATGGTCGCGTTCTACGACTTCCCCGAAGCGCATTGGCAGCATCTTCGGACAACCAACGTCGTCGAGAGTCCGTTCGCCTCGGTGAGGCTGCGGACCGCGGCAGCCAAGCGGTACAAGAAGGTCGAGAGCGCGACGGCGCTCATCTGGAAAGTGCTTCGCGTGGCCGAGAGCCGGTTCAGAAAACTCAACGCCCCGGAGCTGATGCAGAGCGTCTACGACGGTGATGTGTTCCGAGATGGAATGCTCGTCAACGAGGAGAGCCGAAAGGAAGTCGCCTGAAGATCTTTTACACACCTATTGACGGGAGCTCCGTCGCAGCTCGCTTACAGCACTACAATAGTACATTATTCTATAGATCTCGCCAGTCACAAGTTCTGGGGAGAGGTTACGCCGCCCGTCGTTTCAATGCAATAGGTTTTTCGCGTGTTGCCTGAGTCGGGGTTTGCTTGCGCAGAATAAACTGCGTTACGGGGTTTTTGCCGAGACCGCGGATATTGGCGTGGAGCAGATTGGCCAAGGCGGTGCGGCTGATGAAATCAGAGGGGACATTGCCGCTGGGAGTGCGCAGCCGGCAGTGGGCGTGCCGGCGGACGGCGTCGGCACAGGTGGCGGCCAGGAGTTGGAGCGTGCCCAGGACGATCAGATGCAGTGCCATGAACTTTTCGATGGCGGCCAAGGTGTTGGCGGTGCGATCCGGCCGGGAGGAGATCGGTGCGGGCTGACTGCCGTGGGTCGGGCGGCGGGATACTGGGGCGAGGTACTTGGACCAGAAGTGATAGGCGAGCCCGCCGAGTAGGTTCTTGACGGAGGCGAAGAGCGATTCGATCCGCACGCGAGCGGTGTAGAGGCTGAGGGCCTGCAATGCCTCGATGGTCAAGTCGGAGGTCATCAGGATGAAGCGTCCGCGCGAGGTCTCGATGAGGAAGAAGCGCAGGATGCCGTGAGCCGGCTCAATCGTCGAGGAGATGACTATCCTGAACATGGAATCGCTGAGACGCGACGCCAACCTTTGACACCGCTCAAACGCGGAAGAACTTTGACTGGCGAGTATAGATTCTATAGGCATTATATAGGCATGGCGTCCGCGAATCAAGTAACACCTCCTGAAATTGATAATTCTCTTGAGGGCTCGCCGAAACTATTGATGCCTGCATAAATAATGTCCTATCTTGGGCATGAAAAGAGCGGACTGTTTTGAGCCAAAGAACGAAGCACTCCTGGGTTCTTCTGCAGGAGGCGGCTTTGGTACCGGCTTATCCGCGCGAGCTCCTCGAGATCGAGAGCCGCGAAATTGGAGAGAGCGTTCATCTTGAGATAGGCCCAGACGGGTTCCACGGGATTGAGCTCCGGGGCGTAGGGCGGCAGGAAGAAAACATGGAGCCTCGGTGAGGAATCGATGAACTCTCGCGCGACAAGGCCTCGATGGGTCTTGGAGCGATCCCAGACGAGAATGATGTGCCCTGGAACCTGATACTGGAGATGCCGGAGGAACTGGCGAACGAGGCCGCCGGTGATGTTGGTGTCGGGATGGAGCCGAAAATAGAGCCGAACGCGTCGCTGCTTCGGCGTGAATCGCAGGGCGGCTATGACGGAGACCTTTCGATGGCTCGCGGTGCGCTGGTAAAAGAGAGGCGTGCATCCTCGGGGCGCCCAGGTGCGACGAACGAAGGGAGCCATCATAAATCCGCTCTCATCGATGAACACGAGCGAAGCTCTCAGGCTCGAGGCTTTTTTTTAACCCGGGGCCACTCCTCCTTGATCTATCGCCTGATCTCGGTCTCGTCCCGCTCGATCGCCCGGCGTTCGGGCCTTTGGGGGGACCAGCCGAGGGATCCCAGGAGTCTGCAGACATGATCGACATGATAGGAAACACCGAAGCGTGCGTTGATAAGTTCGGCGATCCGGGGACACGTCCACAGATCCGTTGGGAACCCGGCGGTTTGGGCCCCCTTGAGCAGCTCCCGTTCGAGTGCTCGCTTATCCTTCGCGCTCAACCGGCACGGTCTTCCGGGAGAAGGCTTCGCCTTGATCCCCTTTCCCCCCTTCCTCCGATACGACGCCTTCCAGCGTCGGACGCTTCTGCGGTCGACGCCGAGCATCCGAGCTATGTCAACAGGCTGATATCCCTTGGCCAGAAGAGCGAGCGCTCGTTCGCGCCGCCGCTCGAGAGTCTCCGGGCTTCCATATGGTCTCATGATCCACCTCCAGCCCGGAGTATAGGACATTCATTATGCAGGAGTCAATAACGGAAATATCGCAGCACAAAAGTATAAGAAGATACCTGATGTGCTTCCCATAATCATGTCCCTTTGCCAGATTATCAACCGCTTCGATGCATACTATTTGGATGGGAACTATCTGTCAATGACAATTCTGCCCTGAAGTTGTCTCACCATAGTGAGCGAGACGTGGTCGCACCCCCGGCTCAGCGTGCCTCGAAGTCGAGGGGGCCGCGCCCGAAGAGATTGCGCGCGAGGACGTTCTCGGGATCGTGCTCGATGATCTTCTTGAAAAGCTCCTCGGCCTCCGATTCGCGCCCCTCGTTCCGGAGCGTCAGGGCAAGCGAGAGATTCGCCTCGCTGTACTCGGAGTTCACGGCGAGGCTCTTTCGGTAGAAACGTTCCGCCGCCGCGAGCTCTCCGCGATAGAACTTGATATCGCCGAGAATCTTGAAGAGATCGGCGAAATCGACCGCGGGCGGATCGAGGATCTTCTCCGCACCCTCGTAGTCGCCCTTCCGGATCATGATGAGGGCGAGCTTCTCCTTCGCGCACAGGAAGAGGGGATTGATCTCGAGCGCGTGCCTGAAGAACCGCTCCGCGTCGGCGAGCTTCTCCATGCGCAGGTAGCATTCGCCGAGGAAATAGAGCACGTCGGCGCTCTCCCCTCCCGCATCGAGGATGTCCTTGAGCACGACCATCGCCTCCTCGAGATTCCCCTCGCGCAGATGCACGAGAGCGAAGCTGAGGTCCACGGCGCCCTTTCTCTCCTCATGTTTCGACGCGTCGGAGAGATATTCGATGGCGCGTTTCCGGTCGCCGAGCGCATAGAGAAGAAGCCCGTAATAGTAACGCGCCTTCGAGTACGCCGGAGAAAGGGTGAGCGATTTTTCGAGGGCGTTTCGCGCCCTGTCGAGCTCGCCGAGGTAGAAGTAGGTCGCTCCGAGGTAGCACTGCAGATCGGCGTAATCGGGCTTGATCGACGCGGCCTTTTCAAAATGCGCGATCGCCTCGCGGTAGAGCTTCTGGTCGAGGTTCGTGATGCCGAGGTAGAAATACGCCTCCACGTAACCGGAATTGATCGAGACGGCAGTTTCGAGCTCGCGCTTCGCGTCGGCGTGATCCCCTTTGCGCAGATACGAAAGGGCGAGCTTGAACCGGAGATCCGCGTAATCGGGATGAGCTTTCAGCGCGGATGAAAAAGCCTGAACGGCCGCTTCGAAATTGCCCGTATTGTACGTCTCGATCCCTTCCTTGACGGCGTCGTCGAACTCGGAATCGGTCCGCATCATCTGCTTGAGGGAGGCGAGCGGTGGAATGCTCGTCTCGCGGCCCGCCAGGTGTTCGCTCAGGAACTTGCTTATCGGATTCGGGCTCTCCGCGCCGATCGCGAGCGCCCGTTTGAACACGCCATCCGCCTCGTCCTTCTCCCCCTTTTCGTAGAGAACGATGCCGAGATAGCAGACGGCCTCGAAATAGTTCGAATTGAGCTCGATCGCCGTGCGAAGACTCGCGATCGATTCATCGAGAGCCCCGAGCCGGTGATGGATGACGCCCATCCGGTAGAATACATCCGGATAGGTCGGATTCTCCTCGACCGCTTTTTGAAAATGAACAAGCGCATCGGTCGGGTCGCCGGCGAGATATTTCGCGGTCCCGATGTGCGCGTGCGACTCCGCGGCGTAGAACATCCCGAGCGCGTAAAACGGGTCATCCTTGCCCGCTTTGGGAATCGCCTTCTCGAGCTCGGCGACGGCGAGCTCGTACTTGCCCTCGTTGTAGAGCTTGATCCCGCGCTCGTACTCGGGGTTCTTGTTGATGCCGAATATTTTTCCCCAGAGGGACACGCACCGCTCCCCGGATCAATCCAGTTGCTTGCGCAGGAACGTCGGGATATCGAGATTGGGCTCGTGATAGCTCCCGAAGTTCACCGCGTTCAAACCGACGCCCGTACGGGCGAGATTCTCTATCTCCACCATCGTGGGAGCCTCCTCAAGATCCCTGATGTTGATGATCTCGGGGGCCCTCGGCTCGGCGACCAGTTCCGGCTCTCGGATCGGCATGATCTCGCGTTCGCGGGGCTCGAAGCCGGTGGCGATGACGGTGACCTGGATCTCTTCCGCCGCGCCCTTGTTCACCACGGCGCCGAAGATCACGTTCGCGTCCTCCCCCGCCTCCTGGCTGATAACCGAGGTCGCCAGGGAGATCTCGTGGAGCGTCATCGTGTCGCCGCCGGTGATGTTGACGAGCACGCCCTTCGCGCCCTTGATCGACACGTCGTCGAGCAGAGGGCTCCGGATCGCCATTTGAGCCGCCTGGACCGCCCTGTTCTCCCCCTTCGCCCTGCCCGTTCCCATGAGGGCGTCGCCCATGCCGCTCATGATAGAGCGAACGTCCGCAAAGTCAAGATTTATGAGCCCCGGGGTGAGAATGAGGTCCGAAATTCCCTTCGTCGCGTGTAGGAGCACGTCGTCGGCCAGCGAGAAGGCCTCGGTAAGCGGCGTGTCCTTCCCCACGATCGAGAGAAGCTTGTCGTTCTGGATGATGATGAGGGTGTCGACCTCCTGCTTGAGGGCCATGATCCCCTCGAGCGCCTGACGGTGGCGCCGCTTCCCTTCGAAGGTGAAGGGACGCGTGACGATGCCCACGGTAAGCGCTCCCTGCTCGCGCGCCATGCGCGCGACGAGGGGACCTGCGCCCGTGCCTGTGCCGCCCCCCATGCCGGCGGTCACGA
>JBAZPL010000070.1:0-12446 GCA_041648155.1 Candidatus Krumholzibacteriia bacterium
ATGCCGGAAACGGCGTCGGCCGATTCGCTCGACGTGCGACTGGCGCTGACCAAGGATACGGGCGAGGCGATGGAAGAAGCCCTTTTCAAGGTTCCCGTCAAGGGGGATCGGAGCGCGTTCCTGCGAATGGTCGATCTCACGACCTACTCCGCCGGCGCCTACCGCTTGACGGTGGAAGCGCGGGCGCCCGGCGGGCTGTTTGCCTCCTCAAGCAAGGATTTCAGCGTCGCCTGGGAGCTCGTCAATTGGCAGAAGCCCGCGCGTGACATCATGTTTGAAGCGCGCATGCTCTTCGGCGATCGCGAGTTCGACGACTTTGCGCGGATGAATCTCGGCGAGCAGGAAGCGTTCATGCAGGGCTTCTGGAAGAAGCTCGATCCGACGCCGCAGACGGCGGTGAACGAGACATTCGAGAAATTCACGTCCCGCGTGAGATACGCGGACGCTCACTTCGGCTCTTTCCAGCGTGGCGCCCTCACCGAACGGGGATTCACCTACATCCAATTCGGGCCGCCCGACGAAATCATCAACAAACCGCTGCCCCAGGGCCAGGATGATCTCTCCCAGGGGATCGAAAAGATAGTCAACGAATACAAGATCATGCTCGACGGAATCATGACGCAGCCGATAAAGGATCAGCGGCCTCTGATCATTTCACCTGAAAGGAAGCGCGCGACGAGAGGAACGGTCGGCAACGACGTGGGATCTTTCGAAGTATGGAACTACAGCTTCAAGGGGGATCCCCTTCTTCCGGAAGACAAGGGAATGACGGCCAAGCAGGGTCTCAGGTTCCTGTTCCTCGACAAGGACGGAATAGGCGATTACCGGCTTGTCGGGACATCGGAGAACATGTCGGGGGACTAGTGGGACTCTCAGGAAAAGGCTTTTCGCGGGCCTCGCGCGGCTTTGCGAGCGCCGCGCCGGGCGGGGAATTTTGGGGTTGACAAGGGGGTATGCATCGATTATTTTGCTCACATTAATGACCCGGTGCTTTTGGGATTGGGAGCATTGAGGATCATTCCCGCTCTCCGCACGTTGAGAGCACGTTCGCATCGCGTTGAATGATCCATTGAATCGAGATCAATTAATAAACCGCCAACAGATGCAGGAGGAGCGCGTGGTATGGCACAGAAGAAACGTTCGACGTCCGGCCTAATCGTTCTCTTGACCCTTGCCGTAGTCCTATGCTTCGCGATGGCGACCGCGAACTCGCAGGAGTCCGCCGCGCCCGCGGCGCCGGCCCAATCCGCCGTATCGGGGCAGGATTCGCTCGGCATGGCGAGGGGCGATTCGATGAGCATCGTCAAGAAGATCGACAACATGAAGGAACGCGCTCGCCTCGGTTGGTTCTATACCGTCCGGTACAGCGGACTCGGCGATTTTTACGCTCGGGGCGGAGTCTTCATGCATCCGCTCCTCGCGTGTTCGATCATCGCCCTGGTGTTCATATTTGAACGGCTCTTCACCCTTTCGCGCGCGCGCATCGACGTCAAGAATCTCATGAACGGGGTAAGCGCGGCGCTCCGCGCCGAGGGCATCGACGCGGCGCTCAAGGTGTGCGAGGGGACGCGCGGTCCCATTGCGGCGGTCATTCACTCGGGATTGCTCCGCGCCGCCCAGGGCCCCGAAGCGGTGAAGGAAGCGATCGAGACGGCGGGTTCGATCGAGACGTCGTTCCTGGAACGCGGTCTCGTGGTGCTTGCCACGGTTTCTACCATTGCGCCGATGTTGGGTTTCCTCGGAACGGTGTCGGGTATGATGAACGCGTTCGCGGCCATCGCAGCCGCGGAGCAGGTGAGCGCGAAGATCGTCGCGTCCGGTATTGAAGAGGCGCTGATCACGACGATCGCGGGTCTCACGATCGCCATCCCGGCGAGCGTCGGCCACGCGTTCTTCGTGTCCCAGATCGAGCGTTTCGTTCTCGAGATGGAAGAGGCCTCTGCCAACCTCGTGAACGAGCTCGTGGAACTCAACAAGAAGTAAACCCAGCGGGAAACTGCAATGGCAATAAAAAGGATTAAGCTCAAACCGACGATCCCTGCAGCCTCGCTGTCGGATATCATATTCCTTCTCCTCATCTTCTTCCTCGTGACCACGACCATGGCCGTGGAGAAGGGGCTTCCGATGTCCCTGCCGGGGAAGGAATCGAAGACGGTGAAGCTCAAACAGGACGCGGTGTTCCATATATCGATCCTGGCCGATGGAACGATATCGACGAAGGAGACCGGTCCGCTGCCCGTCGGCCGTATAAGGCCGCTCATCGAAGAGAAGCTCATGGTGAACGACAAGCTCGTGATCGTCATCGAAACGCACCCCGACGCGAACTACGGGATCATGATCGACGTCCTCGACGAGCTCCGGCTCGCCAAAGCGAATCGCATTTCGCTGAAGACGACGGCGTCGGGGGCATAAAGGCGTAAAGGAAGGAATCCTCCTTGAAGATCAAGACGCGCATAAAGGTCACGAACGAGATCCCGACCGCCTCGATGGCCGATATCATCTTCAACCTTCTCCTCTTTTTCATGGTGACGAGCATCTTCAAGATGGAAGAGGGACTTCCGATCATGCTTCCGAGGGCGAAGTCGGGCACCGACACGCAGCGCCAGCAGATCATGCACATCTGGGCGGACCGGTTCAGCCGGATCAGCATCAACGACAAGCTGGCCCGGGTCGAGCATATCCAGGGTATCGTGGCGAGCATGCTGGAAGAGAACCGCGCCATCATTGTGGCGTTCAACGTTGATCAGCGCGCGAAATACAAACTCGTATCCGATATCATGGATCAGCTGAAGGAAGCCAACGCGATCAACGTGACGTTCACCTCGCTCTACGAGTCAACACCTTAAGTGCAAAGGGGAATCCGCGTGTCCCTTATCGCTGTTGCAAATCAGGAATTCAAGAGCAGATACAACGTGTACGTCCGCAACTCGCTGTACCTGGTGCTCGCTATTCACATCGTTCTCTTTTACATCACGCCGACTTTCAAGTTCAAACCGTACGTGCTTCGGGAGCAGTACTTCGAAGCGGTCGAGCTTCCGACCTCGTTCGAGCTCCCGCCTCCTCCGAAGGAAGTGTCCGCTCCCGTCGTGCCGATTGAGGCAGCCGAGGGTGAGGAAGACGCCTCCGACGCGAGCGCCTTCGCGCCCACGAGCTACCAAAACATCGACGAAGTACCGATGCCTCCTCCGCCTTCGACAGATCAGACTCAGGAATTCTACGCGTTCGACGAATCGCCGGTGCTCATCAAATTCGTCAATCCGAAGTATCCCGACCTCGCTCGCCAGGCGGGTATCGAGGGGACGGTGCTTCTCAACGTGCTCGTCGGTGTCGACGGAAAGGTTCTCCAGGTGACCGTGATCCAATCGGACGTGACTCCCGCGATGGAAAAATCGGCAATAGAGGCCGCTAAGCAGTTTTTGTGGAAACCGGCCAAGCAGCGCACGGTGCCCGTCAAAGCCCGCATGGCGGTTCCGATCAGATTCAAGCTCCATTAGACTCCTGATCGATCGCCCGAGACGATGTATGAACGCCCGGCTCGTCCCTGCCGGGTGTTTTTTTCATAAGGGCGCGTTTCTTTCTGGAGGACGCTGCCCGAATATGGCACAATGAGCGAACGTCGTCGGCGCGGGCGCCGCTGTCGCCAATGAGCGGCGGGACCCGTTTCCCGCGACGATAATTGAAACTCCAAAGCGATTCCGACGTACATGAAGATACGGATACGTTCTTTCGATACAATGCAAGCAGAGGGAAGGTAATCACGATGCGTGAGAGGAAACGCTGTTCGGCAGTCGCCGCGCTTGCGATCGCGGCTTTTGCATTTTCGATCCTTTCGAGCGCGGTTTGCGCGGCTCAGGAGCCTGTCTACAGCCTCGATCAGTGCATCGAGATCGCGCAGAAGAGCAACCCCGATATCGCGATCGCGGGTGAAAGCTACCGGAAGGCCGAGGGGAACCTCCTCATGAACTACGGGAGGCTGCTTCCGGGATTCTCCATCGATTTCTCGACGGGGCACCGGTTCTACGGACCCTCCTCGGTGCAATTCGACGCGTCGGGGCGCCCCGTCCAGAACGAGGGATTCGACTACGAGAATTACGGCTTCAGTCTATCCTCGGACATCCAGGTCTTCGACGGGGGCGGCACTATCAGCCGGGTTCGCTCGGCGATGTTCAACCGCGACGCCGCGCGCGAGGCGCTCACGTATCGCAGAGATGTCATCGCGGCGAACGTCATCCGCGCCTACTATGATCTCGTGCGCGCCAAGATGCTCCTCGGCGTGGCGGGAGAGAGCGCCGAATCCGCGAGGAGAAACCTCGAACGCACAGAGGCCCTCCTTCAGGTGGGCTCCGCCACGCGCGCGGACGTGCTCAAGGCCCGCGTGCGCCATTCCAACACGAGGCTCACCCTGATCCGGGCGAAGAACGGCGTAGAGCTCGCGAAACAGGATCTCTCGGCGCTTCTCAAGATAGAGGGGGATCGGGCAATCGAGGTCGATACGACCATGACGATCGAAATCGCCGATCTCGACACCGGGGTCGAGATTCAGCAGGCGATGTCCTACCGCTCCGATCTCAAGAGCCTCGAGCATACGATCAAATCCGCGCGATCCGGCGTTTCGGCCGCGCGAAGCGGATGGTTCCCCACGCTCGGCGCGTCGTTCAACTACGGCTGGAACGACCGCAAGATGGCCGAGAATCTGAACTTCTTCAAGAATGAGTATTCCTGGGGCATCACGGGGTATCTGAGCGTCAATATTTTCGACCGCTTCCAGACGAGCTCGAGCGTCCGGATCGCGAAGGCGGATGCCCGGATCGCCGAATACAATCTCGAAAAAGCGAAGCTCGACGCGGCGAACCAGATCAGGACGCTCATCCTCACAATCACGCAGGCGCGCGAACGCATCTCGGTCGCGAGCGAGACCGTCGAACAGGCGAACGAGGATCTACGGCTCGCGGAGGAACGCTATCGCGTCGGCGTGGGCACGATGCTCGAAACGATCGACGCCCAGGTCGCTCTCACCCAGGCGAAGGCGGAAGTCATCCAGGGGAAATGCGATTTTCTCATCGCGACGGCCGACCTCGCCGTAGCGACGGGCAAAAAGATTTACCGGTAGCGCCTTTACGAGGGGGATCGCTCGGTGCTGATACAGGCCAAAGGCATCAAGAAGGTATACGAGGTAGGCGTCGTGCAGATCGACGCGCTCGTGGGGGTCGATCTCGAGGTCGCCACAAACGAATACGTCGCGATCATGGGACCCTCGGGATCGGGAAAATCGACCTTCATGAACATTCTCGGCTGTCTCGACACGCCGTCGGAAGGCTCCTACTACCTGAACGGCAATCTCGTCAGCAATCTCGGGGACGACGAGCTTGCGCGGATCCGGAACAAGGAGATCGGATTCGTTTTCCAGACGTTCAACCTGCTTCCGCGCGCGACGGCGCTGCAGAACGTCGAGCTTCCGCTCGTGTATGGAGGCGTTCCCGCCTCCGCCCGGCGGGAGCGGGCGATGGAATCTCTTCGGGCCGTCGGTCTCCTCGATCGCGCGGCGCATCGCCCGAACGAGTTGTCCGGCGGACAGAAGCAGCGCGTGGCCATCGCGCGCGCTCTCGTCAACAGTCCGTCTCTCATCCTCGCCGACGAGCCGACCGGCAATCTCGACAGCCGCACGGGCGAGGAGATCATGCTCATTTTCAGGAAAATTCACGAGGCGGGCAATACGATCATGATCGTCACTCATGAGGAGTACATCGCCGAGCACACCAAGCGCATCGTACGTCTTCTCGACGGGAGAATCGCCTCTGACGTGAGAAACGGACCCGGGACGCCTTCGTGATCGGACCATGCACGGGCACGGATCGATTGATTGCGGGAAGCGTTCGCGCTTTCCTTTTCCGCAAGGGGGGACCATGAAAGCAATAAGGAAACGGTATTTCGTTTTTATCGCCGTCGCCGTCGTCGTCGTGATACTCGTGCTCGTGAACCTGAAAGCGCACGAGAAGCGGGCGCTTGCCGTTCAGACCGAGGAGGTCGCGAGACGCGATATCACGATGGTGATCTCGGCCTCGGGGAGCGTGCGCCCGAAACGCAAAGTCGATATCAGCGCAAGCACCATCGGCAAGGTGACGAGGGTGGCCGTGAAGGAAGGGGAGGTCGTCCGGAAGGGGCAGTTCCTGCTCCAGATCGATCCTGTAGAGCTCGAAACGACCGTCGCGCGGATCCGGGCGATGCTCGAAGCCGCCAAGTCGAACGAGAAACAGGCCGCCGCCCAGGCGGAGCAAGCGAAGAACGATTACGAGCGGGCGAAAACGCTTCTCGATGGGGGCCACCGGACGATGCAGGAGGTCGAAACAGCGAAGACGAGCTACGACGTCGCCGACGCCCGCCTCGAAGCGGTCAAACAGGAGATCGTCCAATACCGGGCCAATCTCGAGAGCGCCGAGCACAGCCTCAAGGAAGTGACGATCGTCTCCCCCATGTCGGGGATCGTCACGCGCCGCAACGTCGAGGAAGGGGAGATTGCGATCATGGGGACGCTCAACAATCTCGGCACCGTGCTCCTCACGATAGCGGATCTTTCGACGATCGAGACCGAGATCGAAGTTGACGAGACGGAAGTGACGCATATGAAAATCGGCGATAGGGCGAAGGTGACGCTCGACGCGTTTCCCGATACGTCTTTCACGGGAGAGGTGACCGAAATCGGGAACAGTCCCATCGTCTCGGGCGCCTCGGCGGCCCAGCAAGGGGTCGATTTCAAGGTCGTCGTCACGATCAACGGCTCCATACCGAACGTGCGCCCCGGCCTTTCGGCCGACGCGGAGATCACCGTCGCGGAAGCGAAAGGCGCTCTTTCGATTCCTATCCAGAGCCTCACCGCGCGGAGAAAACGGGATCTCAAGGGATACAAGGCGGCCCCCGACACGACGAAGGCGGCCGATACGGCGAAAACGGCCGATGCCGCGAAGCCTGCCCCGGCGGAGGCGGATACGGCGAAATCCGGAGCCGGCGACACCGAGGTCGAGGGGGTTTTCGTCGTGAAGGACGCGAGGGCCCAATTCCGTGTCGTCAAGGTGGGCATATCGAGCCAGAGATATTTCACGGTCACGTCGGGGCTCGAAGCGGGGGACAAGGTGGTCAGCGGCAATTTCAAGGCGATCCGGGAGCTCAAGGACGGGCAGCGCGTGAAGATCACCGGAAAGTCCGAACCGGGCGCCAAAGATAAGGAAAAGGCGAAGTAGGGAGAGCGGTCCTTCGCCGGCAACCATGCTCATACTCGAGGGAATACGTATCGCGCTGCGTGCCCTCCGGGACAACAAGCTGCGCACCTCTCTCACGCTGCTCGGCAACATCGTCGGGACGATGTCCGTCATTGCGGTCGTATCCCTTATCAACGGCATCGATCATTATGTGAGCGAAGAGGTCGCGGAGCAGGGGAGCAACGTCTTCACCATCGAGCGCATCAATTTCTTCGAAGCGATCACGGACCTCGACGCGTTCCTCGAAGCGCTCGCGCGGAACAAACCGCTCAGGCTGAACGACGTCGAATACCTCAAACGCTCGGTCCCCTCGAGCTCCGTGATCGGGGCCTCGATCGCCGGATCGGACCGCGTCGCCTTTCGGGAATCGTACGTGGATAATATCGAGATCAAGGGGCGCTCCGAGGAGTACCCGCTGCTCGAAAAGGCCGATCTGACGGCGGGAGCGCACATCTCGCGGCTCGAGGTGCAGCGGAGCAACGCGGTCGCGGTTATCGGCTGGGACGTCTATCAGCATTTCTTCGCCGGACGCAGCGCGATCGGAAAGAAGATCAAGATCGGCAGTCGCCACTTTCTCGTCATCGGCGTCGTCAAGGATCTCGGCAGCCTCCTCGGCCAGTCGCGAAACCGGTTCGTGTACGTTCCCGTGACGACCTACCTCAAGATGTACGGATCGCGGCGCTCGATCGAGATCAAGATCAGGGCCGCCGATATCCGTTTCATGCAGCAGGCGATCGACGAGGCGACGATGGCGATGCGCATCAGACACCGGCTGCGTCCCCTCGAGAAGAACGACTTCAGCGTCACGACCTCCCAGCAGCTCATATCCCTTTGGCAGGGCATCTCGAAGGCGATCTTCAGCGCCCTCATCTTCATCGTCTCGATATCGCTCGTCGTCGGCGGCATCGTTCTCATGAACGTGATGCTCGTTTCGGTGACGGAACGCACGCGCGAGATCGGCGTCCGGAAGGCTCTCGGCGCCCGCCGGTCGAATATTATCTGGCAATTCATCGTGGAATCGATCACGCTTTCCCTTGTCGGGGGCGTGATCGGGATCGTCCTCGGTTTCACGATCGCCGCGATCATATCGCTCGTTTCGCCGCTTCCGTATCTCGTCGCGCCGTGGTCGATCGTGGCGGGACTCGCCGTGACATTCTGCATCGGTCTGATATTCGGAACGTACCCGGCGAATCGGGCCGCGCGGCTCGATCCCGTGGTGGCGCTCCATTACGAGTAGGTGACACGATGGTTCAGGAAACGCTCACCCGGGACGGGCGGCTCGGCCGGGAGCTCTGGAAGGAGAATTTCAAACAGGCGATCCATGTCATCCTCACGCATCGGATGCGCTCGGGGCTTCTGATTCTCGGCGTTGCGATCGGCGTCATGACGGTGCTCGGCATGGTGACGGTGCTCTCGGGGCTCGGCAAACGCGTTCAACAGGACATCATGTCGTCGAACCGCCCGTTTCTCCACCTCGCCCGGTACGACCCGATGGAGGGGGATCGCGACTTCGCCGCGCTCCTGCGGAGAAAGAAACTCACCGCCGCGGATGCGAAGGCGATCAAGGAGCAGTGCCGGAGCGTCGAGCGCGTCGATTTCCAGGTGAGCCCGGGGGAAGGCATGCGGGTTCTGCGCCACAAGGGGCGCCGGACGGGGCTCATTCAGGTGGTCGGGACATCGGAGAATTTTCCCTACATATTCAGCCTCCAGATGGACGAGGGCCATTTCCTTGCAGAAGGGGACATCGCGCGCCGCAGACGCGTCGTCGTCCTCGGATCCGGGCCGGCGAAGGATCTGTTTCCGAACATGGACCCGATCGGGAAATGGATCCGCATCGGGAACTACGAGTACGAGGTGATCGGATCGCTCCTGTCCCGGAGGAGCTTTATCGGAAGCATGAGCGACAATTTCGCCGTCATCCCCCATACGACGTTCGCGAAGGATCATTCGAGCGAGTACGATGATTACGAGATCGTCGCCACGGTAAAGCCCGAATATACTCTCGAGGAGGCCATGGACGAGATCACGGCGCTCATGCGGGCCCGCCGCAAGGTCGAACCGGCCGCGGAGAACGATTTCCACATCACCTCCTCGGAGGCGTTCCGCGAGATGATCACCAACATCACGAAGTACATCGGGCTCGTCCTCGTCGTCATCTCCTCGATCGGTCTCATGGTGGGAGGCATCGGCGTCATGAACATCATGCTCATCTCCGTAACCGAACGCACCCGGGAGGTCGGCGTGCGGATGGCGCTCGGCGCCACGCGGCACGATATCCTCCAGCAGTTCCTCATCGAGGCGGCGACACTCACCGGGGCGGGAGGCGTTCTCGGGATCATTTGCGGGCTCCTCGCCGCGAAGGGTGTCACGCACCTCATCCGTTTTCCCTACAGTCTTCCCATCCTCTGGATCGTCATCGCGTTCGCCTTCTCCGCGGGGATCGGGATCGTTTTCGGCATGTATCCCGCCAACCGGGCCGCGAAGATGGATCCGATCGTCGCTCTCCGATCCGAATGAGTCCGGGAGCGGGTGGGGCGTAATCTCTTTACACCATGAAATCCGGCGACTATACTCCGCCGTACAAGATCATCGATGACACGCGGCGTGCGCGGCGGGGGAGGTGCGCAGTGCTCAAGAGGTTCGTCTGTGCGTGCGTGGCGGCGACGTTCTGGCTCGCCGCGGCGAGCCCGGCCCGCGGCCAGGGAATGTTCGACCGGTCGGTCGAGGAGACGACGTTCGAGCTCTCCGTGAGCCAGGAATTCGACGAGAGCTCGAAACCGGCGATCGTCGTGACCGCCTCGATACCGTTCCGGAGACTCGTTTTTTTTCTGCGCGACCGGCAGTACCAGGCGCGCTACCGCGTCTACCTCGAGCTCAAGAAGCGGCGCGGCACGAGCGCGCCCGGCAGGGTTTGGGAGGAATCGGTCGCCGTGGATAGCTTCAGGGAGACGACCTCGGTGGCGCGATTCGCCGCGACACGCCGGACGTTTCCCGTCGATCCCGGCGAATACACGGCCATCGTGACGATAGAGGTCATCGACACGTCGCGGCGCTTCAGGGAGGAGCAGGCGGTGCGCGTCGTCGGCGGGGAGACGGGGCGACTCGAGGTGTCGACGCCCGTTTTCTACGCCTGCCGCGAGGATTCCCTCTTCTCGAAACCCCGGGACGGCGAGATCGTCGTTTCGACGTCCCCTTCCTCCGGAGAGGCAGGATCGCGCATCAATCCGGGCGCCGTCTACGGCGATTTCGGCGGATGGGCGCGCGTCGTTTTCGGCGTCGTCGCTCCCGCGGCGCAGGATGGGGATTCCCTCGTTCTCACGGCCAGGATGCGTGACGCGCGCGGCGCCGTCGTGCGCTACACGAAAGAAACGTTCGATCGCGACGGGGCAAGCCATTCCGCGCTCTGTCTCGAAATAGGGCTGGACAGTCTCCCCATCGGCGAATACGAAATCGACGCCGTCCTCGAGACGGCCGACGGAGCGCAGAGGAGCCAATCGACCGGGCGATTCGTCCTTCTCTTCAACGCGGGGCTTCTCGTTTCCCGCGTCGACGATCTCGTCGATCTGCTCTCGCTCGTCGCGGACGAGAAGGAAGCCCGGGCGGTCGCCGAAGCCCCCGCGGCGGAGCGCGTGCGCGCATGGGCCCTCTTCTGGCGCAAACTCGATCCGACTCCAGCAACCGAATCGAACGAAGCGTTCGGCGATTTTCTCCAGAGACTGAGATACGTGCTCAAGTCCTTCTCGAAGCATCGGCCCGGCTGGCGGACGGACATGGGCAAGATCCATATACAAAACGGGCGCCCCGACAAGGTCGAGGATCGGCAAGAGCCCCGGATGGGGAGGAACTATCAGCTCTGGTACTACTACTCGAAGGGGATCGTTTTCATTTTCGAGGATTCGATCGGGTCCGGGGAATACCACCTTCTCTCGACCGAGATGATGTGACCGGTATGAATGGAAGGCTCCGTGCCGGCGTCATGACGTTTCTTCTTCCGATCGCCCTGGGGGCGGCCGGCTGTTCGCGTTCCGGGAACGACGCGACGGTCCGGCTCGCGCTTCAGACGGAGCCGACGACCCTCGATCCCGCCTACTCGGTCGATTTCTCGTCGGGCAGGATGGCGTCTCTCATCCATTCGAACCTCGTTGCTTTCGATCCGGACGCGCGCGTCGTTCCCGATCTCGCGCGAAGCTGGGAGATACTCGACGAGGGGCGCCGGTACGTTTTTCACCTCGGCCGGGGCCGCTTCTCCAAAGGAAGACCCGTGACGGCGTCAGACGTCGTTTACTCGGTGCGGCGTCTTCTCGATCCCGAAACTGTTTCCCCCCGCTGGTGGCTTCTCAAGCCGCTGAGGGGCGCCGCTGCGTTCCACGGAGGCGGGTCGTGGGACGGAGAGTCGGTGCTGGCGATCGACGATTCGACGGTCGTCATGAGACTCGAATATCCCGTCGCGCATTTTCTCGGGCTTCTCGCCATGCCCGCCGCGGGAATCGTATGCCGCGAGGAGATCGAGCGTCTCGGAAAGGGTTACGGCCGCGCGCCGTGCGGGAGCGGGCCCTGGATGCTCTCCGCCTGGAGAGAGGGAGACGAGATCCTTCTCGTTCCCAATCTCGGCTATTCGGGGCCGCGGACCGCTCTCGCGGGGCTTTCCTTTCGCATCATTCCCGAGCAGATGACGCAGATCGCCGAGTTCGAGGTCGGTTCCCTCGACGTTCTCGAGGTCCCGCGCGCGGAGCTGGAGCATTGGCGCGCCGCCGGCGCGCCGCTTCTCTGGAGGGAGGAGCTCAGAGTCGTTTATATCGGATTCAACACGGTGAAGCCTCCCTTCTCCGATCCGCGCGTGCGGCGCGCTCTCAATATGGCGGTCGACGTCGAAAAGATCATCGCGCACGTGTTGTTCGGGGCGGGAGCGCGGTCGCGCGGAGTCGTGCCGCCGAGTCTGCGCCTCACGCCGGAACCGGCGGAACGGTACCGGTACGATCCCGCCGGGGCGAGGGCGCTGCTCGCCGAGGCCGGTTATCCGAGCGGTTTCTCGATGGAGATATGGCAGCGGGAGAATCCGGAAGCGGGACGCGTGCTCGAGAGCGTGCAGGGATACCTGGCGGACGTCGGCGTAACGGCGAAGCTCGTAACGCGGGAATGGGGAGCCTTCAAGGAGGCGATCGACCGGGGCACTCCGGACGCGTTTTTTCTCGA
>JBAZPL010000071.1:0-12376 GCA_041648155.1 Candidatus Krumholzibacteriia bacterium
ATACGCGATCTCGTGCGGGGCGCGCTCGTGGAGGAGGAATGGAGCTCCGCGAAGAAAGAGGTCATCGGCGTTCTTGTCGTCGTCTACGACCATCGCATGCGAGAGCTGTCCTCGCGCATGCTCAACGTGGAGCACGGACACCACAGTGAAATCGTCACGACGCTTCATCTCCACCTCGATCACGACACCTGCCTCGAGGCGAAAGTCATCCGGGGAAAGCCGGCCGCGGTGCGCCACATCGCCGACAAGCTCATTTCGATGAAGGGGGTCAAATACGGAAGGCTTATTCCGGCGACCGCGGGGAAGCGGCTGCGCTGAGTATCTCCGCGCCGCAGGACGCGCAGAAGCGGCCGTCCCGGGAAGCCGCGCCGCAGGACGGGCAGCTCGCTCCGAGCACGGAACCGCAGCACGGGCAAAAGTTGAAGCTTGCGGGCGGGTACGAGCCGCATACGGGACACACCGAACGCTCGTCTTTCCTGCAGGCGAGGTAGATGACGAGCCCCGCGTAGAGCGTGACGAGAACGAGGATGCCCCAGAGAATCGTCGACATCGCTCTCCGCCTCGAATCGACCGACACCCAGTTGAAGACGGGAAAGAATCCGAACAGATAGAGGAACGCGGCGACGAAAGACGTTTGCGTCCCGCCCCGCAGAAGCGCCCCGAGGAATCCCGCGAAGAGAACACCGTTCGCGATCGCCAGAAAGGCGATCTGGACGCGCGACCAGCCGCACGTCCTTCCCGCTTCATCCTCGCGCGGGAAGCACTCCTCGAGGCGCGTCCCGCAAAACGGGCAGACGCGGAACTCCTTCCGGACGCTCCTCCCGCATCCGCAGCAGAACGCGCCGAGCCCTTTCCCGCACTCGGGACAGAACCGGTCGCGCGCCGGAACCGTCCGCCCGCACGATGGGCAGCGCAGCGACGCGCGCTCCCGGCATACGAGATACGCTATGAGCCCGGCGGGGACGGTGAAGGGCTGAAGGGCGGCCCAGAATGCGGCAGGCATATTCCGTCGCGTCGAGTCGGTGTAAACCCATACGGCGCTCGCTATCATTACGGCGAAGCCGATAACGGGATAGAGCACCCGCGAGCCCCCCTCGAGCTTGAACGCGAGAATCAGATTGAAAAGCACGACGGCGAGCGCGACAACGAAGAGGGCGCCCCGGTCGGATGAGCGCTCCGCTTCCGGCCGCGGCTCGGGGCGGCTTCGCGCCGGGAACGGGGGCTCCGCCGCGCGGCTCGCGAGCGCGGAGGAAGTCAACCGGGAGACGTCCCCCGACACGCCCGATTCGAGGCAGCCGCGGTGCATCTTCCTGATATCGGACTCATATGCGCGACAGGATTCGCATTTCTCGAGGTGAATGGAAACGGACTCGACGGCGGCGCCCGCTTCCGCGTACACCGCCATCACGATCTCCGCGCGGACCGCGACGCATTCGGGATTCGCGTGCGGTTCCCGCTCCAGGCGTTTTCTCTTCCTGCCGAACCATTCTCCGAACATCGCGCCCTGGCCTTTCGTCGTTGTCACCGCTCCGCCTGCGCGGAAGGGACAGCCGCGGTACCGGAAAAAATCCTGAGCCGCACGCGGAGATGCTCGACGGCGAGAAACATCCGCGAACGGGCTGTCGCCTCGGGTATCTTGAGCACCGCCGCGATCTCCTTGAAGGAAAAATCGTTGAACTCGCGCAACGCAAATACCTCCCGCTGCAATCGCGGGAGGTTTACGAGCTCGCGTTCGAGCGCATCGACGAACTCGGCGTTCTCCGTCCTCCGATCGGGGCCGGGAGCGCCGTCCGGCGCGCTCTCCATGATGTCTACTTCCGAATCGTCGCCGAGTCGCCGCATGGACGGCATATGAAACTTGCCTCGCTGCTCCCTCGAACGCAGAATATTCTTGCAGTGATTCGCCGCGAGGGTGAACAGCCACGTCCTGAAGCTCAGCTTGGGATTGAAGCGGTCGAGATTCACGATCGCCCGGAGCACCACCTCTTGATAGACGTCCGCCGGGTCCGCGGCCCCCCCGACAAGACGATTCACGAAGCTGTACAGACCCTTTTCGTAGCGCCCGAAGAGCTCTTCGAGCGCTTTGCGATCTCCCGCGTGACCCCTTCGCGCCAGATCCGAATCGTCCGGCGCCACTATCACATTCCTCTCATCCATACAACTGAGCGCGGCTTTCGTTTAAAATTACCCCCGCCATCACATACACGAGTGCTGGTAATGCTGCCCGAAGAAAGCGAAATCGCTCAGGTTGCATTTGTCGTCGTCGTTGAAATCGCAGCAGGCGTTGTACCCGCCCTGTCCCAGGTTCTTGTTGTAGCTCGTGCCGTAGGGGATAAGATCGGACAGATTGACGACGCCGTCCGGCTTGCCGGAGGCGCCGGTGAGATCGGGGCCCTTGAGGACGACATTGAGACACAGATAGTTCGGGCCGCAGGGAGGATTCCTGAGTATTTCGCCCTGTACCGCTATGTACAAGCCTCCGGTCAGCACGCATCCCCCCGCCCTGAAGATGCCGGAAAATGTGGTTCGGCCGTTGAGGCCGGTCAGCGAATCGGCAGCGACCGCCTCGACGCAGAGGTAGAGCGTCTGCGCGGCGCTGCAGGCATTTATCCAGTAATCGGTCCAGGGAATGCCGGGAACGGGATTGTGGGCCAGATCCCGCACCTCGATCCAGATACAATCGCCCGTGCCGCCGCAGCCGTTTCGTATCTGCTCGAAATCGCCGCGGGGGCAGATCGTAACCTTCATATTCTGACAGCTCACGCCCGCCGTGCTGTAGCAAAACGTGTCGGGGTCGAGCGCATTTGCCCGCATGGCGAAGGTAATCATGAAAACAGCCAAAAGCATGAGAATGACGCGCATTTCCGCACCTCCGCATATCGTTCAAAAAGCTGTGATTATGCCGATAGAGGAATTATATCACAAACGGCGCGCGATTCAAAGTGCTCCGAGTATCTTATCGAGACGATCTGGACTCACCGTGAGGAGCCCCGTGGCCGGGAGCCGCTTGAGCAGCTCCTTCCAGTTCGCGTCCCTCTCGACGACCGGCTTGAGAATCTTGATTCCCTCGTCGTCCCGTCCGACGTTGACGAGGGAAACGCCCTGCCAGAACGCGAGCTCGAGGTTATCGGGAGCGAGCTTTGCCGCTTCTCCGTATGCCTCCATCGCGTCCTTCAGGTCCCCCTGCGCCATCGCCTCGTCCCCCAGGTTCTCGAACGTATACGCGCGCTGCAGTTTGATGAGGCGCGCAAGCTCTCCGAGAGGACGAGGATTGTCCTCGACGCGAAGGTCCATGACGACGTCCGACCACGGCTCGTCGCTCGATACTCCCCGCACGATGAGAATCGCCGCGGACTGGCTTCCCCTGATATCGCCGCCGGCCTGCTGAGCGGCCTCGAGAGCGGCGAGCATGCGGTCGGCGAGATCCCCCTGCGCAGTCTCGTACGCCTTCGCCATGGCGGGCACGACCTTGTCGGTGAGCATCATGTTCGCCTGAACCGAGTAGCCGCTCCCCGTATGGTGCGAGGCGAACGCGATGCACGAATCGCCCGTGTGCGCCGCCGCGTTCCCTTCGACGTCCACCATCGCCACCTGCCGCACGGCGGAATGCGCGTCCTCCTCGACGAGCTTTTCGAGCGCCTCCGCCGCGCTCATCCCTTCGTCCATGAGATCGAGACCGAGAGGGCCGTACGACATGAGAACGAGGCTCTGCGTCGCCACGGCACCTGAGCCGGCCCGGGCCCAGGGCACGACCGGCCCCACCGAGAACCAGTGTGACTGAACCGCCACACCCATGTCCCCCGTCACCGAATCGCGGGCGACAATCGAATAGGTATGAACCGGTCTCTCCTCCGAAGTCTTGAGCGCCCAGGCTTCGGGGGAGAATGGCGCCGACGCGCACAGAGCGGCGAGACACAGGGCCAGGAGATTCTTCACGATTCCGAAATTCCCGAACATCGACGGGCCTCCTCGATTGGGTGTTGAATAGTATACGGGTGCGAGCCGGTCTGCGCGCTCCGATGCGGCGATCCTCCGGCGCGCACACGCTGATTCTGAATCAGTCCGCTGAATTCTTCAACAAAATTGTCCGGCCTTGTGATACATTTCAGGAAGCACGTCCGTGCACGGCGCATCGACAAAAAGGAGCGAAACATGCGCATCGCGTTTCTCGGAGATGGTTCGCTCAATCACGTGAGGCGCTGGGCGGGGTATTTCCACGAACGGGGCCACGAAACGCTCCTCCTGTCGTTCGAGAGCGTCGACGGCTGCCTCGTCCCCGCGCGAAGGCTGAAGAGCCGCTTCCCGACAAAACTCCTCGGCTATCTCTCGGCGCTCGGCTCCATACGGAAAGAGCTCGAGCACTTTCGCCCGGACCTCGTGAACGCTCTGTATCTCGGCGGTTACGGCTTCGTCGCGGCGCGAAGCGGGTTTCGCCCCCTCGTCGTCTCGAGCCTCGGCTCCGATCTCCTCATCGATTATCCCTCGTCCCCCGTACACCGGCTCCAGATTCGCTTTGTGCTGAGGCAGGCGGACCTCGTTCTCACCGACGCCGAAGAGCTCTCGCGCATCGCGATCTCGGCCGGCACGAGCCCGGGGAAAATCCTCAAGACGTATCTGGGGATCGACGAGGGCATTTTTTTCCCGCGGAAGAGCGCGCCGGACAAAACACGGCCGGGCGGCGGCGTCCGCGTCGTGAGCACGCGCAATCTGTATCCGGTCTACAACGTCGATCTGCTCATCGATGCGGCTCCCCTCATCCGGGAAAAGCGGGACGCGCACTTCGTCGTCTGCGGCGACGGACCCGATCGAGCGCGCCTCGAGGAAAGGGTGAAGCGGCTCTCTCTCGAGGGAAGCTTCGTATTCAAGGGGAAGCTCGATCCCCAGGGGATCGCACGAGAGCTCCGCGCCGCGGACGTGTACGTATCGACGTCGAAATCGGATTCAACGTCCGTCTCGCTCCTCGAGGCGATGGCCTGCGGGACGGTGCCGGTCGTGACCGATCTTCCCGCGAACCGCGAATGGATACGGGACGGAGAGAACGGCCGCATCGTGAGGAGCGATGATGCCGCCTCCCTCGCCGGCGCCGTCATAGAGGCGCTCGATAACGCCTCATTCAGGACCACCGCGCGCGAGATCAATCTCCTCATCATCAACGAACGCGGGCTTTGGAAAAAGAACATGAGATGCGTCGAAGAGGCCTTTCTCGGTCTCAAATCGAGAGTCCCCCGATAGCACGGCTTTGGAAACAACGGGGAATTACGGGAAACGATCCGGTGCGTCGGAGAATCATCCCGCCCGCGAGACGCCTCCCCATGAAAAATACCGCACGAGGGCCGTATCCGCAGTTCCGATTGGGGATTAATTCCCTAAAACAGCTTGCCTTTGAAGAGAGCGTGCGTGGTCCCGCGCTGCGGCCGCCTGGATTTTCCATTTGCACGATCCCACTAATTCTCTGCGAATAAGATCATTACGATCGGCTCCGCACCTCCGCGGGAAACGCATTTACCGAACATCGGCGCCGGACCCGGCTATGGAACGCGACTTGTATATTGCAGCGAGTGAGAACTGGAAAAGAAAGGTCGAACGGGACAATGTACGGTATCCTCACAGCGGTTTTCATAACGACGGCCTTCTACGTGATGGAGAGAAGGAGATTCCAGATCGTTTTCGGTCTGGCCGCTCTCGTTATCGCGCCGGCCGTTCTCGGTCTCGTCAACGGGCCCAACGGCCTTATCTATTCGCTCGTCGGAGCCTTCGCCGCGCTCTTCCTCACGCTTCCGCTTTCGATTCTCGGATTCGTCTCACGCGAAGACGTGATCGTTTCCGTCGCGCTCGGCGGAATACTCGGCGCCGTTCAGTACGCGATCGCCTTCTGCATCGCAACCGCCTTTCTCGCTCTTCAGAAAATGTTCAAGCTTGAAGCTTCGCCATCCGCAGCCGGAGCCGCGAGCGCCGCGGGGCCGTGCGGGACGCGCCTTCTCGCCTTCGACGAACAGTCCGCCCTCGTCGAGATCGAGATGCTGAAGATGCTGCGGATGGATCAGATAGGTTCTTCGATGCCGGCGCGCGAGGAAGAGCACCCCGCCGTAAGTCCGGAGAGCGAAGACTCCGTTCGCAGGGACGCCGTCTTCCCCTGGTGCGCCAAGCTCGCCATCGCGACGCTCGCGGTTCTCATGATCGGGACTTCGATCTAGGGGGAATTTGCCATGTCGGTCCTCAACAAGACGCGCGGAACATTGATCGCAAGGCATCTCATGACGCTGAACGCGAACTGCGTCGAGACACTGAGATTTCTCAATCGACGCGGGATTCCGCGAAACTGCGCTCTCTGGATAGCGCCATGCCGGGCGATCTATACGGTCGGCATGAAGAACCCGGTCGACATCGCTTTCCTCAACCGGTACGGACGCGTCGTCACGATGTTCAAGAATTTCCCGCCCGATTGCATCGCCGATTCCTCTCGCAGCGCGGTGAGCGCGGTGGAGTTCCCGCCGAACACGCTACGCGAGAGCGACACCGGGATCGGCGACACGATAGAGCTCGATCCGGCGTAACGGTTGCGCGACGGCCCCCTCCTCGCGCAGAATGAATGACGGGCCCCGGGCCCGTCATTCTCTTGTTCGGACGAGCCGGTCTCCGCTACTCCCTCTCAAGCACGATACGATCTTCGTGGAAGGTCCGAAGCAGCGACCGGAAATCCGCATACCTGGTCTGAGCCACGAGATTCTCATCGAGCTGCAGTCGCTTCCGGAAAACGTGCGTTCCATCCGCCCGCGATGCGAAATCAACCGACGCGGCTCCGATCTCGTTCTCTTCGTTCGCGGGCAAAGGGGCGGTCACCATCTTCCAGCCCGGCGCCGGTTCGATCATGCACGAAACTTCGAGAACACACGGCTCAATATTGATTGCGTCGGCGCATTGCGAACGTTCGAGGCGCACGCGTTCGATTCCGGAAAGAGACGATTCCATGGGTTTCGGTACGGAGAGGTACAGCCGCTCCCCCTTTTTCTTCTCGCCCGGGCTCACCGTGAAGGTGAAATCGATCTCGGCCTCGTTCCGCTCGAGCGACCGCGGGTTCCACGAGACGAGCTCGGCGCCGCCGAAAAAGCCCGAGACCCGCTTTTTCAAAAAGTCCCTGAGACCGTTCTCGTTTTCCCGAACGAGATAGTACGGCGAGAACGCGCCTTTCAGGATCGCGGTGCCTTTTCCCTCGAAACCGCCGTCCTTCCCCGGCTTGAGAACGAGCGCGAGCTCGCTCCGGCTGTCGCTGACGGCCCTGGCGGGAAGCTGCGCGAGCCGCGGCACCGGACCGAGGTACGCGAGCGTCTTTCCGGCGAGGGCGAACGACGGATCGTGTTCGAATGGGGCAGCGGGGTCGAGGAGCAGCTCGGCTCCATCCCCGAGCGGCACCGAGACCGCAATCCGCGAGAAGAGCTCGGGCGCGGGCACGTCGCCGCTTGCGGCTTTCCCCGCCGAAACGAGAACGAACGCCGGCTCGAATGCAGCGGTCCGAAGCATCGCGGCGAGGAGCACGGCGCGATCCAGCGGGCTCGCGTAGCCGCTGTCATAGATCCGCGCCGCATCGCGCGCCGGAGCGGCGAGAAGCGCATACGGGACGTGAACGCCCGTTACGGCCCCGATCGCGAGACGATGTACGGCGAGCACCTTCTCCTCATCCGTGGCAAGATCCTTCACGGCGCCGCAGATCGACGTTTCAGCCGCCGGCAAGGGGGTCGATTTGGCCGTGAGGCCGGCGCCGAGTTTCGAGAGAAGGTCCTGCCGGTCCGACGCCGTGCTATAGCAGACGACCGGAGAATAGTCCCCCTCCCAGGCACCGCCGTCGAAGGGTGTGCGCCCGGGGATGTCGCGGACGGTCCAAACCCAGACGCCTTTCACGCTCGCGTTGGGCGGAGAGACCTCGCCATTCAAGGAAGCGGATTTGAGCGTCATCCCCGGCGGCAGCTTCACGACGAGCACACGCTCCTCCGTCGGATCCTCCGCGCTGAACACCTCCACCCCCGAGAGATACGGCGATGGATTCTTGTCCGCGATGACGTAATGCAGCTCGGCGACACAACCCTTTTCGATGCCCATGTGCGTGATAACCGTTTCCTGCCAATCGACGTAATCGGGAGCGAGGTCGAGGGCGAATGGCGTCGTTTGATTGACGGCGTTCTTCCGGACTTCGACGATCCTCCCGTCCCGCATGCGGACGCGCGCGGCGAGGATCGTAAGATCCTGCGTCGCCGCGTTGAAAAGAATCCGCGGGTCGCCGAAGCGGTTGATCGCGTTGTCGGTGAAGAGCATGACGGCGCGATGCCGCCGCTTTGCAATGTGATTGTCGGAGCCGAGGGTGACGACGAGCGAATCGTACAGCACGACGGCGTCGCTTCCGGGGTAACGGAGCTGCATCTCCTTCCAGCCGGTGCCGGCCGCGGCGGCCGGCGCGGAATGGCCGCACGCGGAGCCCGCGATCAGCGCCGCCGCGACGACCGCGAGAATCGATTTCAGCAGCACATGCGTCGTGACGTTTCTCATCGCGATCCCCCCTCTCTCTCGAATATCACCCTGCGAGTGGCGTAATCCCCCGCCTCCTTCAGGATGGCGCGGAAATCGGGATAGTCCCCCGCAGGAATCGTCCTCCTCTTGACGAGCACGACACCCTTGTTCGCGACGGAGCCTCCGGCGACGGAGCGCTCCATACGGTATGCCGCGTACTCGCCCGTCTTCGAAGACTCCTTCGAGAGATCGCGCGGCTTCATCCCGGAGGGGAGAGCGATCGTCTCGTCGCATTCGTACGCCTGCGTGTTCCAGATAAAGAGCGGGAGCTCGCGTTTCTCGAGATCGATGACCGAGGCGGCCGTGAGCAGCGGCGTTCGGCCGAATCCGAGCTTCCACGCGGGTGAGGCGAAATCGAGCGTCCCTCCCTCGGCGACGGCGTAGCGCGGCACGCGGTACGTCACGTCCAGCGCGAACCGCTTCTTGAAATCGAGCGGATCGCCGATCGCGAGCTTCGTCACTTCGACCCCGGGAGAGATCGCGGCGAGCCATCCTTCGACGTATGCGCGCAGGTCGTCGCGCTTGTGCGTGCCGAGCCAGCGACGCATCCGTTGGTCCATATAATTCGTCCCCTCGAGATGGAGCGTTCCCGTGAGGTTTCCGTCCTTATCGACGGCGCCGCGCGAGACGACCTTGAGCACGTGCTTCTCGGGCGGGGAGTAGGGCGTTACCATGAGCCCTTCTCCTTCCGGCGTGCCGATCACATAGTGCTGTTCCTGCTCCGCCGAGCTCCAGAGCTCGGTCGAAAAGGGCACCCACGTGGGATCGAGCATCGTGAAGGTGCCGTCCTTGTGGCGCCATGCGACCACCGAATGGTTGAACTGATCGGCCGGCACTTCCTCGACACGCGCGCCGGCCATCGTGAGGGCCGGCCAGACGTCGTAGCCCGCGGTGCGCATGAGGGTGATAAGCATCCCCGCCTTGTCCTTGCAGACGCCGCAGCGATCGGCGTAGCTCATCGTGCCCGGATGGTGCGTATAGCCTTCGCCCTTTCCCATCGAGACGCCCGAGTAACGGATCTCCTGTGCGGACCAGTGCTGAAGCTCCGTCACCTTCTCGACGTCGGTCTTGAGCCCCGCCGTGAGATCCTTCACGAGCCTTTTGATCTCGCCGTTGTCGTTGTATATCGTGTCGTGGATCGCGGCGAACCATCTCGATTTCTCCTCCCACGACGAGAGCGTGGCGAGCACGAGCTTCGGGACGATATCGGGCGCCTCGGCGCTCCGCGGCTCCTCCGCAAGCGCCGGGACGTCTTCGATCCACCACGAGTAGTGCGTTCCCTTGTCGTCGAAGCTCTGCGCCGAATAGAGGGAGCCGTTGTACACGCGGTAGCGGACCGGCTTGTCCTTCGGCATGTGGAGATCGTAGCGCTTTGTCTTGATCGGATATGTTTCCTGGAAATAGACGACGTCGTAGAACGATCCGCGCATCGGGGGGATGTAGCGCTCGTCGTCGCCGGCGGTTGTTTCGCCCGAGCCCCGTTCACCCGAGCCCGGCGCGGCTGCGGTTGCCCCGCCGGTGCCCGGCGCGCCCGCGCCGCCCCCCTCCCCCTCCGCCAGGTATGCGATCTCGAAGCCTTTCTTGTACGTCTTCACCTCGACCGCGTCGCCGGGAGCGAGCCGGGGAAGCTGCGCCACCTTCATGCGCGCGCCCCAGTAGATCATCGAGGCGGGGGCGAAGAGATCCCTGACCGTCGCGAGATCGACGATCTCGACGGCACCGCCCTTCCTGAATATCCTCACGCTCTCGACGGCGATGAAATTGGACGCGGGATCGTAATCGAAACGGAGCGCCGCCTTCGCGAGAGCGCCCCGGTCCGTGAGGATCTTCGTGAGCGTGTGGCGGCGATAGTGGGCAAGCCCGGTTTCCTCAACCGTGACGTCGATCTTCTCGAAAACGGCGACTAGACCCGCGTCGGGATAGTCCTTCGCCTCCCCCGCCTTCGCGACGAGCGCGCGGATTTCGTCGTCCGTCTGCGCGAAGGCGCTCGCGGCGAGAATCGCGAGCAAGAGCGCGATCGCGGAAATCGTCAGCGCATGCTTCGAACGGTTGGACATTCCTCGTTGCCTCCTTCTTACCAGTACCCGATTGCCGTATAGCCGACCCAATGGCGCAGCGTCGCGATGGCCGTAACCCCCAGCCCGGTGTGCGCGAGCGGGAGGCTGCGGGGCCTGAGACTCGTGCCGTAAACGAGCATGAAACCCTCGGGCGCCTTCCCGCCGCCTCGTTCGGCGAGGCGATCGAGAACGCTCAGCCCGAGGGGTATCGAGTAGACCCCGCACCACGTTATCTTGTACGGCTGCTGAAAATCGCTATTCTCCACCCGATCCCTGAAAATGCCGATCCTTTCGCGCGAAAGCGCCCCCGCCAGCGAGGACCGGATAACTTCTCGATCCTGCGCGACGCCTTTTTCGTAACCGTCCTCGCCGGCGCCGAAGGGGGCGTAGTTGCGCCCTCCCCACTCCTCGTCGCCATAATGGACGCAGTCGGCGGAGATGAGAATCGCGACGTCCTTTCCCAGCCTCCAGCCGCGCGCTTTCATGATGCTCGAGATGGCCACGGCGAGCGCGTCGGCCGCCATATCGAAATTGCCGCCGTTCATTCGCGTCACGAGGATCGGCACGATCTCGACCTTCGGCAGGTAATGCTGGAGAATCGGGACGAACCCCTCGAGCGAGTGCTCCTCGGAATGGATCGTGTCGTTCATGAGAACGAGGCCGGCCGGAAGGGCCGCGACGATCTCTTCCCGCATCGAGGAAACAGGGCAATTCCCGTAGGCGCTCTTCCACGCGGAGAAATCGTCGAATATGAGCTTGTCCTGAATGCCGCGGCGGCGCGCCGTGTGCGAGACGCCGAAGAGGATCACGCGGGGCGCCCTGACCTCGCGCATGACGTGGACGTAGCCGCGCCCGGCGTAGAGATAGTCGTCGTGCGGGCATATGGCGCCGATCATCGGGCCCTTTGTCATCAGTGGAAAGCTTGCGGCGTTCGAGGCGTAGCGCGCCGCATCGAGGGAGTCGACGAGCCTCACGAGCGCCTCGACCTGATCCGGCCTCGTGGCGTAGCCGATGGTGTCCTTCTGCATCCGTATCGGGGAAAACGGCGCGGCCCCGGGCGGTGGACCCGGGATCAGCACGCCGATCATGAACGGAAGATACGCGACAAACAGAACCGTCGAAAGCGATCTCTTCATTATGATACCTCCCCCCGCGGGCACAAGAAGCCAAGCGACGGCGGCCGGCCGAACCCGCCTGCCGCGCGGCCGGGATACACGAAGAATCGACTATAACCCATGCCCGGCGGCGCGTCCAGAGCCGGATTGATTGCGGATTGTTTGCGGAGCGGCGCAATTGCGTGTATATTATTTCGGCCATGAATATAAAAGAGAAAAAGATACTCGGCTCGGTCTCCGTGTTCCACCTTTTCAACGACGCCTCGGTCGTCGCGCTCCCGACGATCTATCCGATTCTTTATACCCAGGGCTTTCTCATCAAGCGCTACGCCGATATCGGCACCATGATGCTCATCGGACTCGTCGTGTCGGTGTTCTTCCATTTCTTCGTCGGACACTGGGCGAAAGGCCGGCACTATCGGCTGCTGCTCGTCCTCGACGATCTCGTCGTCGGCCTCTTCCTTCTTCTCACACCGCTCGCCAAAAACTACCTCACCCTCGTATTTCTGTATGTCGGAGTGAGGATCGGATCGAGCATCTATCATCCCGTGGGGATCTCGTGGATCACGCACGTATTCCGAGGAAAGAACTTCGACCGGGCAATGGGATTCCAGAGCGCCTTCGGCGACGTCGGCGTGCTCGCGG
>JBAZPL010000072.1:0-12359 GCA_041648155.1 Candidatus Krumholzibacteriia bacterium
TCGCGCATGAACGCTCTCAGCGCGTCGCTCAGGTCGAAGCCTCCCGAGAAACCCTCGTAGCCCTGGGGGCCGCCGCTCGAAACGCCGCCGTGGCCGAATTGGTCGTAGCGCTCGCGTTTGTCCTTGTCGCGGAGAACCTCGTAGGCTTCAGTCGCTTCCTTGAATTGTTCCTCGGCTTCCCGGTTTCCCGGGTTGCGGTCAGGATGATATTTGAGGGCGAGCTTCCGGTAGGCTTTCTTTATTTCATCAACGGACGTATCCCGACCGATGCCGAGAACCTCGTAGTAGTCCCTTTTTGCCATTCCTCCCCAGACTCACCGTGTGCGGCAAAAGGCATCGAAAACGTCTTCTAATTCCCGCCTGAGTAATCCTTGCCGGCGGTCGCATTATACATGAGTTCCGCGATCTTATATACGGCAATAGAAAGCCGCTCGATCGCTTTTTTCATCTCGTCGAGTTCGGCGTCCGGCTTCGCAGCGAGCGCCTTGAGCGTCGAGAGCGCGTCGTCGATCGTTTCCCGGTCGCTCTGCGAGACGCTGTCGCCGTGATCCTTGAGCGTCTGCTCGGCCGAGTAGATGAGCACCTCCGCCTCATTGCGGATCTTGACGCTTCCGCGTTTGACCTCGTCGTCCACTGCGTGCTCCTCGGCGTCGTGCACCATGCGGTCGACCTCCTCCTGGCTCAGACCGCTCGAAACCTTGATCTGGATCTTCTGCTCCTTGCCCGTCCCGAGGTCCTTGGCCGACACGTGAACGATGCCGTTCGCGTCGATGTCGAAACTGACCTCGATCTGCGGGACGCCCCGCGGGGCGGTAGGAATGCCCACGAGGTCGAACCGGGCGAGCGTTCTGTTATCCTTCGCAAGCTCCCGCTCCCCCTGTACCACGTGAATGCTCACGGCGGGCTGATTGTCGGTCGCGGTGGAGAATATCTGGCTCTTCTGGCACGGAATCGCCGTGTTGCGCTCGATGAGTTTCGTCATGAGACCGCCGAGCGTCTCGATCCCGAGCGAGAGAGGGGTCACGTCGAGCAGAAGCAGCTCCTCGACCTGTCCCGAGAGCACCCCCGCCTGGATCGCGGCGCCCATCGCGACGACCTCGTCGGGATTGACGCCCTTGTGGGGCTCCTTCTTGAAGAAATCCTTCACGAACTTTCGCACGGCCGGAATGCGCGTCGAGCCGCCGACGAGAATGATTTCATCGATCTGATCGATCGCGAGATTCGCGTCATGAAGCGCCTGACGGCACGGATCGAGGGTCTTCTGGATCAGCGGATGAACGAGCTTCTCCATCGTCGCCCTCGTGAGAATCATGTCGAGGTGCTTCGGGCCGTCGTTGTCGGCGTACAGGAACGGCAGGTTGATATTCGTTTCATAGACGGTCGAAAGCTCGCATTTTGCCTTCTCGGCCGCCTCGCGGATGCGCTGCAGCGCCATGCGATCTTTTGAGAGATCGATTCCGGTCGACATCTTGAAATCACCCACGATCCAGTCCTGGATCGCACGGTCGAAATCGTCGCCGCCCAGCATCGTGTCTCCGCTCGTCGATTTCACCTGATAGATGCCGTCGGAAAGCTCGAGGATCGAAACGTCGAACGTGCCGCCGCCGAGGTCGTAGACGGCGATCTTGCCCATGCGCTTCTTCTCGAGCCCGTACGCGAGAGCGGCGGCGGTCGGTTCGTTGACGATGCGAAGGACCTCGAGTCCGGCGATCTTGCCGGCGTCCTTCGTGGCCTGGCGCTGCGCGTCGTTGAAATACGCGGGCACCGTGATAACGGCCTGCGTGACCTCTTCGCCGAGAAACTCATCCGCGAACTGCTTGATCGCCCGGAGAATCATGGCCGAGACCTCGGGCGGCTGGAAGCTCTTATCCTTGAGATGAATCAGGATCTCGTCGTTCTTCCCCTGCTTGACGATGTAGGAGACGCGCTCAATCTCTTCCTTGGCCTCCGAGAATCGCCTTCCCATGAATCGCTTGATCGAATAGACGGTGTTGTCGGGGTTCGTGATAGCCTGGCGTTTCGCGAGATGGCCGACGAGCCGTTCGTTGTTCTTCGCCGTCGCGACGACGGACGGAGTCGTCCGGCCGCCATCCGAGTTGGGAATGATCACTGGCTCGTTGCCTTCGATGACTGCGACGCAGGAGTACGTCGTTCCGAGATCAATTCCGATTACCTTTCCCATTATCGGTCCCTTTCCGATTGAGATATCTCTTCGAAACCGGCTATCCCCTCTTCTTGGACACGAGCACCCGAGCGGGCCGCAGAACCTGGTCGTGGAGCGTGTACCCTCTCTGTATCACCTGCGCCACGTGTCCTTCTTCGATATAGCTTTCGATCTCACCAACCGCTTCGTGATACTGGGCGTCGAACTTCCGATCCTGCGCCTCGATCTCCATCAAACCGGCCTTCTTGAGAATATCCATGAGGCCGGCGTGGATGAGCCTGATCCCCTCCTGAATATGATCCTCCGCCCCGCCCAGACTCGCAAAAGCACGATCGAAGTTATCAATACCCCAGATAATCTCCTTGATGAGATCGGCGTTCGCATTCTTTTGAAGCAATTCCCATTCCCGCCGGGTGCGCTTCTTGTAATTCTCGAATTCGGCCGCCATTCGAAGAAGCCTATCCTCTTTTATGACAAGATGTTGCTTTGTTTCTTTCAGCTCCTTATCAAGCTCCATAAGCATGGCGTTCTTTCGCTGAATGAGATCGAGCAACTCCTTGCGCCTGGCCCTTTTCGTGCGCTTTTGCAGGAATGCGCCATCTTCCTCGCCACCCGCCGGGGCAAAAGTCCCGTCCACCGATCCCGTCCCTGTATCGTTCTCGCTCGCCGGATGTGTTTCCGCGGGAGAGCCCTCGGCCGTTGCGGCGCCCGGATCATTCCCGGCCGTTTCCGCGCCGTCGCGTTCGCCGGGCGTTCCTTTGCTCCCGTCCCGTTCCCCCGTATCCTCGGCGCGTTCCTGAGAATCGGGGCCGGGCTCGCGATCCGCTTCGCTCTCGCTGATGTCCCATTCCCTGTCAGGTGTCAACGATCTCTCCTCCTCGCTGCTTCGATCAATCGTTGCCGATATGAATATGCTGAAGCTCCTCGGCTGTTTTATCGAGGAGCGCAAGAACAAGCCCGTACGTCATTCTCGTGGGACCAAGGACCCCAAGAAGCCCGTCGCATTCGGCGGACTGAAACCTCCGAGTCACGATGGCGAACGGCTCGAGCTCCCGGATCCTGTTCTCCTTCCCGATCGTGATGGAAACGTCTGCCGTGAACCTGCTTTTGAGCGCGTTGAGCATTATGCTCCGCTCTCCCATGAGACGAACGAGATTCTGCAGAACTCGAGGATCGCCGAGCTCTTGCATAGTAATCTGCTTATCCGGTCCTCCATAGTAATATCTCAAATCATACGGCCAGTCGAAAAGATATTCGGCCTCCCTCGAGACCGCTCCCGCAATCTCCCGTTCCATGCCGGCCGTCTCCCGCAGAAAGGCCTCGAGGCGCTCGGGAACCTTTTCAAGCGGATGTCCTGCAACGCGTTCGTTGATCAACTGCACGGCCCGATCGACGATGGAGGGAGGATAATCCTTGGAGAATTCGACGTAGACCTTCCGCACCGCATCGGGAAAGAGCGTCAGCACGACGAGCCCCCCGCGGGGCTGGAGCCGTGTTATCTCGAGCCTTTCGACGATGCTCCGGGAATGTTTGATCCCCATCGACAGCCCCATGTAGCTCGTGAGCTCCCCCAGAAGCTGCGAGGTTATCGCCATGACGTCGCGCACATCGCTCCAGTCCTGGCCGATCCTTCTTTGAACCCTCTCCGCGAGCGGCCGGCTCAGGGCATCTACCGTCCCCATCTGATCCACGTAGAGCCGGTACCCGCGATCGCTCGGAACCCTCCCCGCGGAAACGTGGGGCTTGAACAGAAACCCGAGATCCTCGAGCCGATGGAGGATACTCCGGATGTGCGCGGTGCTTTCCTCGAGACGGCACCGGGACTTCAGCATACGCGAGCTGACCGGCTCGCCCGTCGCGACAAAGCAATCGACGACATGCCGTAACATCTTTATTTCATCGAGAGATGCGCGATTTTGTTCCGTCATGATTGGCACTCTCCATGCCCGACTGCTGCTATCCCCAGGAATGTAAGGATTCCGGACAGGATTGTCAAGAAAGCGGTATGCAAGGGAAAAGCCAGATTTCGGATCCGGGATCAGCGAATGAGATCGCCGATTCTCGCGAAACGGACCCAATGCTTCTTGTAATCGAGCGAGAAGTAGAGGAAAAGCGCCTTGCCCCGAAGCAGCTTCTTGTCGAGAGGCCCCCAGTAACGGGAATCGTAACTGTTGTCCCTGTTGTCTCCGAAAACGAGCACGTGCCCTTTGGGAACCAGATACGGACCGAAGTCGCGGCGCGGAACGTCGCCGTAGCTGTACTTCGCGTAGCTCTCGGGCTTCTCGACCCCGTCAATGAAGAGACGCGTTCCCTTGAGCTCCACCGTCTGCCCCTCGACCGCGATGCACCGCTTGATGTAGTCGGTCTTCCGATCCCCGGGAAACTTGAAGATCACGATATCGCCGGGCTTCGGATCGCGGATCTTCGGCAGGCGCCAGTCCACGAACGGCACCTTCGCCCCGAACAGAAACTTGTTCGCGAAGAGAAAATCTCCCTTGAGGAGCGTGTCCTCCATCGACTCGGAAGGAATGTGGTAGCTCTGTATGATGAGCGCACGGACGATGAGGGCGAGCACGACCGCGGTGACGACAATCTCGACGTATTCGTGCAGCTTCGATTTCTTCTTCGTGCCCTTCTCATCCGAACCCATCGGTACCTCCCGTTATGTTTCAGCTTCCATACAATACGAGATTGAACGGCGTTCTGTTGCGGCGATACTAGCAGTTTCTCGCCGCCGCGCAAACAGGCATTTTGCACTATCCTTCGCGGGAGCCGTTCGAGTCCTGCCGCGCGGGTGTTCAGTAGCGCACGAGCAGACTCACTCCGACGTTGTCCTCGGAGGCGCGAGCCTCGACCTTGAATCGCATATCGTCGAGCTTCGCGTCCACGTACGCGTCGATCACGACCGCGAGGATCACGGCTCCCGACCACCATATCCAGTCGACGGATCGCTCCCCGTATTCCGTCACCCACCCGTCGTGGTAGTTCCATGAGCTCGACTTCGACGGGAAGGAGTCCCGAACGATCTTTTCCCGCTCCCGCAGACGGCGGTTCATGGCTATCTGGCTCAGGTAGTACGACTCCAGTCCGAGCGCGATCGCAGCCTTGATCGGCTTCTCGTTGTACATTTGGCCGAGCCCCGGAACGAGGAGGGCACATGCCATCGCGACACGCCCGCTCTTGCGCTCTTTGTATGCCTTGCCCTCCTTGATCCCTCCGGTCTCGTCGGCAAGCACCCGCTTGAGCTCCTCCATCGTCCAAAGCGCAGTTTCCCGCACCGCAACGCTCGTATCCGCCTCGGCGCGCGCGGTCGTGTCCTGCGCCGCGGTAACGGTCGTGTCCTGCGCAGTGCCGGCAATCGTATCGTGCGGGGCGCGCGCCGGCGCGGCGGGGTCAACGGCAGCCGACACGGCCGGAAGGGGCGCAAAGGATACGGCGAGGGCGCAGATCGCCGCAAGCATCACCCACCGAGACTCATGCCGGCGCTCCCCTGCGGACATGGCACTATTCCTTTTCTATCGCGGTCGCTCGAGAATGGCGGGAACGTGTGGGAATCGAACCCACCCCGGATGGTATTAGCACCCGGCAGAAGGATTTGAAGTCCTCGAGGTCCACCAGAACCCGTCCGCTCCCGCACGGTCAATAATAATGAGCGCGGGGAATCGTGTAAAGGCGTTCATGCGCCAAGATAAGCGACCGCTTCGATCTCGACGAGAGCGCCGAGCGGCAGTCTCGCCACCTGATAGGCCGCACGCGCGGGAGGCTCGTCGGTGAAAAACCGCGCGTATACCTCGTTGAGCCGGGAAAAGTCGTCCATCGACTGAAGGAGCACGGTCGTCTTGACGACGTCTGCAAACGTCCCCCCGGCGGCTTCGAGTATGGCGCCGATATTCATGAGGGCTCGCTCGGCCTCGAATGTGACGCCCCCCTCGACCATCTTTTTCGTCGCGGGGTCGAGCCCGAGCTGTCCCGAAATGAAGAGAAAATCCCCCGCGCGAATCGCCTGGCTGTACGGTCCGATCGGGGCGGGCGCCGCGCCCGTGTGCACCGGTTTCTTCATCGCGCCTCCTCATCGCGCCGCGGACCTCCCGCGGCTGTTCGAAGCCCTATTCGACCGTCACGCTCTTCGCGAGGTTGCGCGGCTGGTCGATGTTGCAGCCTCTCAGCACGGCGATGTGGTACGCGAGAAGCTGCAGGGGAATAACCGCGAGAATCGGATAGAGGAAATCGAGCGTACGCGGGATGTAGATGACGTGATCCGCCATCTCGACGACCTCGTCGTTCCCCTCGTTCGTGATCGCGATGATCTTTCCCTTCCGCGCCTTCACCTCGCAGATGTTGCCCACGATCTTCTGGTACGCGTTGTCGCGCGGGCAGATGAAAACGACCGGCATATTCTCGTCGATGAGGGCGATCGGGCCGTGCTTCATCTCCGCCGCCGGGTACCCCTCCGCGTGGAGATAGGAGATTTCCTTGAGCTTGAGAGCGCCTTCCAGAGCGACCGGATAGTTCGCGCCGCGACCGAGGTAGAGGAAATTGTTGTGGTGATAATATTCCTCGGCGATCTTGCGGATGGCTTCGTGCATGGTGAGTATCTCGGCCACCTGCTCGGGAACATGCATGAGAGCCTGGATGATCTTCTGCCCTTCCGACGACGAGATCGTCCTGAGGCGCCCGAACACGAGCGCGAGGAGGGCGAGCACGGATATCTGCGAGGTGAACGCCTTCGTCGAGGCGACGCCGATCTCGGGGCCCGCGTGGATGTAGACTCCCGCGTGCGATTCGCGCGCGATCGTGCTGCCGACGACGTTGCAGATCCCCATGCAGCGCGCTCCGCGCTTCTCCGCCTCGCGAAGAGCCGCCAGCGTGTCGACCGTCTCCCCCGACTGGCTGATCGCGAAGACGACCGTTCCCTCTTCGATGATGGGGTTGCGGTAGCGGAACTCGCTCGCGTATTCGACCTCGACCGGAATGCGGGTCTTCTCCTCGATCATGTACTCGCCGATGAGGCCGGCATGCCAGCTCGTCCCGCAGCCGAGGAGAAGGATCCGTTTCACGTCCCGCAGCTGCTCCTCGGTCATGTCGAGCCCGCCGAGGCGCACGTCGCCGGTTGCGGGAATGAGGCGCCCGCGCATCGCGTTTCGAATCGTCTCGGGCTGCTCGAAGATCTCTTTCAGCATGAAATGGGCGTGCCCGCCCTTCTCGATCATTTCGAGGTCCCAATCGACCTCATGAACATCGTGGCTCACATATTCGTTCTCGATCGTCATCGTGGTGAAATTATCGCGGCCGGCGACGATCATCTCGTGGTCTTCGAGGTAGATGACCTGGCGCGTGTGCTTGAGAATCGCCGCGACGTCGCTCGCGACGATATATTCGTCCTCGCCGATTCCCATCACGATGGGCGAGCCGTTGCGGGCGGCGACCATCTTGTCCGGCTCCGACGCCGAAATAACGAGGATGCCGTAAGTGCCTTCGACCTTCTCGAGCGCCTTCCGGACCGCGACCTCGAGATCCTTGCCCGTGTAATACTTCTCGATGAGATGGACGAGCGTCTCGGTGTCGGTCTCCGTGGTGAAAACGTGCTTCTCCGCCTGAAGGGACTTCTTGAGCGTTTGATAGTTCTCGATGATCCCGTTGTGAATGAGGGCGATTCGCTTGCCGCAATCGAAATGCGGGTGGGCGTTCGTCCGGTTCGGCTCCCCGTGAGTCGCCCATCTCGTGTGCGCGATACCGAGATGCCCGCTCAGATCGACCCCCTTGAGCTTGTCCTCGAGTTGCTGGATCTTTCCCGCCGTCTTTTCCCACACGAGGGCCCCGTCGCGCACGATCGCGATGCCTGCCGAATCGTACCCCCGGTACTCGAGGCGCTTGAGCCCCTCGATGAGAATCGGGCCGACGCTATTGCTCTTGCCGATATATCCGATGATTCCGCACATACAAACACCTCTTCAGGTGAAAACTTTCCCCATCGCGGACTCGCGCGCCTCGTGGCGACGATTGTCGGGTCCCCGGGCTACAATAAAACAGCCCCCGCTTCTTCCACGAGACTCCGTGCCTCTTCGACCGAGCGCGCCTCCGCGATAATCCTCACAACCGGCTCCGTGTTGGACTTGCGCACATGCACCCATCCGCCTTCCATATCAATTCTTATACCATCGATCGCCGTTACCCTGCCCGAAAACATTTTTTTGAGCGATTTCTCGGCGACGGCAAAATCGCCTTTCAACGCAACCTTCTCTTTTACAATGAAATAGCGCGGAAGCGACGCAGCCTTCTTTGAAAGGGACAGGCCCTCTTCCGCGAGCGCCTGCAGCACGAGCGCCGCGCCGACCATCGCGTCCCTGCCGTAGTGGAGCTTCGGATAGATGACTCCGCCATTCCCCTCTCCGCCGATCGCCGCGTGCGTTTCCTTCATGAGCGCCGTGACGTGCGCCTCGCCGACCTTCGAGCGGTGAACGCTCACCCCGTGCGCCGCGCCGACGTCGTCGATGACGCGGCTCGTCGAGAGATTGGCAACGAGCGCGCCTTTCTCCTCCCTGAGCACCAAATCCGCGGCGATCGCGAGCGTGAGCTCCTCGCTAAGCACGGAGCCCGTTTCGTCGACGAGGACGAGCCTGTCGCCGTCCGGATCGCAGGCGAAACCGATATCCGCCTTCTCCCGAACCACCGCTTTCGAGAGCTCCATGAGGTTCTGGGGCTTCGGTTCCGGATCATGGGGAAACGCCGCCTCGACGTCGGTGTAGAGTTCGACGACGGCGAGGCCGAGACTCCTGAGCAATGACGGCAGAATGCGGCTCCCCGCCCCGTTAACGCAGTCGACGACCGCCCTGAGCTTGCGCTCCGCGATTCTTTCCCGATCGATGCGCCCGAGCTCGAGGATCTTCGCGATATGAATCGCATCCCCGGAATCGTTCGTGACGAGCGCGCCGAAGCTCTCTGCCGCGTCGAAAAGGCACTCCGCGCCGAGGGCCCGCTTCGTGATATCCTCCATCGCAGCTGCCGACAGAAATTCTCCCCGTGAATCGAGGAACTTGAGCGCGTTCCACTCCGGTCCGTTGTGGCTCGCCGTGACGACGACGCCGCCGGCGGCCCCGAGCTCAACGGCCATGATCTCGACCGTCGGTGTGGACGCGATACCGAGATCGACGACGGTGATTCCCTTGAACCGAAGCGCCGTCGAAACCGCGGACGCGATGAGCGGCCCCGAGGCCCTCGTATCGCGGCCGACCACAACGAGATGTCCGGACAGCCGCGAAGCGTATGCGGCGCTGAATCGCGCGGCGATCTCCGGATTCATACCGGTCCCGACGATCCCCCGCACGCCGGAAACGCCGGCCATCAAATCATTGCGCTCGGGCACTGTGCTCCTCCCGTTTGAACAGCTGAAATTATACGATATTATTCCCGGCGGGGCGCAATAAAAATGCCCGGCCGTTACCGACAGCCGGACAATACGTTACGGAATATCCCCCCGACGCTCATTCCCTCACTTCGTCGAACGCCCGCTTGAAGGACTTGAAATTCCTCGCGGCGATCCTTCCGAAACGGTGCGTCAGGGGTTCCTCGATCGATTCGGGCTTTATGACGCCGGTCATCCTCACCGCGGCGCCGAGCATCGTCGTGTTCGTGATAGCCCGTCCGAGTTCCTCGACCGCGATCTTCGTGGCGTCGACGGTCGCGACGCGGAATCCCTCGTATCCGAACTCCTTCTTGATCTCCTCGGGGCTCTTCGCCGTATTGATGACGAGAACGCCCCCCTTCTTGATGCCCTTGTGAGGGCCGGCGATCTTGAGAAGACTCGGATCGAGAACGATGACGACGTCGGGTTCGCTCACAGCGAAGCGCATCCTGATCGGTTTGTCGTCGACGCGCGAGAAAGCGACCACCGGCGCCCCGCGGCGCTCGGGGCCGAAGCTCGGAAAGCTCTGCGCATAGCGGCCCTCGCTGATGGCGGCGACCGCGAGAAGCTCCGCGCTCGTCACCGCGCCCTGACCGCCCCGTCCGTGAAATCTGATCTCCAGCATATCCGTCCTACTTCTTTGTCGAGCGGCAATCGATGCACGTATCGAAATGATCCGCTGCAAGACCGGCGATTGTCCGGAAATATTCGAGCTGCTTCACCGGCGCGAAATACTTCCCGCACTTCGAGCATTTCGCCATCGGGAAATCGGTCTTCCAGATCGTGCGAACGCCGTCGTGCTCCTCCATCGAAATGACGCCCACGGGACACACGTAATGGCACGAACCGCACGCGATGCAAGCGGCCGGGGCTTCGTTGAAGGGCGTGGCGATCTTCCGCGCCGGCCCCCGCGACTCGAAACCGATCGCGGAGACCCCGACGACCTCGCGGCATACCCGCACGCACTGGCCGCACATGATGCATCCCTTGAAATCGACGGCGAAACGGGATTTTTCGATCCCGAGCTCGGCCGCCATCTTCCTGAGAACGGGGTGATTCGGGTTCCGCGCGAGAAGAAGATGCATGACGAGGGTACGCACGTTCCGCACGCGCTCCGAGTCCGTCTTGATCTCGAGCCCCTCGGACGCCTCCGCGATGCACGAAACGACCAGCTTCGTCCGTTTCTTGTGCGTCGTCTCGACCATGCACATACGGCAGGCGCCGTACGGGGCGAGCTCCTCGTTGTGGCAGAGGTTCGGAATGAGGATATTGGCGCTCTTGGCGGCCTCGAGGATCGTGGTCCCCGCCGGAGCCTCGATGGATCTTCCGTCTATCGTGAATGTGACCATGTCCGCCATTACTTCACCTGTATCGCATCGAACTTGCAGGCGTCATAGCAGGCGCCGCACTTGATGCACGTTTCCTGATTGATCGTATGGACTTTCTTCTTCTCGCCGGTCGCCGCCTTGGTCGGACATACGCGGGCGCACGCGGTGCATCCGGTGCAATTGTCCGTGGCGACCGAATAGGTAATGAGCGGCTTGCAGACGCCCGCCGGGCATTTCTTGTCGTTGATATGCGCGAGATACTCGTCCTTGAAATATCGGATCGTCGTGAGCACCGGATTCGGCGCTGAGCCGCCGAGCGCGCAGAGGGAGCCGTCGACGACGCCGGCGCCGATCCATTCGAGCGCTTCGATGTCGCTCTCCTCCCCCTTCCCCTCGGTGATCCGGTCGAGGATGATCCTCATCTGCTTTACCCCTTCGCGGCACGGCGTGCACTTGCCGCACGATTCTTCCTCGAGGAACTTGAGGAAATACTTCGCGACGTCGACCATGCAGCTCCGGTCGTCCATGACGATCATGCCGCCGGAACCCATCATGGAACCGACCTTCGCGAGCTCGTCGAAATCGACCGGCATGTCGAGGAATCGCTCGGGGATGCAGCCGCCCGAGGGGCCTCCCGTCTGAATCGCCTTGAATTTTCGGCCCTTGGGGATCCCGCCGCCGATGCCGAAAACGATCTCCCTGAGCGTGATCCCCATCGGGACCTCGACGAGACCGGTGTTTTTGATCTTTCCCACGAGGGAGAATATCTTCGTACCCTTGCTGTTTTCCGTGCCGATCTTCGCGAACCAGTCGGCCCCCTTATCGATGATGAGCGGCACGTTCGCCCACGTCTCGACGTTGTTGAGGCAGGTCGGTTTGTCGTAGAGTCCGCGGTCCGTGGCGTGCACGTACTTCTGGCGGGGCTCGCCGGCGCGCCCCTCGATCGAGGCGAAAAGCGCCGATGATTCGCCGCACACGAACGCGCCGCCGCCGCGGTTGATCGCGACGTCGAAGTTGAAAGCGGTGCCGAGAATACTCTCGCCGAGAAGGCCGTATTCCCGTGCCTTGTCGATCGCGCGCGTGATATTGGTCACCGCGAGAGGATATTCGTTGCGAACGTAGATGTAGCCTTTGCTCGAGCCGATCGCGTATGAGCCGATGATCATTCCCTCGAGAACCGCGTGAGGATTTCCCTCGAGGAGGCTTCGGTCCATGTACGCGCCGGGATCACCTTCGTCGGCGTTGCAGATGACGTACTTGGGCTCGCCTTTCGCCTTGCGTGTCGAATCCCACTTCCACCCGGTCGGGAAACCGCCGCCACCCCTCCCGCGCAAGTTCGCTTTGGTGATCTCCTCGACGACTCCCTCGGGCTTCATTCCCGCGAGCGCCTTTGCGAGCGCGGAATAGCCGCCTATCGCGAGATAATCGTCGATGTTCGTCGGGTCGATCTGCCCGTTCATCCCGA
>JBAZPL010000073.1:0-12262 GCA_041648155.1 Candidatus Krumholzibacteriia bacterium
AACATGAGCGCGCCCATCGGCGTCTCGGAATACCGATTGGCCACGACGCTGCCCGAGGACCTGAAAGGGAGTCTGCCGAGCGTCGAAGAATTGGAATCGGAGCTTCGAACATCGCGCGACAGATAGGCGGGGCCGGAGCATTCAAATATGAGGACGCTGCCCCTGCAATTGACGGCACTGCAGCCGGCGAAGGCGCGTGATCTCGAAATTGTGGGGACACTGTCCCCACAATTATGCCCTGCTAACAAAGGACCTACAATCTTGAAGTCGCATTTCGCGACTTCAAGATCGGACTGGGGTGGCCCGACGCTCCCGCATCCCCTACGGCATCCTGTGGAACCTCCAGTAGACGGTGAAGGGGATCCCCGTCATGCCCCGCAGGTTCAATGTATCCGCCTCGAACTCGTAGCGGAAGGCCATGAACTCGGTCGGGCTGGGCGTCGACATCATGAAAAGCATCGAGTCGTTGGCGGACCAGACGTAGGGATCGGAGGTCGTAGCCACTATCAGCGTGTCATCGTCGCGAAAGTCCCACTGCATGCCCATGTATATCAGGTCGGGATTCCCGTTGAGAGTCGACTCGAAGACGACCCACGATCCGAGAAGGGCTTTCGAAGGGTCATGGCAGACCGCCGGCTTGGGACACGTGGGGCAGGTCGTGTCCTCGCTGCACGAGCAGATCCACAGGAGCGCGAGAGCGAGCGCGGCGAGGGCGAGCCGGCGGGCGGGGAGCGTTTTCATCGTTGCCACCTCCGTGAAACGCGGGCACAATGTTCAGGCGTAGGAGAGTGCCCGAAGTCTGCACCCGAATGGAGGATCATGAAAACCGGATTTTCGATTATCGTATTGGCGGCGGCGTTGTCGCTGGGCCGCGGCGACGCGGGGGCGAGCCCGGCATTCGCAAAGGTCCCGGCCGACAGCCTGGTGGCGCATATCGACAGGTATCGCGACGCCGGGGTCGAGGTGGAAGGTCTCGTCGTTCACATCTGCGGCGTGGACGGCAGGAAGATGAAGCTCATGACCGCGGGCGGGGCTATCGTCAAGATCGTGCCGCGGGATTCGAGCGGCGGCTTCGATGAATCGTTCTACAAGAAGACGGTCAGGGTCCGGGGGATCGCGAAGGAATCCCGCATCGAAAGCTCGTACGTCGACAGGATGGAAAGCGAAAAGGCGCTCCTCTGCCACATCGACGACACCCCCTGCAGGGATTCCACGTGGGTGAGCGGACAGAGAGAATCGGGCGCGGCGGATTCGTTGTCGAAGCGGGACATCGCGAGATTGAGAGGCGCGATGGCGCGGACGGGGAAGAGCTACGTTTCGGTCGTGACCGTCGTCGCGGAGTGGGTCGAGATCGTCGGAGAGCCGCCGAAGAAATAGCCGGCCCGTTGACAGACAATGAGTTACGGGTTTGATATCACAATTTGTGATATCAAACGACGGGCGAGGTGGCCGCAATTTGCGGCCGCCTCTGGCTGAGCGTTGCCGATAAATGAGTTGCGGACTTGAGGTCGCAAATTGCGACTTCAAGTTGGATCGGAGGTGGTCGCAAATTGCGACCACCTTTGGCTGGCCATTACGAACAAACGAGTTACGCTCTTGAGGTCGCAGTTTGCGACCTCAAACGGCTCGGATCGTTGACCTCAGAAGAAGAATGATTCTAGGTGGTCACAATTTGCAACCACCTCGCGGCGCTTGACAATTCGCCGTTGGCGTAATAACATTCGATTCGCGCGAAGGGGATTGGGAGGTGGCGGCGGATGGGAAGTAAATCCAGCAAGTGTACCGGTCCTCATTCATCAATCGTTCCAGCCGAAAGAATCCAGCAAATCATTCTGCTCATTCGGGGAGAGAAGGTGATTCTCGACGCGGACCTTGCCGCACTCTATGGCGTGGAGACCAGAAGATTGAATGAGCAGGTCATCAGAAACCTCGATCGGTTTCCGGATGATTTTATGTTTCAGCTTACGAGACAAGAGCTTAGAGCTTTGATATCGCAATTTGCGATATCAAACGGAGGCCGAGGCGGTCGCACGAAGTGCCCCTATGCCTTCACCGAGCACGGCGCCATCATGGCAGCCTCCGTGCTCAATACGCCGCGTGCCGTTGAGATGAGCGTCTTCGTCGTCCGCGCGTTCGTCCGCCTGCGGGCGTTCCTTGCGACTCATAAGGAGCTGGCCGAAAAGCTCGCCGAGCTCGAGTGCAAGCTCTCGAGTCACGACGAGCAGATCGTCGCCATCATCGACGCGATCAAGCGCCTCATGGCACCGCCAGGGAAAGCGGATAAGCGCCGCATCGGATTTCGCTCCAAGAACGGTGGACCCGCGGAATAGCCCGGCGGGATACGAAAGAGGTTGGACAGTAGAGCTCGCAAGCGGATGAGGCTGCAATTCTCTTACGGCCCGTAAGAGAATTGAGGTTATCACAGAATGTGACAACCTCCTGCGCACTCTATTTCATTACTGGGGTATGGGTTCCTGCTTTGAGGTCACAATTTGCGACCTCAAACGACTCGGGAGGTGGCGGCGGATGGGAAGCAGATCCAGCAAGCGGACAGATTCTCGTTCATCAATTGTCCCGGTAGAAAAAAGCGTCATCCAGAAATCCGGCGGAGAGATCGCTGGCCTTCCCGCCGGTTATGGCGAATTGCTGGGAGAGATCAAGGCCAGAATCGCCCGGTCCAGGATTGAGGCTGCTCTGGCGGCCAACCACGTGCTGATCGATCTGTACTGACATATCGGGAGGTCGATAGTCGAGCGCCAGAAGCTTCAAAAATGGGGAAGGTCAGTGGTAGAGCGACTGGCGATGGATATTCAGTCGGCTTTTCCCGAAATCCCAGGGTTCTCCCGACAGAACATATGGAAGATGCGAACCTTCTATTTGACATATTCAAAAGAGGTTACAATTCTCTCACAGCCTGTGAGAGAATTACCCTGCACAGAACTTGCACGGCCGTGCAAGATCTTTCCGGCGCAAATCTGTCACGGCCCACGACAGATTTGGGCGGGGCAATTCTGCCACGGCCTGTGGCAGAATCGTACGGTGAGAATCCACCGACGTGTCGACGGAATCGACATGTCGCCGGCATGTGTCGATATTTAAGGTCTCTTTCGACAGGTCGCGGATTGAACGTTGACCCCAGCCGCCGCGCGTCATAAGATTTCATTCGAAGTAATCATATGATCAAGCTGCCTTTCGAATCTCAGAAATTGATCGATATATGCCGCAAGAACGACGTGACGCGGATCGGCATATTCGGGTCGTTTGTTCGGGGCGAGGCTACGGATCAGAGCGATATCGACGTTCTCGTTACTTTTTCGCGCCCGAAAAGCCTCCTGGCGTTCGTCGCCCTGGAACGCGATCTTTCGGCGGCGCTCGGCCGCAAAGTGGACCTCTTGACCGAGGCGGCAATCAGCCCATACCTCCGCGACAGGATCAAGAAAGAGCTCGTGGTAATCTATGAAGCGTGACGTCACGGGCGATGTCCCCGCCCTCAAGGCGAAGATCCTCACGATTCTTCAGGCGATGCGCTAGAACAGAAATCCCCCGTGGACGGTGAAGTGCCTGGCGAGGAGAAGCCGCGCTCAAAGCACATTTGTTGTCTTCAAAGAGGTTACAAACTTGATGTCACATTTTGCAACATCAAGTTTGGCCTGAGGTGGTCACAATTTGTGACCACCTCAGGCCGGACCGTTGGGGGTTACCGCAATCTGCGACAACCTCGGCCCGCTTGACAAGTTCCGCTCATTGCCCCTGTTGGGAGAGATCAAGGCCGGCATCGCCCGGCCCAGAATACACGCCTTCTATCTCGCTTATACAGAAGAAGTTACAATTCTGTCACGGGCCGTGACAGAATTGGATGAACCACAAAATATCCCATAGCAGGGCCGACGAGACACCTGAGGCGAAAGCGCTCTGGTTTCGCTCGCTCACCCTCGAGGAGCGGATGGATGTTTTCGTTGCCTTCACGGATCTCGCGCTCGAGTTGAACCCGAATCTGCCGGACAAGAAAGATGCTGAACAGGCCCGAAGAGGCATTCGCATCATTTCACTATTGCCCGAGAATCCAGAAGTCGATAAGTAGGTTCGATGGGTGGGTGTGGCCATCGCCGTCGACATTTCGCTCGGATCGCCGCAATTCTATAATTCTATTCGGCAGCCCGGCACTTTTCCCCCGCGCCGCTGTATAAAATGCAGGTCGTTTCCTGTGCACGAGGAGGTGCCCATGCGTACGGTGCGGTTGGTTTCCATTGTCATGATTCTTCTCTCCCTCGCCGCCTATGTCGCGGCAGGCGAGATCCACGAGGCGGTCCGCGGGGGGAATCTCGATGCGGTGAAGCGGTTCGTCGCCGCCGACCGGTCGCTCCTCGCGACGAAGGAGGCCGACGGTTCGACGCCGCTTCACATCGCGGCCCAGGCCGGGAACCTCGAGATGACGAAGCTCCTGCTCGACCTCGGGGCCGACGTCAAGCTCGGCGACAACGAAAACTCGAACGCGCTCCACGTCGCCGCCATCGGCGCCAACATCGCGGTCATCGATCTCCTGCTCGCGAAGGGGATGGACGTGAACTCCGCCGACGTGAACGGCATGACCGCCGTGCTCTTCGCGGGGGGCAGAGGCAAGTGGGACGCCGTTCGGCATCTCGCCTCGAAGGGCGCCAAGCTCGATTGCCGCGCGACCGGCGGCACGAGCCTTGTTCACTACGCGGCGCGGCGCGGCGATGTCGAGGTTCTCAAGCAGCTCGTCGCGGCGGGGCTCTCCCTCAACTGCGGCCCCGACCAGTGGGGCGCCACCCCGCTCGCGGGCGCGGCCCAGCGGGGACAGATAGATGTTATGACATTCCTCCTCGACAAGGGGGCCGATCCGAACTACCGCCTCAACGAGTTCACCGCTATCATGGCGAGCTTCTGGCGCCCCGATCCCGAGACGGTCCGGATGCTTCTCGCGGCGGGCGCCGACGTGAAGCGCACGAGCGAGACCGGCGGCAACGTCCTTCACCGCTTCGCGCAGACGCCGAACGTGCCGGTCGAGATCGCGCGGCTCCTCGTCGAAGCGGGCGCCGATCCGACCGCGAGAAACGCCGAGGGATCGACACCGCTCACGCTCGCCTGCGAACACGGATACACCGATATCGTGAAATACTTCGCGTCGAAGGGGGCGGACGTGTCGAACGCCGGGGGCGCTTTCGGAGCGACCGGCACCGGCCTTCACGCGGCCGCGGCCAAGGGCTACGGCGACCTCGCGGCGTTCCTCATCGCGTCGGGCGCCCCGGTCAACGCCAAGGACAGCGAGGGACACACGCCCCTCTACTACGCCACCCGCCATGGGAACACGGAAGTCGCCAAGGCGCTCAAGGCGAAGGGCGCGAAAGGCGGCTGCAAGGAGATCTGCGCGGCCGATCTTCTCTCGAAGCGCATCCCCGAGGGGGAGGCCGTCGTTTTCTACACGGGCCACTCGGGATGGATGATCGAGACCGCGAACAACGTCCTCGTTTTCGATTACGTCCTGGAAGGGCGCGCCTCGGACACGCCGGGCATTCTCAACGGCTGCGTCAATCCGGCGGAGCTCGCCGGCAAGAAGGTCACCGCGTTCGTGTCGCACACGGTCCATCCGGATCATTACAGCAAGGCGAACTTCGCGTGGAACAAGTCGCTCGGCGACATCACCTGGGTGTGCGGGCAGCGTCCCGACACGGCCGTCGCGGTCGAGCTCATCGATCCGCGAGAGAAGAAGAACGTGAACGGCATCGAGATCGTCGCCGCCCGCTCCACCGACGCGGGTGTCGCGTTCCTCGTGACGGTCGACGGGCTCACGATCCTGCATTCGGGCGATCTCCACAATCGCGACGCGAACGTCGACGGCGTCTACGCCGAGGAGATCAACTACCTCGCCGGCATCGGTCGCAAGATCGACATGGCGTTCATGCCGGTGTCGGGATGCGGCTTCGGGGACCAGGAGACGATGAAGAAGGGCGTGTGGTGGGGCGTCGACAAGCTCGATCCTGCGAGCCTCTTATGGATGCACGGCGGGAGCTCCTGCTCGCGCTATACCGAGTTCTCCGCGGAGGCGGCTCAGGCCGGGTGCACGGTTCCCCAGGGACTGGCGAAGATGAAGGGGGACAGATTCACGTACAAGGATGGTCAGCTGAAGGCGATATAGGCGGGCATTTGGCTTGACATTTGCTCAACATATTGAGTAATATTACTCAGCGTATTGAGTAAAATGGAGGTCGCGCATGTACGTCCGTCCCGTCGCCGATATTCTCCGAAAGCGTCTCGCGGAGCCGCGCCGCATGATCCAGGTGGTCGCCGGGCCCCGCCAATCGGGAAAAACGACTCTCGTCCGCCAGGTTCTCGAAACCGTTCGCCGCCCTTCCCGCTACGCATCCGCCGACGAGCCCGCGCAGCGCGGCCGCGAATGGATCGCCGAACAGTGGTCGATCGCGAGAATAGAGGCGCGGTCGGCGGGTCGCGCCGGAGCCATCCTCGCCCTCGACGAGATCCAGAAGATTCCGGGGTGGTCCGAGACGGTCAAGCGCCTCTGGGACGAGGACACCGCGGCCAGAACGAATCTTCTGATCGTCATACTCGGCTCCGCGCCGCTCCTCATTCAGCGCGGTCTCGGAGAGAGTCTCGCCGGTCGTTTCGAAACGATCCAGGTGTCTCATTGGTCGTTCGGCGAGATGCGGGACGCGTTCGGCTGGGACGTCGAGCGATACCTGTTCCTCGGCGGGTACCCCGGGGCAGCGCCCTTCGCGCGCGACGAGGCCCGCTGGTCGAGCTACATTCGCGATTCCCTTATCGAAACGACTCTATCCCGCGACGTTCTGCTCCTCACGCGCGTCGACAAGCCCGCGCTCCTGCGGAGGCTTTTCGATCTTGCGTGCCGGTACTCCGGGCAGGTGCTTTCATATCAGAAAATGACCGGACAGCTGCAGGATGCGGGAAATACGACGACGCTCGCTCATTATCTCGATCTCCTGGCCGCTGCCGGCATGGTGACGGGACTCCAAAAGTACGCGGGGGACGCCGCGAGGCGGCGCGGCTCGAGCCCGAAGCTTCAGGTGCTCAACACCGCGCTGATGACGGCCGCTTCGGGATTGCGGCTGAAGGAGGCGCGTCGGGACGGCGCTTTCTGGGGACGGCTCGTCGAATCGGCAGTGGGCGCCCATCTGGCCAACAAGGCCCGCGCGGGGGGATTGGAGCTCTTCTACTGGCGCGACAGGAACCTCGAAGTCGATTTCGTGATCAAAGCGGGCCGGAGCGTCACGGCGATCGAGGTCAAGAGCGGCGCGCGCCGCGAGGCGCTCTCCGGGATGGAGGCGTTCTCCGCGGCGTTTAAACCTGCTCGCACGCTTCTCGTCGGCGGCGACGGGATTCCCGTCGACGAGTTCCTGCTGCGGCCGGTCGAGCATTGGCTGGAGCTCGGCTGAAAGCTCCCGCTGATCCGCCATGTAGTAGCTGCTGCTTATTCGCGCGGCGCGCAAGCTGCGCGACGCGCCGGAAAGCCTCAGAGCCGCTTGCCCAGGAAGAAATAGTAATTCCCGCGACCCCTCTCTGCGGCGCCATAGGCGAGATAGACCGGCCCGATGGGAGTGTCGAGACCGAGGAAGGCACTCCCCGCCACCCTGCCGTTATCGAACGCGATTTCCTCTCTCTCCTGAAATACGTTTCCGTACTCCAGAGACACCCCCGCGTAGAGGGACAGCATGGTGAGATCCGCGATCCGGCGGTAGAAGAGCGCGGAGAGGAACGCCGCATGCTGCCCGATGAGCTCGTTCCGCTCGAGACCGGACAGCCGCGAAAAACCGCCGAGCCGGAAGAGGCGCTGATAGGGCGCGTCGCTCGCGCGCGTCGTCGCGGCGAGCATCTCGAGGAGCCCGGTCCAGCGTCCGAGCGAGGCCGCGCAGGACCCTTCGATCATTCCCTGTTCGTAATGGACGTCGGAGCCCAGCTCCTCGAGGCCGGCCGAAAGCCGAAGCCGCAGATCGCCTCCGGAGTGTGGAAAATTGGCGTTGTCGCGCTCGTCCGCCCAGAACTGCAGAAACGCTTCGCCGGTGTTGAAATCGACATCGGGGGTTCCGGGTGCCCCGACCTGCGTCGAAATCGTGCCGGCTTCGCGCAGGATCCCGGCCCGGATTTCGCCGAACGTGCCGAGCTCGCGGCCGCCGGCGATCTGTCCTCCATAGCTCAGCAGGCCGAGCTCCGAGATTTTGTTGCCCTCGGCGTCGAACACGTTATCGGCCCGATTGGACAGCGTCGCCTGGAGGTGGAGGAAGCAGCGGAGGGATTTATCGAGCGGCTGATAGAGCTCGGTGAATGCGCCCGGTTCCTGGCCGACCTGCCCGCCGATCCGCCATTCGCCGTTCAGGCGATTGATGGCCGTGCGTGTATACGCGACGGCGAGGTTGAAATTGGCCCCCTCGAATTCCTCGAATATCGCGACGCCGGACTGCAGGTAATTGGGGCCCCACGATCGTTCCCGCAGCGTCACCGCGAGAACCGTGCGGCCCGAATCCGCGCTCAGATCGTAGTAGACCGACTCGAAGAGCTCGCGCCCGAAGATTTGATCCAGATCATTTTCCAGCCGATCGACGTCGAGGGGTTTGCCGAGCTCGACGTGAAGCCGTGCCGCGATGACACCGTCGGCGACGCGCGAGCGATTGACGATCCTGAGCTCTTCGACGACGGGCGAGGCGCCCCGCGCAGAGCGCCCGGCCACGGCCCGCTCGGCCGCGTACGCGCGGTATTCCTCGGGGGAGACGGACAGACGCTCGAGCGCGCCGAGAGAGGCCTCCGCCGCCTCGATGCCGGCCGGGATCGTCTCGGCCGCCCGATCGAACGACGCCGTCGTGATGTCGCCGAGATCCGGTTGAATGAGAACGTCTCCCGAACGCAGGGAAGCGATCTGCCGGTCGGTGTCGCGGCGCGTCATGATCCCGAGGATCTGATCGGTGACGGCGAGCACGGAACGAAGCTGCTCCCGTTCCTGCAGGGGGGTGCTGATGTCGACCGCGATGACCACGTCCGCGCCCATCCGCCGAACGACATCTATGGGGAGGTTGTGGCCGATGCCGCCGTCCACGAGCAGACGGCCGTCGATCTCTCTCGGCGCGAACACCACCGGGATGGACATGCTCGCCCGCAACGCGAGCGCGAGGTCTCCGCGATCGATCACGACCGACTCTCCGGTCGCGAGGTCCGCCGCGACGGCACGGAAGGGAATGGCCAGCTTGTCGAAATCGCGAATCTCGACGACCGGGAGCGTATGTCTCTTGAGGAGCAGATCGATTTTCTGGCCGTCGAGCAGCCCGGGCGGAAAGAGGAGCCCGCGGCCCGATACGCCCGGCTTGTTCTTGACGAGGTAGAGGTCGTCGTCCCGCTTCCGGCGGAAAGAACGTTCCGTGCGCGGGATGAAGTCGTCGAACGCGGCGGTCCAATCGATGGTCGTGATTATCGTTTCGAGCTCGGCCGCCGAAAGGCCGGATGCATAGAGGCCTCCGACGAGGGCCCCCATGCTGGTGCCTGCGATGTAATCAATCGGAATTCGGTGTTCCTCCAGCACCTTGAGCACGCCGACGTGCGCCGCGCCCCGGGCGCCGCCCCCGCTCAGGGCGAGGCCGATGCGCGGCCGCGCGGCTGCCGCCGCCGCAGGCTCCTGCGCCGCGACAGGGCCGGCGAGCGTGAAAAGCCACGCCGCGAGAAAAAGCAGCGGGAGCCCATCGAGCCCTCGCATGTGCTTCGTGCCGCGCCGCACACCGTGCCTCGTGCCGCGCCTCACACAACTCGACATACATTCTCCTCGCGCGATGCGGTGCCGGGAGCTAAAACGCTTCGAGCACCATCGCGTACACTCCGGCATTATCGTCGCTCCCGAAGCCGATATCAAGCCTCGCGTTGATCTTCTCCCGCCTGTCGAACATGAATCGAACCCCGCATCCCACGCTGTGTTTGAACCGGTCGATGCGGAATTTCCCGGCGTCGCTCGCCACGTCGCCGGCGCCCGCGAATCCCACAGCCCCGAACCGCCACCACACGGGAAATCGATATTCGACCTGGGCGGTGATCATGTTGCTGTCGCGGTAGCGTCCGAGGTAGTAGCCGCGCATCCAGTACGAGCCGCCGAGCATGCCGAGCATCTGAAACGGCGCTTCGCCGGAGATGAAGCTGTCATAGGTCTGGAGCGCGAGCACGTGCGAGCCGAACAGGCTGCGATACATCCGCAGGTCGAGGCTCAGCACGTTGAATGTGTAATCGCTCCCGATGGCTCTTCCGAAACCGACGGCGGAGCATTGATGGTAGAATCCCGCCGGCCTGCAGGGCGCCGCGCGAGTCCGCGTCGTCGACGTTCATGTATCGATATTGAAAGAGCGCCCCGGCGTAGATCCCGGGCGCACTTCGCCTCTGCAGGGACGTGTTCGATTCGAAGTCATTTTTTCGGTAATTTTCCTCGGCGCCGTCGGGAGTGTCTCCGCCGATTCCCCAGAATTTGTCGGGATATTTGTAATACCCGTAGAAGCCGGTGTAATAGTACCGTTCTTTTTGAAGATAAATCTCGGGCATGAGCGCGAGAATAATCTGGCTCAACTGCGTATAGATCGTCGCCGCTCTCACGCTGGAGGGGCGGCCGTCGGGGAATGTGCCGGCGGAGTCGGCGGCGCCGGTTCCAGGGGCGCCCCCCGTGCGAAACGAGTAGATGCTTCCGGCCCCGAATGCGACTTTCGTTTCCGGTGTATAGTACGCGTAGGGCAGAATCACGAAGCTGGTGCGAGGCTGCCGCAGAGAATCCGGCTGAGCTCCATTGCCCTCGACACTGCCCGCATCACACGGTGCCGAGCACAAGCCGAGGCACAGGGCGACGACAAACAGACACGCGGGAACGATCATCCGAAGCATGCGCCGACCGTATCACAACTCCCGGCCGGCCGCCAGATGCCGCCGGCGGCGAGGCGCACGGCTCCCTTGAACTCATCCGGAAAATCTGCTAGCCTCTCTCCTCATCTCGCACAATCGGGCGTTCCTTGAAACGGAGGGGATAGTATGAAGTTTTCGGCTGCAGCTTGTATCCTGGCGGTCGTCCTCGCGAGGTGCCTCTTCTCGCCGGCGGCGGCGCAGGAAGGCGAGCTCGAGCCGGTGCCGCCGACCGCACGGCAGGACAGCTTGCTTCGGACCGGCCTCGGCTATCATGACAGCGGCAGATACGCGGAGGCGATCGCGGCCTATGAATCGATCCTCGAGGAGAATCCTGACAACGTCATCGCCCTTCACGAAATATCCTACAGTTGTATGGCGAAGGGGGACTATGAGCGCGCGCTCTCGTATGCGCAGCGCGGCCTGAAGTATCGCTCGGAGACCCTTCCGCTCTTCTATATGAACGAGGGAAACGCTCTGGACAATCTCGGCAGAATGGACGAAGGAATCGCGGCGTTCAGGAAAGGACTGGCGTCCGGTCAGCACAAATACCTGTTTCTCTACAACCTCGGGCTCGCATTCTATCGAAAGAGCGAGCTCGACAGCTCGCGGGCGTACATTCAGAGCGCCCTTATCGAGAATCCCCGACACGCAAGCAGCAACTTCGCCCTGGCGATGGTGTACAACGCCAAGCAGATGAAGGCCCCTGAGATTCTCGCTCTCGCGAGGTTCCTGATGCTCGAGCCCGATTCTCCTCGATCGCCGGATGCGCTGCAGAAATTGCAGGCCGCCCTGGGATCGGGGATTTCGAGTCGCGGCGGCAAGCCGGAACGGATCGAGCTGTCGTTTGCCCCGGATTCGGATGCGGTCGACGGCGACACGGGACTGCTCGATCTGTCCGTGACGATGGCGCGCGCGGCGAGCATGACGGACGGCGAGAAGAAGACTGACGTTCAATCCGCCGCCGAGACCCTCGATGGTCTTTTCGGGGTCGTGGGGGAATACGAGCAGAAGGAAGACCCGGCAGGATTCTGCTGGGATTACTACGCGCCGTACTTCGGCGCTCTGGATCGGAACGGGCATACCGAGGCGTTCGCGTACCACATTTTTCGCTCGACGGGGGACAAAGCCGTCGCGACGTGGCTCAAGTTCAACAATCCTGAAATCAAGAAGCTCGTCCAGGGGGACGGCGGGTACGCCTGGCGGAAGTAGCGCTCATTCAGGCGGGCGTGAGGCGTTATCTCAGAAAATAGCCCGCCGGGTGTGCTATAATCGATTCGTCTCAATCGCTCTTTCCAGAAACACGCCTCATCGCCCGGAGGTGCATCATGCGTTGCTTCCGCCGTTTCATCCT
>JBAZPL010000074.1:0-12203 GCA_041648155.1 Candidatus Krumholzibacteriia bacterium
ACATTCACGTAAAGTGCGCGTATATCGGCGCCGATCCGATCAAGCCGGATCTCTACGGTCCGTCGCTCGCCGGCAGCACCGTTCACGGCACCGCTCCTCCGGTCACGGTGAACTACACCTACGTGAGCGACGACGGCGTGTGGACGATCATCCAGTGCGACACTGCCCGCACGAGCGCCGGCATCGTCGCGAACAAGTACTGCGTCGATCTGAACGACGCCCTCTTCACGAGAGGCTATCAGGTCGAGTACTACTTCACTGCCCGCGACGTCGCGGGGGAAGTGCGCGCGCTCCCGAAGACGGCGCGCACGCAAGGGCCATACTTCGAATGGACGTGTCTCCCGACCAAGAGATCGAACGTTCTCTTCGTCGACGACTCCCGCTATTCCCTGATAACGGCATATCGGGGAGGCGGGTCGCGGGAATACTGGGATCGCGCGTGGGATGCGCTGGAGGACCCCGATCCGCCCGACCGCTATGACGTGAACAGTCCGTCGTCGGGTGTTTCCAACGGGCCGGGGAGCCGCGCGAAAAACTACCACCTCATCAGCCAGTATGACGTGATCGTCTGGGACTGCGGCGACTACGCAGGGATCACGATCACGGACGGCACGGTCAACAGCGACAAGTCGAACGATTGCCAAATGCTCATCGACTGGATGAACCTGAGCGAGCACGACGTCGGGCTCTGGGTCTGCGGCGATGACGTCGCATACGATCTGGATGGGCTCGCGTCGACCCCGGCGCTCACCGTCATGAACACGTGGTGCGGCGTCGACTTCGTCGCGACGAGCTACTTCAACGAGACCGGCGGGCGCACGGGAGGCGGCGTCGTCTATCCGCTCGTCACAGGGGAGGCAGATGCCGGTGTCTTCGTCCATGGCGGCGTCCCTGATTCTCTTTACGCCGACGGTGGCTGCTGGACGCTCAACCAGTTCGATGTGCTCGGGAAAACCTCGGGCGGCCGGTACGCCCTGAGCTATCCCGCGTACAACGCGACGAACTACTATGCAGGCATCTCAAACGAAACGATGAACGCCGGCGGCTACTACGTGCGGACAATGTGGTTCGGCTTCAGCATGCGGTATGTCCGCGATGCCGCAATCGCCGAGCCGCCGATTCGCGTGCATCTGGCGCACGACGTGTTTACCTGGATGGAGGTGGGGTGCAACATGCCCGGCTGCGACGAGCGGCTCACGCCGGCGGCCGTCCCCGCGGCATATAAGCTCGCCCAGAATTATCCGAACCCGTTCAATCCGGTGACGACGATCAAATTCGACATGAAGGAGAGGGGGCTCGTGACGGTGAAGATCTACGACGTCGCGGGGCGGCTCGTGAGGACGCTCGTTGACGAAGTGAGGGATGCGGGCGTCTATTCGATTCCCTGGAACGGCCGCAACAATGTCGGCGCGGAAGTCGCGAGCGGGATCTATTTCTATAGAATGGAGACCGCGGGATTCCTCGCGACGAAGAAGCTGGTGCTGTTGAGATAGGCCCGGGCGTCCGATCGGAAGACAGCGAGGTATTCGATTGCAGAAGGGGGCAGGAGAATGAAACGGTCCGTTATCGTCCTGTTGCTCGTCGTGTGCCTTATCGTAGTGGTCGCCGATTCCGCCGCGGCGCGCGATCCGTTGAAGCAGGGGCTTCGTATCAATAGGCCCGATCAGCCGCTCCCGCCCGAGGAATATGAGGATCTTCTCGATCCCGGGCTCATCGGGCTCAATGAGTCCGCGGCGGTCGATACCTTCTGCATCGTGTGGTACACATTCGAACAGATGGCATGGCAGGGTTGGACGCGAATGGACAACACCGCTCAGCGCGGAGATTTCTGGCGCGTCGACGATTTCGCCGGGCTCGGCGGGGGCAGCCACGGCGGCCTCGTGCCTATCGAGGGAACGAAGTCTATGTGGTGCGGTGTGCGTTCGAGCACGATCGATCCGTACCTCTGTTCGTGGTACGACGCTCCCGGCTATGGCAACAAATGGAGCCAAATGCTCGCCACCGGCTCGTTCAACTTCTCGGGCCCCATCACGCTCTCGTATCAAATGCATTACGACTCCGAGCCGGATTACGACTTCACGAGAGTCGAATATGACGCGGGCGGGGGCGACTGGCGGATGGTCGCCGAGTACACCGGTGCCGGCGATACAGTGGCTTCCCACGTTATCGCGCTCACGCAGGCGAGGACGAAGCTCCGCTTCCACTTCATCTCCGACGGCGCATGGAGCGACGAGGACGGCCTCTACAACACCGATGGCGGCTGCATCGTGGATGCCATACGCGTGCAGGACTCGGGCGCCCTCAATAATTATCAGGATTTCGAGTCCGCCGCTGTCGGCGCGAAGACCGCAGGGATCTGGACGGGGAAGGCCGAGCCGGGGTTCGGCACATATTCGGGTCTCAAGAACAATCTAACCGACAAGGACCCCTGCAACGACAACTTTGCGACGCAGATCGTCTTCTTTATCGGTTCGTGGTGCTTTTGGGATCCTGCCGGGGGGCTCTGTGACACCCCGTGGTGCATGGGCGATGGCGGCCTTGAGGCCCCATGCCAGAACGAGCTCGTCATATCCCCCGTCATCGATATGACGAAGTACTCGCTCAACTGCAACAACGTTCAGAACGGCACGATTCCCTCCGGCGATCTCTCGCAGCTCGGCGGTTGCTCCCTCCGCTTCACCGTGTATCGCGATCTGCCGCTCGCGAACCTCGTTTTTTACGAGTGGAAAGTCAGAAACGTTGTGGACGGCTGTCCGGGCCCATGGCGCAACGACAATTTCATGAATTGGGGAACCGAGCAGGCTTATATATTTGAAAATAAGGACATCAGCGCTTACGTCGGGAACGGATCCATCCAGGTAGGGCTCGGCGTCGTCGACATGTGCGACGACTGGTACCTGGTGTACGGGAACTGCGCCGCGCATACGAGCTCGCCGTGGTTCGATAACGTGCGGCTCTATCGTTACAGGGCCGTGGGACCCCATTGGAGCTACCGTGACCTCGATCTCTTCCAGGATAATTTTCCCGAGTTCGAGTTCATACTCGAAAGCTACGTGCGCGCCGACGCGGCGAACGACATCAACGCGAAAGACAATCCCGCCATCCGCCCAGGAGATTCGATCGTCGTCGGCTGCGCCTCGTCTATCGGGGGGGGAATCGCGGTGGATCCGGTGGGGGGCCCCGCGGTCTATTTGCACGTGAAGTGCGCCTATATCGGACCCGAGCCTCTGAAACCGGCGCTCTTCGGTCCGGCGCTCGCGGGCGGCTACGGCAGCTACAAGAGCGACGACGGCGTCTGGACGATCATCCAGGGAGATGCGGCGCGAACTGGAGCCGGCATCGTCGAGGACAAGTACATGTTCGACCTGAACGACGCCCTCTTCACGAGAGGTTACATGATCGAGTACTACTTCACCGCGCGCGACGTCGCGGGGGAGGAATCGGCGCTCCCGCGCTGGGCCGGGTCGAGCGGGCCGTACTTCGAGTTCACCTGCCTGCCGACGAAGAACAGCAACGTTCTCTTCGTCGACGACTTCTCGGGGCGCGGATCGTTTGTCGGGACGGCCGAGAACTACTGGATGTCCGCGTTCTATTACTCGCTCTTCTATGTGGACAAATACGACGTGAACGGCCCGACCTCCGGCGCCTCCAACGGACCGGGGGGCCGCGCGAAGACCAAGCAGCTCGTTGACTGGTACGACATCATCGTGTGGGATAGCGGCGACCTCCAGCAATTCACGATCTCCGACGGCACGATCAACAGCGACAAATCGAACGACTGCCAGATGCTCATCGATTGGATCGAGCAGTCCGAGCACGTGTGCGGTCTCTGGATCTGCGGCGACGACGTCGCTAACGATCTCTACGGCCTCGCATCGACGCAGGCGCTCACCCTCATGAGCACCTGGTGCGGCGTCGACTTCGTCGCGACGAGCTACTACGCCGTCACCGGCGGATTGACGGGATACGGTATCGTGACGCCGCTCGTCACGGGGGAGGCGGATGCGGGCGTCTTCGTGCACAGCGGCGTGCCCGACAAGTTCTACGCGTACGGTGGATGCCCCGCCGTCAACAAGTTCGACGTGCTCGAAAAGACGGTGTTCGGCAAGTACGCGCTCAGCTATCCCGTGCACGACGCGGCGAACCGCTACGCGGCCATCGCGTCCTCGCAGATGAACCCCGGCGGCTACTACGTCCGGACGATGTGGTTCGGATTCTCCTTTCAGTACATACGAGACGACGTGAATGCCGCCCCGATTGACCGTTTCGAGTTGGCGAAGAACGTATTCCAGTGGATGCAGGAAACGACGCACTGGTCCGGGGTCGACGACACAACGCCGGCGGTGAACGCGCTGACACAGAACTTCCCGAACCCCTTCAACCCGTCGACGACGATCAAGTTCGACCTGGAGGAAAAAGGACCCGTGACGCTCAAGGTCTACAACGTCGCGGGGCAGCTCGTTCGAACGCTCGTGGACGAGGCAAGAGACGCGGGCGCGTACTCGGCGGTCTGGGACGGCCGGAACAACATCGGCGCGGACGCGTCGAGCGGGATCTATTTCTATAAAATGGAGACCGCCGGGTTCCTCGCGACGAAGAAGCTCGTGCTCCTGAGGTGAGACCGCTTCCCCGCGCGGCGGGCCTTCGCCGGCCGCTTCTATTCGGCCGGCTTTTCGGGCGGGAGCAGCACCTTGTCGATCGCGTGGATGACGCCGTTTTTAGCCGGGATATCGGCGATCACGACGGCGGCGTCCCCGATCATCGGCATCCCCCCCGGCATGGGCATGATCGAGACCGGTTCGCCGAGGAGTGTGGCTGCCGTCGGTATCTTGTCGAGATCCGCGGCCATGAGCTTCCCCGGGACCACGTGATACAGCAGGATATTCTTCAGGGTCGGCACCTCCTGGAGGAGCGATTCGGCGGCGCCGGGCGGCAACTTTGCGAACGCGCTGTCGATCGGCGCGAACACGGTGAACGGGCCTTCTCCCTTGAGCGTCCCGGCGAGACCCGCCACGTCGATCACGGCAGCGAGCGTCGAGAAGCGGCCGTCCCCCGAAATTATTTCGACGATGTCGCCGGGCGCGGGCGCTCCTTCCTGCTTCGGCTCCTTTTTCTGCTTCTTCCCGCAGCTGAGGATCGCGGCGCAGAGCGCGCAGCAGAGAACAAGAATGAGAAATCTTTTCATCGGGCGCCTCCTTGCGTTTTACCGCAGCTGATCCTTGAAATCCGGTTTCTCGATGACGGGCAGGAGCACATGTGACGGATATCTCGCGTCGTGATGGATCTTCTGAGTCGCCTTGACGAATTTCGTTTCCGTTTCGTTGTGCTTCCCTGTGTTCAGGTTTCTCGAAAAAGTCGGAAACGCGGCCGAGGCGACCTCGACGCGGAGCTTTCTCCCCTTCGGGATCGTGACACCCGTTTGCCACAGGTCGAGCCGGTATTCATAAATCTCGCCGGGCGCGAGAAGAGTCGGCTTCGAGAACGACTCGCGGTAGCGCGCCCTGATCGTCCCGTGGACGAGCGGAAAGACGCGCCCCTTCTCGTCGATCTCCGAGAGGCGCACGAAGAAGTCCGTGTCCTTCGCCGACGAGCTCGCGTAGATAACCGCCGAGACGGGGCCCGCGACGACGAGCGAGTCGCTCATCGGAGCCGTCTCGTAAACGAGAATGTCGCTTCGCTCCTCGTCGACCTTTCCGTGGTACGCGAACACCTTCTCGCGCTCCTCCTCGACGGAAACGGTCTTCGTGCTGTCTCTGGTCTCTTCGCCGGCGAGGTCCTCCGGTGTCGTATAGAAGCCGGGATCGGGCGTCGGATCGGCCGGATCGTAAACGTAGCTATCGCTTGGGGAGCCCGCGGCCGGCGCATCGAATCCCAACCGCCCGTCCCCCTTCGACGTATTCGCCGCGCCGCCGCTCGCAAGGTAAAGCTTCGTGAACTTCGTTTCCGGCAGGGGATAGCTGGGGCCCGTGAGCCACCGGTTCGTGTTCATGACGAAGAGGGCGACGAGCGGCTCTTTGTCTATGCCGTTCTCGATCCCCTTGAGCCGGCGGTCGAGCCATCGCAGGTAGCTTCCCTCGAGATCGATGATGGCGTTCGGGCCGAAGTCCCTGTCGCCGGGACCCCGGCGCGCCGCCGCGTCCGTATGCCCCCAGGGGCCGAGGACGAGCTTCTGCGTCGCGCGGCCGAAGCGCGCCATCGCGAGGTAGTTGAGCTTCGAGCCGATCCCGTCCCCGTCGAACCAGCCCGACTGATGATACACGGGCGATGTGAAGTTCCCGAGATCCTCGAGAAAGCTCGCGCGGCGCCAGTATGCGTCATTATCGGGGTGCTTGATCCACTCGCGCCAGTATCTGTTCTTCCTGCCGAGCACCTTCTTGTCGAGGTCGATCACGGGGAGGTGTCGGAGCAGCTTCGCGTATTTCTTCTCGTTGACGGCGCTCATCGCTTTGCCCGAGAGATCCGCCGTCGCCTCCTGCTCGAGAACGTCGGCCCACCAGATCGCCCCGAGCAGAAAGAAGGAGCCGTACTCGTACGGTATATTGAAATACGGATCGGGGGGCGCGACGTTTGGAATAATGGTCGCGAGGTGCGGGGGAGCTTCCCTGGCCGCCCACCACTGCACCCACCCCAGATACGAGGCGCCGATCATTCCCACCTTGCCGTTCGACCATGGCTGAGCGGCGAGCCACTCGATCGTGTCGTATCCGTCCTTCGGCTCGTTGAAGAAGGGATTCCACGAGCCCTCCGACGCGAAGCGGCCGCGGCAATCCTGCACGGCGAAAACGTATCCGCGCCGCGCATAGAAACGGGCCTTGAGCTCCGACATGTCCTTCCCGTACGGCGTGCGGATCAGTATCACGGGGAATTTGCCATCGGCGGCCGGCTTGTAAACGTCCGTCGCGAGCTTCTTCCCGTCGCGCATGCGCACCATCACGTTCTTCTCGACGGCCACTTCGAATTCGGGGCGGGAGAGAAGGGAGTCCGTCTCGGCGCGCCCGCGCAGCGCCTCGTACCCTTCACGCACGTAGGCGGCGCGCTGCGCGGGGACGTCCGCGAGGCAGAGGCGGTTGTTTTCGTCCACCCAGACGATCAGGTCGACGCCGGGGAGCCCGTACCGGTACAGAGTGAATGTCCGCGGCTCTCCCATGATGAACCGTTCCGCCGTCTCGAGCCTTTCGAGCGAAGCTTCCAGTACGATCGCGGGAACGATGAATACGGGGAAAGTCTGCTTGCCCCCCTTCGCGGCGTCGTAGGCGCAGACCGCCTGGCTCATGAGGGCCGGGCTCGAGTTCTCGAAAAGAACGGTGCCGGGCTTGAGATCGACCGTGTTTATGTTGCCGCCGGCCTTTATCGACGCCTTCATGCCTTCTCGCGTGACGACCGCGTCCCCCCGGGGGCTCTTTATCGTGATCGTTCGCCAGATGCCGCCATCGTCACATTCGATCTCTATCGACGCCGAGATGCTCTGTCCGCCGAGAGCGACCGTGATATCCTCGGCGAAGCCTCCGCCCGCCCTCCAGCTGGAGACTATCGTGGCGACCGGTTCCTCGTTGACGTAAATGGTGAATTTTGCGGAGTCTTGCAGCACGTTGAGAGGGAAGACCCTCTGATCGAGCGTATCCGCGGCGCCCCACGCCGAGGGGCCTCGAACCGCAGAGAATGCCAAGAGGATGAGGATTAATAAGATAGATCGCCTGCTCATACGCGAATCTCCTTTGTCTGGCGGCCGGGCTGCCGGGCCCGCGGGTGCCCGCTTGGGGTATTCGCCGGGATTACATTCCAGAAACGTCTTTTTTTCAATCTCCAAATATCGGAGGGATATTCGAGACGGGACATTTTCCATTTGACTAAAGCGGCATAATTGGTATATTTTACAGTTTCTTGGAACAGAAAATCGAAGCGGAAGCGAGGGAATGTGAACAGGTCTGATAGAATCAGGGCAATAACCAGCGCAATCGTCATTGCGCTCTCCCTCTGGTTCCTCTGGCCGACCTACAGGCTTGCGACCATGAGCAAGGAGGAACAACAGAGGCTCGAGATCGAAAACCCGGAAAAGATCGACAAGCTTCACAAGAAAGCGCTCAAGCTGGGGCTCGATCTCAAGGGCGGCATGCATCTCACGCTCGAGGTCGACGATTCGCAGCTCAAAGCCGATGAGAAAAAGGACGTCCTCGATAGGGCGCTCGAGATCGTGCGCAATCGCGTCGATCAGTTCGGCGTTTCCGAGCCGACCATCCAAAAGGAAGGCTCCAAGCGCATCATCGTGCAGCTCCCGGGCCTCACCGATCCGGAACGCGCCAAGAGGCTTCTCGGGCAGACCGCGATGCTCGAATGGCGGCTCATCCGCCAGCAGCAGGAGGTCGCGGATGTTCTGAACAAGCTCGACCAGACGTTCCGGAGAGTCTCGGGGGATTCGCTCGTCGAGATCGGCCCGATGAAAGTGGATACGCTCGGCGTCGTTCCCGATCCGACGAAGGCTTCCACCGTGGCCAAGGCAATTCCGGGCGAGAGCCTTTTCGCCAAAACGAAGGGCGCGGACGAGTTTCCGCTCAACGTGCCTCTCGAGACGGTCGACAAGAGCAAGCCGTTCACTTCGCTCCTCGTGAGCTTCAATCGCGATTGGGTTCTGGTGCGCGAGGAAAACGTTCCCCTTGTGCGCCGGATGCTCGCGCGGCCCGAGGCGCCGGCCGCGATTTCGAAGGACAGCGAGTTCATGTGGTTCGACGAATGGATGAATCTGTCCGAGGGGGGCAGGGGGAAGGCCCTCATGCTCGTGGCGAAGGACGAGTATGTCTCGGGATCGAACCTCGTGAGCGCCGAGCCCCAGCCGAATCCCCAGTCGCCGACCCAGCTTTCCGTGGCGTTCACGTTCAACCGCAAAGGCGCGCGCGAGCTCTCGCGCTTCACCGGCGATAACGTCGGACGCTTCACCGCGATTATCCTCGACGGGAAGATAAAATCGTTCCCCGTCGTCAAGAGCAAGATACCCGACGGCCGCGGTGTGATCGAAGGGTCCTTCACCGACGTCGAGGCTCGCGATCTCGCGATCATCCTCCGGGCGGGCGCGCTCCCCGCGCCGATGTTCACGAGAGAGGAGCGCACGGTCGGCCCGAGCCTCGGGGCCGATTCGATCCGCCAGGGCCTCCGGGCGGGGCTCTTCGGTGCCGGGGCGGTCGTCGTTTTCATCATGATGTACTATCAGCTCTCGGGTGTTATAGCGACGCTGGGTCTCGTTCTGACCATGGTCAGCCTGTTCGGTTTCCTCGCATACTTCGGGGCGGCGCTGACGCTGCCGGGCATCGCGGGCCTCGTGCTCACGGTCGGTATGGCGGTGGACGCGAACGTGCTCATCTACGAGCGCATCAGGGAGGAGCTGCGGCGGGAGAAGACCATCCGTTCCGCGGTCGACGCGGGCTATGAACGAGCGTTCGTCACGATTCTCGACGCGAACCTGACGACGCTCATATCGGCGGTCGCGCTCTGGCAGTTCGGAACAGGACCGATCAAGGGCTTCGCTACGACGCTCAGCATCGGAATTCTCACGAGCATGTTCGCGGCGTGCGTGTTCTGCCGCCTGATTTTCGACCTCTGGGTGTCTCGGCCCATGAAGAAGCTCAGCATTTAACGAATGGCGCAGAGGAGCGTACATGGAATTCTTTCATAAAACGAATATCGATTTCATCGGCTTTCGTTACAAAGCCTTCATTATATCCGGCCTGATCATCGTCGCGGGGCTTATCTCGATGATCGCGAAGGGCGGCTACAAGCTCTCGGTCGAGTTCGAAGGGGGCACGCTCGTACAGGTCAAGTTTGACGAGCCGATCCCGATCGCGGATGTGCGGACGTCGATGGGCAGAGCCGGGTACGAGACAGCGGAAATTCAACAGTACGGCGAAGGCGGGGATGAATACATCATCAAGATAGGCGGAGTAGAGGAGACCAACTACGCCTCGGAGCATCTCCTCGAGGGCCTCAACAAGGTGGCGCCGGGCTTGAAATGGACGGTGCTTTCGACAGAGCAGATGCCGCCGGATCTGTCCAAAGGCTTCGAGGGGGCCACCCTGCTCTCCGTCGAGGCGGATTCGATCCCCGAGATCGCGGATCTCGCGGCGCGCATGAAGGAGAACGGGTACGGCATTCTCGAGGCGACCAAGGAGACATCGAAGCGGGCGGCGTTCAGAATCCCGTTCCTCGGCGCCGAAACGAAGGTTGCCGACGCTCTCAAGACGGAGCTCGTAAAGGATTTTCCCCAGCGAGCGATCGAAATCCGCCGGACCGAAACCATCGGTCCCAAGGTCGGCAAAGAGCTTCAGAACAAGGCGTGGGCGGCCATCATCGTATCCCTGTTCGGCATCCTCGTGTACGTCTCGTGGCGGTTCGAGCTCAAGTTCGCCGTGGGGGCGGTCCTCTCCCTCGCCCATGACGTCCTCGTGACGGTCGGGCTTTTCTCGATCTTCAACCGCGAGATCTCCCTCTTTGTCGTCGCGGCGCTCCTCACGATCGTCGGATACTCGATCAACGATACGATCGTCGTGTTCGACCGGATTCGCGAGAACTTCGGCCTTCGCCGGCGCGAGAGCTACGAGGGGATGCTCAACGTCTCCATCAACGAGACGCTGAGCCGGACGATTATCACCGTGTTGACCGTGTTCATCGTGACGATGTTCCTGCTCTTCATGGGGGGCGAATTCGTGCGCGATTTCGCGCTCGCGATGACGATCGGTCTCGTCACGGGGACATACTCATCCGTGTACGTGGCGAGCGCAATCGTGGTCGAATGGCAGAACCGGATCACCAATCGCCGGAAGACGGCGCGGTCCGCCGCCTGATAAGCGCAATCAAGCTGATTTTGATATTCTCTTTCGACGCGGGGCGCCTCTCGTGAGGCCGGGCCGCGCGCGGAGGGTCCGCCGATGGAATCGGTGCTTCAGCACGCGGGACTCGTCGTCCTGTACGCCGTGCTTTTTCTTCTGAACGTTCTCATCTTTGCGGGTGTCGCGGGAAGCTGGATCACGCTTGCGGCGATCACCGTCTACGCCGCCGCGACCCGGTTCTCGGACGTCGGCTGGAAGATGCTTCTCGTCATGGCCGGGATCACCGCCGCGGGCGAGATTGTGGAATCGCTCCTCGGCGTCCTGTACGTCGCTCGCAAGGGCGCGACGAAATGGGGAGTGCTCGGGGCATTCGTCGGAGGTCTCGCCGGCGCCGCTGTCGGGACCGCGATCATCCCGCTCGCCGGGAGCATTCTGTTCGGTTTCCTCGGTGCCTTCGCCGGGGCGGTCGCGAGCGAGTATGCCTATTACCGATCGCTCGACAGGGCGCTTCGCACCGGTTTCTTCGCCTTCATCGGGAAGCTGCTCGCCATGCTCGTGAAGTTCGCGCTCGCCCTCGTCGTCCTCGCTCTTTTCATTTACAGGACATGGCCTTGAGCCTCTGGCGTCCACTTATTTGGACGCCATTCCCCAAAAAAGGACACCGCGAAACTACTCGAACGCAGTTAACTCTTTTGTTATCAACAAAATAATGTGGCACAGGCTATGCGATAAATGACTGTGGTCAATAATGCCCCGAGGGTGGATTCTGCCCTGGCCGAGCCGCCGGGGCGAGAAAAGGAACAGCTACCGTGGGACTTTCGCGTTCGTGCAGCATATCGATTGCGCTCCTTGCCGTTTTCCTTCTCGCGGGCGCCTCGGTAGCGGCGCAGGAGCTCCGGAAACGCGAGGCCGTTCCGGATGCCGATATCAACGAGGAACCCCTCATGGTTTTCAGGAGTATCGAGAAGGCCTGGCAGTCCGGCAACGCCCAGGCGCTCGCCGGCCTCCTGAGCGAATCGCGCATCTTTATGGAGATTCGCGGCATCGACCGGCGGGGCGGGTATTTTACGAAGCCCCAGGTGCTTTACATCTTCAAGGACCTTTTCGCCGCCACGAAGCAGACCGCTTTCACGTTCGTAAAGTTCCACAATCTCGAGAAGCAGGATAGCAGGATTTACGGGATGGCCCTGAGGAGCTACAAGATCAATCAAAGCGGCGGGCTCTACAAGGACAAGGTGTACGTCACTCTCGTCAAAGAGGGTTCGCGGTGGGCGGTGGCGGAAATCAAGTCTACATGGTAACGCGCGAATTGCGGAGCCTTTGAGCCGTGCGGCAGGATAAGGAACAAAGAATATTTCAAGGCGTCCTCTGGGCGTTCCTTCTCGGATC
>JBAZPL010000075.1:0-12017 GCA_041648155.1 Candidatus Krumholzibacteriia bacterium
GAGCCGGGCGACGAACGCCCCTCCCACACCCTCACCCAACTCGGCACCTTTGCAGTATCCGCCAATCCGGGATTGGAAGTGATAGAAATTGTAGAGCACGAGGAAGGCTATCAGTCCGGCATACGAGCCATACATAGCAGATATGCTCGCGATTGTCAATCCGAGGGGGACGAGGAGCGCGTCGAAAAAATAATTGGCGCGGGCGGCGAGGGCGGATGAAAGGGCCGCCTTGACGCTCTCGATCCGCTCCACGGCGACCGGTTCGCCGCGAGCGCGTCTCTGCTCCATGTTGACGACGACCCCCGCGACGGCGGACGAGAGGTAAAGCCCCGCGTTGAAATACCCGAGGTGGCGGCGCGCGAAGGCCTTCGCGTCCTCCCCGGGCCGGGAGCATTTCGATATGAACGGTGCGACGATCGAGAAGAATCCGAGTCCGTCGAGCGTCCGCTCGTTGCGGGAGCTCTGGATGAAAAAGAGCCTCCAGATCGCGCTGCCGTGCTCCTTTACAAACGCCGCGCGCGACCGGCGCCGGGCGGGGGGCGCATCGGCCGTCTCGATCCAGATACCTTCGCGCGGACGATCCTTCTCCATATCAGCTCCTGAACACCAGCACCAGCATCACGGTGCAGAATCCGGCCAGGAACAGAAAACCGCGCACTCTCCCGAGATTGAGCGCGAGGAGCGAGCCCGCTCCGATGAACGGCAGCAACACCGGTAGCTCCGCGAGCGGCTCGGCCCATGTTCCTCCTATGGCCCCGACGATCCCCGCGACGGCCGGCACGCCCGCGACCACGACCGCCGCCATGACGGCGAAGCCGACGGCGAAATGTATCGCCAGGGTCGAGAAATGGAGCGCGGAGGCGAGAGCGAAACGCCCCCTGCCGACGAGCCGGAGAGCCGCGTCGGTGAAAACGTGCGACCTGCTCTCCCAGAAACGGTACACGCAGCGTCCCGCCGCCGCGACGCCGAGAGACGCGGCGAGCGAAAGGAGGAGCACGAGCCCCTTTGCCGCGGGATCGACGGCCGCCGACCGCAGGGCGAGAATATAGAGCGACGAGACGGCCACACCCCCGAGCGCGAGGTCGCTCATGCCGATTCCACGCACCGGGATCATGCCGAGAAACAGCATCTGGAGAACAGCTCCGGCGAGAAGGCCTTCGCGCGGGCTTCCGAGCACGAATCCCGCCAGCAGCCCGCCGCATACGGGTTGGGAGACCATGAGCCGGAGCGAGGACCGGTTATCCGACGCGAGCGCGCCGGCGAGGAGCGATGCGGAAAAAACGGGATTCATGGTCGCTCAGGCGCTCCTTTCAAAACGGCGGCTACACGACCCATTACAAGCGACTACACGACCCGGGAATTGAGCGTCACCGTCTTGCTCGATGGAAGCGCCCTCCCGTCGAGCGTCACCCCTCGCTTCACGAGCTCTCGCATGATGCTCCGCTCCTCGGCGTCGAGGTATACGTTCTCGAGGACCTTTTCCCTTCCCTCGCGGTAATGGATTCCGCCGACGTTGACTTCGCTCACGGGAAGCCCAAGGTCCATGAGGGAAAGAACGCTCCTCGGATGCTTCACGAGGAGAATCACCTTTTCCCCCTCGAAGACTCCGGCCTTGAGCTGCGCCGCCGCTTCGGTAAGGGCGAGTATCGAAACCTTGATCTCGGGAGGCGCCGCCGAGGCGTAGAGATCCCGCTCCCATTCGTTCGAGGCGACGAGGTCATCCGCGAGAATGATCCGATCGGGCTTGAGAACGGTCCCCCATCCGAGAACGACCTGTCCGTGGATGAGTCGATCGTCGATCCTGAACAGCACGATCATAGATCGATCACCTTCAGGCTCTCGCGGCCGCGGCGGATGAGGTGCTCGATCATCTCATCGAACGGCATCGTGCCCCGCTTCGTCGCGAAGGCGAGCAGGACGGGCAGATTGACGCCGCTCATGACCTTGATCCCCGTCTCTCCCTCGACCGCGCGAACGCTGTTGATGCAGCAGGAGCCGCCGAAGTAGTCGACAAATACAATCACGTGCGCGTCTTCCCGCCGCGCGAGGATCTCGCGTATCCTGTCGATGACGCTCTCGTCGCAGAGATCGGAGCCCGAAACGGCGTAGAGATCCTCCTGCGCGCCGACGATGAGCTCCGTCGTGCGAACGAGCTCCTCGGCGAGCTTCCCGTGCGTGACGACGATCCCCGCCGTGCGTTCGCTGTATTTTTCGTCGCTCATTCCGTATCGTACTTGAGGTATCGCCTGGTCTTGCGATCGCTCTCCATCATGTCGATGAGTTGTTTGTTGAACCGTTTCGCGGCATCGATGCCGTACACCTTGAGCATGTGGTTGAGGGAAATGCTTTCCGCGATAACCGTGATATTCTTGCCCGGATAGATCGGTATCACGACCTGCCGGATCTTTGTTCCGAGGATGTCGACGTATTTCTCGTCGAGGCCGAGCCGGTCCCAATCCTTCTTCGGATCCCAGACCTCGAGGCGCACCTCGACCTCGATGCGCTTTTGAACGCGCACCGCGCGAATGCCGAAGATGTCCATGACGTTGATGATCCCGATGCCGCGGATCTCCATGAAATGCCGCAGGTGCTCGGAGCCCTTCCCGATGATCACGTTGCCTCGCCCGATGATTTCGACGACGTCGTCGGCGACGAGCCGGTGCCCCCGCTCGACGAGGTCGAGCGCTATCTCGCTCTTGCCGATTCCGCTCTGCCCCGAGATCAGGAGTCCGACTCCGTACACGTCGACGAGAGAGGCGTGAACCGACATGCGCGGCGCGAAAACGTCCTCGAGATGATCGGCGAGCATGTGGAGGAACGGCGTCGTCGGGAGCGCCGTGCGGATCACCGGAATGCCGTGCTCGGTCGCGAACGGAACGAGGTCCGGAATCGGCTCGAGCCCTTTCGTCATGATGATGCAGCACAGGGGCTTCGAGAAGAGCCTCATCATGGCGTCGCGCTGCTGAACCTGGTTGAGCGACGACAGGTACACCGTCTCGGTCTCGCCGATGAGCTGGATCCGCTCGTGGAGAAAGAACTCCATGAATCCGGTGAGCGCGAACGCGGGCCGGTGTATATCGGGCACCGTGATCTGCAAGGGGCTCGCGAGGCTCGGCGTCAGCACCTCGAGCTTGAACTCATCCTTGCATTCGTTATAGAACTGATCGACCGGGTACACGTAGCGAAGAGAATCCTCCATATTCACCGCCTGGGATTCGTAACCGTCCTAGAATTTCTCGAGCAATCCGTAATTTCCATCGGCCCGTCGGTACACGATGCTCAGTTTACCCGATTCGGTGTTGTTGAACAGCATAAAGTTGTGCTCTTCGTCTTCCATCAGAACGATCGCCGTCTCGACGCTCACCTCGCGAATACCGTGCGCAACCTCCTCGATGATCTCGAGCCCCTTGACCGAGCCGACGCTCGCCGAGCCGATCACCTTTTCGCGGGTTTCCGATTTGTAGACGCCCTTGCGGTGCCCGTGGGCGTTGAGAACGAGCTTGCCCTTGATCTTCTTCATCTGCTTTTCAAGATTCTTCACCGACTTCTCGATCGAGGCGTACATGTCGTCGGATTCTTCCTTGGCGGAAAAGTCGTGGCCGTTCACGTGGACCTTGATCTCGGCGATGTGGCGAAATTTCTCCACCGACATGATCGCTTCGGCGTGGAGTATCTGGTCCCAGAACCGCTTCAGTTTCAGTATCTTGCTCTCGGCGAACGTGACGAGCTCGGGAGTCGCTTCGAAATGCCGTGCCGTGGTCGTGAGCTTCATTCGATACCTCCTCGCATCTTCTACCCTTCACTCTGCCGTTATCCCTACTGGAGACCGAGACGGACCTCCTGGTACGAGCTCCGCACGAGCGGCCCGGCGGCCACGTCGCGGAAACCCATGGCGAGCGCCTCATCCCGGAACCAGTCGAAGCGTTCGGGCGGGATATAGCTCCGAACGCGGATCTGCTCGATTCCCGGACGCAAATACTGGCCGACCGTCAGGCAGTCGACCGACGAACGTCTCAGATCCCGAAAGGCTTCCAGCACCTCTTCGGTCGTTTCACCCAGTCCGAGCATCAATGAAGACTTCGTGATCACCTCCGGACGAATCAGTTTCGATTCCGAAAGAAGAAACAGCGATCTGTCGTAATCGGCGCCCTTGCGCGCTTTCGTGTAGAGACGGCGGACCGTTTCGATGTTGTGAGCGAGAATCTCGGGGCCCGCGGCGAGAACCGCCGCGAGCGACTCGAGGCTGCCGCCGAAATCGGGGACGAGAACCTCGACGACGGGCGGCTTCTCGATGCGCTTGAGCGCGCGCACCGTGTCGGCGAAGGCCCCTGCCCCCCCGTCGCGCAGATCGTCCCTGGTGACGGACGTCACGATGACGTTTTCGAGATTCATCGCGCTCGCGGCCCGCACGATCCGCATGGGCTCACCCGGATCGGGGGGATCGGGCGTGCCCCGCGAAACCGCGCAGAAGCGGCACCCGCGCGTGCAAATGCCGCCGAGAATGAGAAAGGTCGCCCGCCGCCGCGAGTAGCATTCGGTCCGGTTCGGGCACAGGGCTTCGCGGCACACCGTGTGAAGATTGTTTCCGCGGACGATGCTCTCGATAGGACTGCATTCGCCGAGGAGCGGAATTCTCCTCTGCAGCCGGCTGGGAAGGCGCTCGGATCGGCGAGACTTGGTCGATACAGTCATGTATTATCGATAACCCTGCGTTCGGTTATGTTCAATACTGCTTTCGATGCCGGGCCGGAAGTATGCCGAGCTGCTCCCGGTACTTCGCGACGGTCCGGCGCGCGATGATGAGACCGTCCTTCTTCAGTATATCCGCGATCTTCTGGTCGCTCAAGGGTCTTCGCGTATCCTCCTTGGCGATGATGCCCTTGATCTTCATCTTGGCGCTCTTCGCGGAAACCTCGTCGCCGTCCTCGGTGCTCAGGCTCGAACTGAAGAAATACTTGAGCTCGTAGACGCCGCGGGGCGTCTGGACGTATTTGTTCGTCGTCACGCGGCTCACGGTCGACTCATGCATGTTGATCCTGCTCGCGACTTGCTGGAGGGTAAGCGGCCTGAGAAACGCCGCTCCCTTCTCGAAGAACTCTTTCTGCTCCTCGACGATCGCCTCCATCACCTTGATCATGGTGCGCCGGCGCTGCTCGATCGTCTGGATGAGCCATTTCGCGTTCTTGAGGCGGCTCTGGATGAAATCCTTCGCCTCGGTGTCAAGCTCGACGTTCTGCTGGAGTTCGTCGCGGTACGACTGGCTGATCCTGAGGCGGGGAATGTTCCGGTCGTTGAGCGAGATGATGTACCGGTCGCCGACCAGATCGACGACGAGGTCGGGGATGACGTATTTCGGCTCGTCGACGAGAATGTCGAGGCCCGGTTTCGGGTTCAGCTTGCCGATGACGTGCGACTCCTCCTGTATCTCCTTCATGGACACCTTGAGCGCCTTGCTCAGGTCCAGGTATTTCTTCTGCTTGAATTCCTCGAAATGGTCGCGAACGATGCGCGCGGCGAGGGTGTCGCCCATGCCCTTGGCCGTGAGCTGGATGAGGAGGCACTCCTTGAGATTGCGCGCGCCGACTCCGATCGGATCGAAGGCCTGGATCATCCTGAGCACGCGTTCCACCTCCTCTTCGGTCGTGCGGCACGAATCGGCGATCTCCCTGAGACCGGCCGTGAGGTAGCCCGAATCGTCGAGGCTCCCGACGATGTACTCGCCGACCTCGAGCGTCTTCACGTCCTTCGTGATGAGTCTCATCTGGCTCATGAGATATTCGACGAAGCTCTGCTTCGCGATGGGCACGCGCTCGACGAAATCCTCCCGTTCCTCCTCGTTCGCGAAGCCGTCCCCCAGGCCGTAGCTCGACTCGAAGTAGTCGTCGAACTCGACGCGCTCTTTCTTCGCCTCTTCGCTCTCCGCTTCGGTCTCGGCAAGCTTGGCCTGCTGTTCTTCGGTTTTCCGCTCGGCGAGCTCTTCCGTCGCGGGCTCTTCCTCGTCCGCTTCCATGTCCGCGTCGTCGATTTCCTCAAGGAGCGGATTCTGGAGGACCTCCTGCTTGAGCACCTGCTGCAATTCGAGGGTCGGCATCTGCAGGAGCTTGAGCGCCTGCTGGAGCTTCGGCGTCATCACGAGACGCTGCTGCAGCCCGATATTGAGTCCGATTTTCATATCCATGGCAGTGCCGTCCTGTTCTTATTTAGAGTCGAAACGCCTCGCCGAGATATATTTCGCGAATGTCCGGGTCGGCGGCGAGCTGATCGCCCGTTCCCGAACGCAAGATCTTTCCGTCGTACATGATGTAGGAGCGGTCCGTGATCGAGAGCGTCTCGCGCACGTTATGATCGGTTATGAGGACGCCGAGGCCGCGTTCCTTGAGCTTTCGCACGATTCCCTGGAGGTCCTGCACGGTGATCGGATCGATACCCGCGAACGGCTCGTCGAGCAGCATGAAGGAGGGCTCCGTGACGAGCGATCGCGTGATCTCGACCCTTCGGCGCTCGCCTCCCGAGAGCTGGTAACCGTAGCTCTTCCGCAGGTGCGCGATGCCGAGCTCCTCGAGAAGCGCCTCGAGCCTTCGCGTGCGCTCCCCCTTCGAAAGGGGAATCGTCTCGAGAATCGCCATGAGGTTGTCCTCGACCGAGAGCCGCCTGAATATCGAAGCCTCCTGGGGAAGGTAACCGATGCCTTTGCGCGCCCGTTTGTACATGGGGAGCTTTGTGATCTCCTCGCCGTCGAGGTTCACCGAGCCCCCGTCGGGGCGGATCATCCCGACGAGGATGTAGAAACAGGTGGTCTTGCCGGCGCCGTTCGGACCGAGAAGGCCGACAATCTCTCCCTTCGAGACCTTGATCGAGACCTCGTTCACGACGCGGCGTTTGCCGTAGACCTTGAGGAGGCGATCACAGGCAAGACCCGTTCCGTCAATCGACGGCGCTCTGTCGCTCCCGCCGGCCACCGGCACCGTTTCCTCGTCGTTTCTCAACGGTTCACGTCGAGCTTCATTCACCCCGTGCACCCCCCGAATTTGCATCCTTCTCGATCTCTTCCTTGAGCAAACCGCCCTCGTCCCGCAGATACGCCTTGATGTCCCGCTTGATCTCAACGTCGCGAAGCCCCGGGTCTCCGCGAAGCCCGTAGCCCGTGAGAACGTCGGCGCCTCTCGTAAATTTCACGAAATCCTCAGAATGTATCTCGCCCAGCTTCTCGACCCAGACGAGGCTTTCCGTTTCAAGCACGTAGCCTTCGACGCTCGTGATCACGACGTGCCCGAGCGCGGTGAGATCGTGCGTGACCTGGTTATATTCTCCCTTGTCGGATGTGAGGATCGAAGCGAGCTGCCCGAACTCGTCGAAGAATTCGATACGCGGCACGTCGGTCACGAGGAGTCTCCGCGCGTTGTAGATGCGGGCGACGGGGGATTTGAGAATCCAGCGAACGAGCGCCGAATCGCTCTCGACCGTCGTGAAGTCGGAGAATTCCTGATCCGGAACGTCCGCCGTCGCGATCGATCCCTTATCCCCGTCTCGGCCCTGGCAGGACACGGCGGCCGCCGCCAGGCACAGGGCCATGAGAATCAGCGCGCCGCGGCTCATTGTTCTGAAGCGATCCATATCAATTGACCTTTTCCCGTTTTCTCCAACGATCGTGGAACCACACCCATTGCTGCGGATATATCCTGATGAGCCCTTCGACCGCCTGCGCGCAGCTCCTCGTGAGCTCGTCGATCCGCTCCCCCTCGGGGAGGTCGGCGGACGGCTTCGCGAGCTCGGGTAACACCGTGACGCGATGGCTCCCGTCGGGCTGCATGTGAATCGCGATCGGCACGACAGCCGCGCCGCTCCTCAGCGCGAACGCCGCGGCGCCGCGCGGCGTATGCGCCGGAACGCCGAAGAACGGAACGAAGAGCCCGTCGACGTCGATATCCTGATCGATGAGCAACGCCAGTATCTCGCCGCGCTTGAGGACCTTGTACGCGGACACCGCGCTCGCCCCGCGCGGGATCGACGAGACGCCGTGGCGACGCCTCATGCCCACGAGCATGGACTCGAGCCCTCGGTCCCGCATGTCCCTATAGATAACGCTCACCGGATACCCCTTGCTCGAAAAATAAGCTGCCAGGAGCTCCCAGCATCCGATATGCCCCGTCACCCCGATGACGCCTCTCCCCGAACGAAGCACGCCGGCCATGTGCTCCTCTCCCTCGACGGTGCAAAGCCGGAGGATTTTCTCCTTCGGTATATATGCGAGCCTCAACGCGTCGTATGCGTTTCGGGCGATAGCCGTGAAGCATCCTCTCGCCATCGCGGAAATGATAACCGGATCGCTCCGAGGAAAGGCGAGGGCGAGATTCCGGAGAGCGCGCTCCCGGTCCTCCCGGTAGAACCGGTAGGCGGCGGCGCCCAGAAACGCGAAGAACGCGAGCCCCCTGCGCCGCGGCATAATCCGCGTGCACAGTATGAGCGCTTGTATGAAAAGATAGGCTGCCCATCTTCGTATCTTTCGCTTCACCTTACATTTTATAATCCAAGAATCTGCATCTGTCAAGCAACAATTATGCCAAAGTGTCGCAACAATAGGGAATGATAAGTAACTTCAAGGAATAATAAGGAGTTAGGAGGAATCCCGGGGCCGTTCTGCGGATCATCAAGCCCCAAGGGGAATGATACTGGCTAAGTTATTATCACAATTCCAGATAAATCCGCCTGAAAGGTCGACCGAGCTCTATTTCAGCCCCTCTCGGATGATGTCGTGAATATGGATAACGCCGACCGGATGACCGGCCTCGTCGACGACGAAAAGCTGGGTTACCGGGCCGCGCGGATCCATTTCCATCTCGGCCAGTGCATCGACCGCGAGAGCGGCAGCGCGCGTGGTGCGCGGCGGGGAGGTCATGAGACCGGAGACCTTCATCTCGAGCGCGAGCGGGTTCTTGAGGAGGATGCGCCTGAGATCGCCGTCCACGATGATGCCCTTGAGCCGCCCCTCCCCATCGGTGATGCCGGCGCAGCCGAGCCTCTTGTTCGTGATCTCGAAGAGCGCCTCGCGAAGCAGCGTATCCGCGCCGATAAGGGGCATCGCGTCTCCCTTGTGCATGAGCTCGCCGACGGTGAGGCTCAGGCGCTTCCCGAGGACGCCGCTCGGATGGAGTCTCGCGAAATCTTCCTTGCTGAAGTTGCGGCTCTGGAACGCCGCGACGGCGAGGGCGTCGCCGAGGACCATGGCCGCCGTCGTGCTCGTCGTCGGCACGACGTCCATCGGGCAGGCCTCTTTCTCCGCCATCGTGAGAAGGACGATCTCGCTCTCCCGGGCGAGGGGGCTTTCGGCCTTCGCCGTGATCGCGATCATCCTGACGTTCATCCGCTTGAGAAACGGGAGCAGCTTCGCGATCTCGTCGTTCTGGCCGCTCTTGCTCACGGCGAGGAAGATATCGTCCTTCGTGATCATCCCCATGTCGCCGTGGACCGCGTCGCCGGGATGGAGATAGACGGCGGGCGTGCCCGTGCTGCTCAGGGTCGCGGCGATCTTGCGCGCGACGATGCCCGACTTGCCCACGCCGCAGACGACCGTTTTTCCCCGGCAGTCGAGGAGAAGTGCCACTGCCTTCCTGAACTCGGCGCCGATCGAACGCCGCAGCTCCTCGAGCCCGAGGATCTCGGCGGCGATGACCTCTCGCCCGATGTCGTCGACATTTTCCTGCTTCTTTGCCATTCTTGCCCGCGCTTTCATGGATTGGTCAATCAAGGATGGCGGATTCGCCCCGGCAAAATCAACTACTTTGTTCGCCGCTTCGTCCGGTATCTCGCGAGCTCTTCCCGAACGACGTGCCGCAGCTTATCCTCGATCGAGTCATCGCACTTGCGAATGTACTCGCGCAGGGCGTCATTCATCATCGTCTGGTAGTTGCCCCCTCCCGCCTCGTCAGCCTTGTCGCGAAACCAGTCCAGAATCTCTTCGTCGATTCTTATGGTTATGCGACTCTTGCCGGGGGGCAACGGATCGATGGCTCCCCGCACACCTTTGCTGAAATCATAGTGTTTCTTCATAATTCAACCTTCGAATTGTCGACGCTCTCGTCGATTCGCCACTCGAGCCGAGATAATCCGAATATGCTGCCGCCGCCACGCATGGACGATGACAAGAATACGCCCATAGGCATCGCTTCCGATTGTAGTATACCTGTCCTCTCCTTGAGATTCATCAGATACCATGATCGCATGGATATCCTGGAATACACCCGTCGCGTCGGCAAATTCGACGCCGTGTTTCTCCAGATTGATCTGTGCCTTCCACCCGTCCCACTCGTACCGCACATACTAATTATATGCACAAACGTACATACAGTCAATAAAAGAATTCAGGATCGTCCGGATTATTTCCCGAACCCGCGCACGAGCTCGAAGAGCCGCTTCGTTTCGGCGAGGAGCTTCTTGAGCTCCTTGAGCGGCAGCATCGCCTCGGCGTCGCATTTGCAGTCGAGGGGCGCGAAGTGGGTTTCGATGAAGAGCCCGTCGCAGCCGGAGGCGACCGCCGCCCGCGCGAGGGTAGAGACGTATTCCGGCCGGCCGCCCGATCGTGTTCCCAGGCCGCCGGGGAGCTGCAGCGAATGGGTCGCGTCGAAGATGAGCGGCACGCCGAACGGCCGCATCCGCGGGAACGCCGTGAAATCGACGACGAGATTGTTGTACCCGAAGAAGGTCCCGCGCTCCGTGACCATGACGCCACCCGCGCCCGAGGCACGCGCCTTCTCGACGGCGTTCGCCATCTCCTCGGGGGAGAGCATCTGGCTTTTCTTGAGGTTCACGACCTTGCCCGTCTTCGCCGCCGCGACGACGAGGCGCGTCTGCCGCACGAGAAACGCCGGAATCTGAATCACATCGACGATCTCGGCAACCTTCGCAATTTCCTCGCGGCAATGCACGTCGGTGAGAACGGGCACCTTCGCCTTCGCCTTGATCGCGGCGAGCATCTCGATCCCCTTCTCGAGGCCCGGACCCGTGTACGAACCGAGAAAAGATCGATTGTCCTTGAGGTAGCTCGACTTGAAGATATAGAAGAATCCCTCGCGCGCGGCCGCCTCCGCGCATTCCATCGCGACGCGCTCGGCGTCGTCGAGATTCTCGAGAACACAAGGACCGGCGATGAGGATGGGAGTTTTACCGAGCTCCGCCGTGCGGCCGGCGATTCGAAGGGCTTCCATTCACCGCTCCTCCCTCCAGTCGTCCCCGTGGATCACGCTCTGCTCCCCTTGCCCGGTGTCGTGCTCCCGCTTGTGCGCCTTCGCCGCGCCGACGAGCCCCTTGAAGAGCGGGTGCGCGCGGTTGGGCCGGGACTTGAGCTCGGGGTGGAACTGGCAGCCGATGAAGAAGGGCCGGTCCGGGAGCTCCATCATCTCGACGAGCTCGCCGTCGGGGGAGACGCCCGATACGACCATGCCGGCATCGGTCAGAGCCTTGCGGTAGGCGTTGTTGACCTCGAAGCGATGGCGGTGGCGCTCGTCGGTGTCGAGCGCGCCGTAGAGGCGATGCGCGAGCGAGCCCTCCGTGATGCGGCACGGATATGAGCCGAGGCGCATCGTGCCCCCCATCATCGTGCGGCTCCGCTGTTCGAGCATGAGATCGATCACGGGGTGCGGGCTGTCCTGGTCGAACTCTGAGCTGTTCGCGCCTTTGAGGCCCGCCACGTTGCGCGCGAACTCGATCACGGCCACCTGAAGGCCGAGGCAAATGCCGAGGAAGGGGATGCCGTTTTCGCGGGCGTATTTGATCGCCGACACCTTGCCCTCGATGCCGCGGTCGCCGAAGCCGCCGGGAACGAGGACGCCGTGAACCCCGGCGAGATGCGCCTCGGGGCCGTCCTGCTCGACCTTCTCCGTGTCGACCCATCTGATGTTCACGTGAACGTCATTCGCCACACCCCCGTGCGTGAACGACTCGACGATGCTCTTGTAGGCGTCGTGCAGGTGCACGTATTTCCCACACATGGCGATCTCGACGCTCTCCGTCATCGAGTAGAT
>JBAZPL010000076.1:0-11770 GCA_041648155.1 Candidatus Krumholzibacteriia bacterium
TTGCGACGCGCGTGAAGGTCGAGTTTCGCGAGGAGCTCGTCGTCCATCGAAACACCGAATCGTGTCGTTTTCATGAGCTCTTTTCCTCCGTGTAATGAGAATGTCGGAATCCCGTGGCGGCCTCGCGGTGCGCGTGCCGGTGGGCGTGAGCGAGCCCGGCGCGCTCGAGGAGCGGCACGTCGGCGAGCGCCTGCTCGACCGGACCGATGAAGAGCGGCCGCTTCTCGCGGCCGAGGATGATAGCCGTGTCGCCGATGTGGCGCGCGAGCATGAGATCCTGCGTGGCGACGACGAGCGTTTTGCCGCGGGCCGCACAAGCGCTCAGGATATCTATGAGAACGCCCTCCGCCGCCGGGTCGAGGTTCGCCGTCGGCTCGTCGAGAAGGTACGCATCGAGGTCGAGGGTGAGGATCGAGGCGAGGGCGACGCGTTTCTTCTCGCCGCCGCTCAGGTTGTACGGGTACCGGTCGGCGAGGGCGTCGATCCCGAGCGCGGCGAGGGCGTCGTCGACGCGCCTCGATACTTCCGCCTCGTCGAAACCCATCTGGCGCGGGCCGAAGGCGAGCTCCTCGCGGACGGTCGTGGAGAAGCACTGAATGTCGGCGTCCTGGAAGACGAGCCCGACCGTGCTCCGGAAGAATCTCCTGAACGCGCCGTCGTCGAGCGCCTTCTCGGAGAGTGTTCGGCCGAAGGCCGCCGCGGAGCCGGTTTGGGGATAGACGAGACCGTCGAGGACCTTGAGAAGCGTCGATTTGCCGGAGCCGTTGCAGCCGAGGAGGATCGTGCAGCGCCCGCGCGGTATGTCGAGACTTTCGATCGAGAGTCCGAGGATATTCCCCGGATAGTCGTACCGGACGTCCCGGAGCTCGAATGCGTTCGCCGGCGAAGGCTCCGGGGCTCCGTTCGTCCGGCGGCCGTTTACGGCGGAGTCGTTTCTTTTCCCGCCGCGCGATTTCCGTGAGCCTTCCTCTTCCCAGCCCCGTGACACCATCGCCATGTGTACTCCTTCCGCGAGATGGAGCGATCTGAGAAACAGATATCCCGTGCTGCGCGAGATGAACGCCGCCTCCTGCCGGAACGGGAGCGAGGCGATCACCCTGCTTCTGCGCGCCATGAAGAGCTCAGAGAGCGTTCGAAGGAGGAGCAGCAGGTACCGGTATGAGAGGGACAGAAGCGATACGACGATGCCGGGGAGCCTCAGGCTCCCGAGCGCGTCGAGCACCCGGTGCCACGGCGTCGTGAGGACGAGGAGAACGGAGAACGAAACCGACGCCGAGACGCGCAGCACGAGCATGAGCGCCGCGCGCGAGCCCTCGCTCGTGATCGCGAGCGGCCCGAGGGAAGCGATCCGTGTCCCCGGGGTGAGGAAAAGCGCGGGTATCGCGATGACCACCGTGAAGAGGGGCACGAAGACCCAGATCCGTTTCGTGAAATCGCTCACGGCGATTTTCGAGAGATATGCCAGCAGCGTCGCGAGCGCATAGAGGCATGCGAGGAGGATGGGGCTGTGCGTGAGGGAGCACGAGAGAATGAGCGCGGCGAACGCGACGATCTTGAATCTCGGGTCGACCGCCTGGAGCAATCCCCGCGCGCGGCACCAGGTTTCGTTTACGACCGATCGCTCGATCGCCCGGGCCGCCGCGGATGCGTTTTTTTCAAGAAATCCCGCCATGCCTTGCAATCCGTGCGACGGCGAACGCGAAGAGCGCGGTGATCCCCGCCCCGAGTATCGCCGTTATGATCGTGCCGAGCCCTTCGTGGAAGAAACTCCTGTCCAGGCCGGGCACGGTGTACTCCTTGAACGGGCTCTCGGTTCTGCCGTCCGTACTCGCGCGCATTCCCTCGGGCACGAATCCAGCGCGATCCCTGACGCCGTCGAGATCCCATTCGCCCCAGGCGCCTCCCGCGGCGATGATACCGAGCGGCGTGAGAATCGCGAGAATAAGGAGCACGATCCATCCCGTGCGGTATTTCATCGCGGGGCACCTGATCCTTTCTCGAAAAGCTCCGGGTGATATTTCCCGAGAAACGCCGCGACTCCTCCGGTGAGGATCGCCTCGGCGGCGCCGGCGATCACGAGGTGCGGTATCACCATCGCGGGGATCGTCACCCCGAACGTGAAGGGCGCGTAGAACGGCGTTCCGTCAGGAAGATGATGGAGAAGCGGCTGGAGCCCGAGCTCGACCGCGACGAAGAACGCCGCGATATTTATCCCCGCATAACCTCCCGCCGCGGCGGCGATCGCGAAGCGCCGGTCTCCGGGGCCGGCCGCGCCTCTGAACAGCCTGAAGACGAGGTACCCCGTGAAGGGCATCACGAAGCCGATGTTGAACGCGTTCGCGCCGAGAGCGAGGACGCCCCCGTCGCCGAAGAAAAGCGCCTGCACCGCGAGCGCGAGTGTCACCGCCATGAGCGCAGCCCAGGGACCGACGAGGATCGCGATGAGGACGCCTCCCGCCGCGTGCCCCGTCGTTCCACCGGGGAGCGGGATATTGAACATCATGACGAGAAACGAGAATGCGGAGAGGAGCGAGAGGAGCGCCACGCGGCGCCGGCGGAGGTTGCGGCGGACGCTGCGCAGGGAGAGCGCCCACAGGGGCGCCGAAATGACGTAAAGCGCCGCCGCGGACCGTGGCGACAGGTAACCGTCGGGGATATGCATCGCGTTTCCTCCCACAGCGTGTTATCAATTACATAAATCGTAGCACAACAATACGGGTTCCCCGGCCCCGCGTCAAATATATTTTCCCGCGCGCCCGTGCTATACTCCTCCCCCATGGACGGGTGTTTCATGAAGGTGTACGAAGTTTTGCGGCAGGCTCACGGGCCCCGGCGGTGGTGGCCTGTCACACCTCCCGGCGAGACGAAGCCGCTTTATACGGGCGGCCCGCGAAGCGATCTCCAGCGGTTCGAGGTCGCCGCCGGGGCGATTCTCACCCAGAACACCGCGTGGGTGAGCGCGGCGCGCGCCATCGAAAATCTGAACCGGCTCGGCGCGATGAGCCCCGGGGCGATCGAGCGCATGGACGCCCAATCGCTCGCCATCGCGATACGCTCCGCCGGCTATTTCAATCAGAAGGCGAAGCGGCTGAAGACGATCGCCGCCTACTTCCGCGCGAATCGGAAAGAAACGCGCGAGGGGCTGCTCGCGCTCGACGGCGTCGGCCCGGAAACGGCCGACTCGATCATGCTCTACGCGTTCAACACGCCCTTTTTCGTCGTCGACGCCTATACGCGGCGTCTTTTCGGGCGTCTCGCTCTCGTCGATCCGTCGGCTCCGTACGAGGAAATCAGGGATCGATTCGAGCGAAACCTGCCGCGGCGCGTATTCGTGTACAAGGAGTATCACGCCCTGATCGTGGAGCACGGAAAACTGGTTTGCAGGAAGGCGCCTCTCTGCGAAAAATGCCTTTTGAAAAAACGCTGTCTTATGTATCTTGAAAGAAAGGAAACGACGCAAGAAAAAAGCGGTTAGCGGAATTTTTCGCGGGCTCGAAGAATTATTTGGCGGGGGGGAGTCGGTTTGTGCTACAATTTTGTTAAGAATAATTATTGACTTAAGGAGCAATTCCAAGTAATATAAAGGAGTTGCTTAATTTGCGGGAGGCAGGGCACATGATCTCATTCGAGGAGACTATTCAGAAACTTCGCAGCGAGGGATTCAAGCTGACGCCTCAACGGCTCGCGGTGATCCGGTACATGCTCGGAAACACCGAGCACCCCTCCGCGCTCAAGATCCACAAGGAGCTGCGGCGCCGCTATCCGACCCTTTCGTTTTCGACCGTGTACAACACGCTCAGCATGCTCGAGAAGATCGACGAGGTGCAGTCGCTCCACATATTCGACGGCTACCTGAACTACGATCCGAACACCGGCCCTCACATCCACTGCTACTGCAAGGTATGCGGAATGATCTCCGACATCATGATGGAGGGAAGGACCGACGTTGTCGTTCCCCGCAAGGAGATCGAGGGATTCTTGATCGACCACATCGGCGTCGTGTTCAAGGGCACCTGCACCCACTGCAGATAGGGAGGAGCCCGGTTGATGGCTCAGGGCTGGAAGTGCTCCGTCTGCGGACACGTCGCCGTCGGATTGTTTCCTCCGGATACGTGTCCCAAATGCAACGCCACGCGCGAGGCCTTCAAGGCCGAGCACGAATTCCTCTTTCCCCCCGAAGAGACCGAGGGAGTCATCAAGGCGTGCTGGAAGGTCAGCTACGGGCTCTACGTCGTGTCATCGATCTCGGGGGAGCGGATCAACGGCCAGGTCTGCAACACCGCTTTCCAGATCACGAGCGATCCGCCGAGGATCGCGATCGGGGTCAACCACAAGAACCTGACGCATGAGTTCATCGAGGCGAGCGGAGCCTTCGCGGTCTCGATCCTCGGCAGCGACGATATCCGGATCGTCCGGCGTTTCGGATATCGCTCGGGCCGGGATTTCGACAAGTTCAAGGGCGTCCCGGTACGGACCGGGCGAACGGGATGCCCGATCCTCGAGGGAGCCATCGGGTATCTCGAATGCACCCTCGTCAAGGACCGCAAGCTCGACGCGGGAACGCACAGCATCTTCGTCGGGGACGTCGTGGGGGGGGCGCTTTTCAGGGACGATGAGCCGCTCACCTACGCGCGGTATCACGCGGCGAAGGACACCGCATAGAGAATTCAAGCGGACTCGATTCCTCGATGATGTGCAGGTAATCACGAGTATGACGAAAGGAGCGTGAGCCGTGGGCGGAGAGACGGGAGATTTCAGACAGGTCCTCGCGGGCGCCATCTGCCGCGAGATCGGCGCGCGGAATTTCTACAAAACGATATCCGACTCGATCAAGAACGTCGAGGGGAAGGAAAAATTCGCGCGTCTGTCGGGAGACGAGGAAGGCCACCGTGTGAAGCTCGAGGGCTGGTACCAGAAGCTCTTCGACGCGAAGTACTCCCCCGGCGGGAAGGAGCTCCTCGACGCCGAGATCAAAGGCGTTCATATAGGCGAAAAGGCCGGAGCGCTGGAAGCGCTCGATCTCGCCATACATGCGGAGATGCGAGCCGAGGAGTTCTACTCGAACCAGGCGGAAACGGTCGAGCGCCCGGAGCTCAAGAAGCTTCTCGAGCAGCTCGCGGCCGAGGAGCACGGGCACTACGAGCTTCTGCTTGCGGAGCGCGGCTCCCTGACGGGCGGCTTTTACTGGTTTGACATCGATTCGTCGCAGTTTCTCGAGGATTGAGCGCTTATCGAAGGAGGAGATCGTGAAGAAGAAATGGAAATGCACGCTGTGCGGGTATATCCACACGGGCGAGGCGCCCCCCGAGAAATGCCCCGTGTGCGGAGCGTCGAGCGATAAGTTCGTTCCGTACGAACCGAAGCGCTAAAAAGCTTTTCACGCGGCGGTTTTTCATGGATAATCCACAGCCGGGACGTTTCCGCGCGGCGTAGGCGGCCGCGCGGGAAGTCGCATCGAAAGGAGCTTGATCATGGACAAGTGGGTATGTACGATCTGCGGTTATATCTACGATCCGGCTAAGGGAGACAGGGAAGGCGGCGTCAAGCCGGGAACGCCGTTCGAGGCGCTTCCCGACGATTGGGTATGTCCCGATTGCGGAGCTCCCAAGAGCGATTTCGAAAAAATGTAAGCGCGTCTTGAATGCAAGGAGGTTTGCGCGCGATGGGTATCTCATTCAGCGCCGATGAAGTGTTCGAAATGGCGATGGACATCGAGAAAAACGGCGAGGCGTACTACCGGAAGGCGCTGGCTCTCGCGAAGAGCGCGGGTGTCAAGGCGGTCTTCACCGAACTCATGGATCAGGAGCGGCAGCATTACGCGACCTTCAAGGGGCTTCGCGACAAGCTCCCGCCGAAGACGTCGCTGCCGACCGTAGCCGATCCCGAGAGCGAGGAGTATCTCTACCTCGATGCGCTCGTCAAGTCGAGGCTCTTCAATACCGCGCGCGAAGCGGAAGCGCTCGCGGCGAAGGCGGGAGACGAGATCGAGGCCCTCAGGTCGGCGCTCACCTTCGAAAAGGACACCGTTCTTTTCTTCCAGACGATGAAGGCAATGACGGACGAACGTCTCGGCAGGAGCGAGGTCGACCGTATCATCGAGGAAGAGCACCGGCACATCGTCAGGATCTCGAAGGCCATCAAGGAGGCCGAGGGAAAAGGCTCCCGGTAAGATGGAAAACGCGGATTCGTCTCATTCCCGGCCGGGCGGCAGGGATTATCTCGTCATGGGCATCCTCGCGGTGGGTGCCCTTCTTTTTCGGCTCATCTTCTTGAGCGCTCCCCGCGTTCTGACCGGAGACGAGGGGCATTACGCCGAATCCCTGTTCCGTTTTCTCCACGGAAGCTTCCTTGGGGGCGTTTCGGAGTACTGGTCATTCTTGTATCCCTTCGCGGCGATTCCCTTCGGCGCGTTCGCGCATGACGCCGAAACGGGATTGCGGCTCCTCTCCGCCGTTTCGGGAGCGGCTCTCGTCGTTCCGTCGATGATGATCGCTCGTAGGCTCTGGGGCAATCGCGCCGCCGCCTTCGCGGGCCTCTTCATCGTCCTGCAGCCGAACCTCATTTCTTTTTCGACCGCTGCGATCACGGAATCGCTCTTTTCGCTCTTGATTATGTGCGCCCTGTATCTGTTCCTGCGCGGGATGGACGGTGAAGGCATGCGGTCGTACGCCGGGGCGGGAGCGGTGCTCGGCCTCGCCTATCTCGTGCGGCCCGAATCGATTGCGGTTCTCGTTATGTTCGCTCTCTTCGCTCCGGTGGGGCGGGGAACCGCTGAACGCGGCGCTGCTCTGTCGGCGAGGACGCGGCGCTCGATCGTGATGGCCGTCCTCTTCGTCGCCATGCTGGTTCCCTATCTTTTCCTGCTTCGCGCGGCGACCGGTGGGTGGACGGGGGGCTCGAAGGCCGCTGTGAATCTGAGCTCCCCCGTCGTCTGGCAGGACAATCTCGCCCGCGAGGAGTACGTTTACAGCCTGAACGACGAAGGGACCGCGCGCCGCATCGACGATCTCGCCCGCGAGAGCGCCTTGAAGGTATTCTGGCGGCAAAAGGGCGCGATCGCATCCGGTTATCCCGCCAAGATGGGCGCCGGGATCGGGCTCCTCCCGTTCCTCCTCTCGAGCCCGCTTCTGCTCCTCTTCGTGCCGCTCGGTCTCCTCGGCAGAAAATGGCGCCGGGAGGATCGCGGCGCTGAGTCTCTCCTCCTCGTGCTCGGTCTTTTTCCCTTCGTGTTCTATTCCCTGTTCCGCGTCGAGCTCCGCTACCTCGTGCCCTATCTTCCGGTCTATCTGCTCTGGGCCGGCGCGGGATGCGCCGCGCTTCTCGATTGGTTCGCCGCTCGGGTCTCCGCGAGGCGCGCCGCATCCGCGACGCTCGCGGCGCTGGTATTCTTGAGCCTCGTGCCGTATACGGTCCACCGCTATGCCGTCATGGGGAAATCCCAGCCTCTCGAGTGGAGGGAGATCGGGCGCCGGATCGGCGAGAATGAATCTCCCGCGCCGCGCATACTCGCGCAGTCCGGTTGCTCCATAAGCTACTACGCGGGAAATCCCGCGGCCACCTTCATCCCGTGGACCGACGCGGCGGGGCTCGTTCGCTACGCGAGGTTTCACCGGTATGAATACATCGTCGTCGACGAGGAATATATCCGCGAGGCGAGGCCCACGCTCCAGTCGATCCTCGACCATCCGCCTTCCGAGCTCGAAGCGCTCAAGGAATTCAAGAGCGAAAGCGGAGGGCGAATTCTCATCTACCGCGTGAAGTCGTCCTACTGATTCCCGAGCGCGCGGCTTGTGCACCCCGCGAACCATTCCTTCCGGTTACGCGTTCTTCCCGCGCATTTCCCGCCGTTTCCCGAAGTTCCCCCTTGTTGTGAATAGTTCTTGCTTGTTCCCTCATCGATCGGCGCGTTTCGATACCGAGCGCCCGAATAACATGTTGTATGATAACAAGTTATATTTAAATTGTGAATCCGGTGCAAAGGGCGCGGAAGCGTCCGAATGGCTGCAATTCTGCCGGTTGAGGCATGCTGGATCGGCGAGAGGTGCTGCATGATACGCGCGATTTCAGACAAGAAAAATGAACGTGTCGATTCCCGGCGGATCGAAGAGCGCCGCGAACGGCGCCTGATAGCTTTCGAATCGCTCTTCCGGCTCGTCGAAAAGCTCGGCGCGACATTCGACGTGGGCGAGATTGCGAACCTCCTCGTGACGTTCATGGGGGAGCAAAAGGTGAAGCGCACTTCCCTCTATCTCGTCGCCTCCAGAAGAAAACGGCTCGAACCGCACACCATGACCGGGGCCGCGGGAGGGGGAGTGCTGCCGTGCATACCGCTCGAGTCGGCGTTCGTCCGGTGGCTCGCCGAGGCAGACGGACCGGTCCGGCTCGACGAGTTCAATGCGGATGCCGGGCAAGCGGCCGCGGAAGATGAAGAGGATCCGCGTTCCCTCGTCGAAGCGGGATTCTCTCACGGGATAGGGCTCACCGGCCGGGAAGGGCTCCTGGGAATGCTCCTCTACGGCGGCGTCGACGAGGGAGACGGTCTTCACAACTGCGACGGCGAGCTTTGCGCGATGCTCGCCCGCGGGGCCTCGATCTCGATCGGAAATGCGCTGCTTCACGAAGAGATCGACGCTTCGATGAAGGATCTCGAGAAATTCTCCGGGGCGAAACGCGAACTCATTGCCAATGTCGCCCAGGATATCAGGATGCCGCTCGCGTTTCTGAAAAGCGCGCTCTGGTCGCTCGAGCCGGATCAGGCGGGCGAGAACGTACTCGTCGATATGGCGAAGGACGCGGCCGGGCGGCTCGAGAGAAAGATCGAATACGTCTTGTCCATCAGCGATATCGAGCCCGACGCGAGCGGTTTCGAGATGGAGTCGGCGGACGTCTCCTCGATCGTCGAGGATATTCTGCGCGAGAAGCTGCCGGAGCTCGAGGAGAAGCAGGTGCACGTCGACCTGGACGATCGCGCGCGATTCAGGAAGGCGCTCATCGATCCCGGCAAGCTCGCGGTCGTGATTCGAAGCCTCGTCGACAACGCCGTTCATGCGGTCGAGCGAGACGGAACCGTCACGGTGACGATCCGTGTCTCCGAGGAGTCTCCCGGGAAAGAGGATGGGGTTGACATGGACGATCGGCGCGCGAACGCTCGTGAAGAGGCCGACCCGCGGAGGAATCGTCGCTCGCGGAACGCGGATGCGTCTTCATACCTGGTGATCGACGTGAGGGACGACGGGATCGTGAACCTCGACCGGCTCGGAAGCGGTCTTCTGATCTCGCAGAAGGTGGTTTCCGGGCATGGCGGCAAGCTTCTCTGCACGAGCGATCCCGGATGGGGCGCGCAGTTCTCTATCTGGATTCCGCTCGACGTGTGATTCTCTCGGGGAATTCTCATGAAATGGGAGCCGGGCGGCTCTCAACGAGGGCCGCCCGGTTCGCGAATAGAATCGCTCATGGGGCGGCTCGCTGCGCGGACCGCCCGACACCGTCGATGAAAATTACTTCTTCGGAGCGGGAGCCGGCGCGGGCGCCGCGGCCTTTTCCGGCACGACCCTCGTCATGGTTTCGATGATGATCGGCTTCTCGGGAACGTTCTGGTGCGGTCCCTTGTTGCCGGTCTTGACGGCCGCGATCTTATCGATCACGTCCATGCCCTGCACGACCTTGCCGAATACGGCGTAGCCGAACATCGCCTCGCTCGCGTGGTCGAGGGATGCGTTGAGCTTCAGATTGATGAAGAACTGGCTCGTGGCGCTGTTGATATCGGGGGTGCGCGCCATCGAGAGGGTCCCTCTGAGATTCTTAAGTCCGTTCTTCGCCTCGTTCTGAATCGGAGCGAGGGTGGACTTCTGCATCATGTTCTTGTCGAATCCGCCCCCCTGGACAACGAAGATGCCGGGACCAGGCATCACGCGGTGAAATATTGTTCCATCGTAAAATTTCTTATCGACGTAGTTCAGAAAATTCTTAACGGTGATGGGGGCTTCCTTCGAGAAGAGCTCGATTTTGAACGACCCCATGCTTGTTTTTACGAGAACCATAGGATTTCCACCCTTTTCCTGGGCGCAAAGGGAACCGATGCCCGCGAAAGAGGTCGCAAGCACGCATAACAGTATAACTAGCAACAAATTGCTGGGTTTCATCTCCTTGTCACCTCCGTCGGGAAAAACCGTCTAACTCCTGTATCGATAGGTAAATATATCTCATCGGGCCGGTGCTGCAAGAGAAAAAGAGATTTTTCGGTGGCCAGTCCCCTGATCTTCGTTTTTTTCCTTTTTTCTTTTCTCCCCTCTCTGGTAAGATGCGGAAGCGGGGGTCCAGGGAAAGACGTTTAGCTGAAAAGGAAAAGCCATGCCTAAAGAGCTAAAGTACGATCATGTCGACGTTTTCACCGATAAACCCCTCGGCGGAAACCAGCTTGCCGTATTCCACGCTCCGGGTCAGCTCACCGCGAATCAGATGCTCGCGATCGCGAGAGAAATCAATTTTTCCGAGACGACATTTGTCTATCCCGCAAAGGCCGCCGGGACGGACGCGCGGGTGCGCATCTTCACACCGTCGGAAGAGATCCCGTTCGCCGGTCATCCGGCGATCGGCACGGCCTTCGTGCTCGCATCCCGTTCCCGAAAGAAGCTGGAAAAGATATCGCTCGAGCTCGGCGTCGGTCCGATCGAGATCGACATCGAATACAAGGGAAAGAAGATTCACTCGCTCGCGATGCATCAGCCGCTCCCCGTGTTCGGCTCGGCGCTCCAGAACAGAGAGCAGGCCGCGCGGGCTTTCGGCGTGACGGCCGACGACATTCTCGGCGGAGGGGTCGTATCGAACGGTCTCGATTTTCTTATCGTCGAAGCGACGACGCTGCAGGCGGTCCAGAGCGCCCGGTGCAACGGCGAGGATGCGGTCAAGGTGATCAAGCGACACAACGTCCACGCGATATATATCTTCGCCCGTCTGCAGGGAAGAGGGCCGAGCGTTCACGCGCGGCTCTTCACGCCGAAATCCAACGTCGTCGAGGACCCTGCGACCGGATCCGCGGCGGGCGCTCTCGGCGGTTACCTCGCGCGGATTCTCAAGTTCCCCATGAAGCTCCATCTTGTCGTGGAGCAGGGGATCGAGATTCAGCGGCCGAGCCTGATCTCCGTCGACGTCAATTCGGAGCGCGGGACGATCGAGGGTGTCACGGTCTCCGGTAAGGTCGTTTCCGTCGGCGAGGGGATGCTGAGGCTGTTCTGATAGGGGAACGCACCGCGAGCGGATCGCTTCGAAGAATTCGATACAATTCCGCGGGCGTCCGTGATATACTGGCAACGCTTAACCGGAAAAAGTTCTGAGGAAGGTGGCCCGCGTGACCCCTTCATTTGGATTCTTTTTCCGGTTTTTCATTTGGCGCGCGCCGCCTACCTGAGATATTCGGCGAACCATTCGTGCAGCGTTCTCCACCAGAGCTCGGCGTTAAGAGGCTTCTGCACGAAATGCCCCTCGTCCGGAAAATAGAGGAGCTTCGACGGCACGCCCCTGCGCTGAAGTGCCGTGAAGAACTGAAGGCCTTCCGTGAAGGGAACGCGGAAGTCCTGCTCGCCGTGGACGACGAGGCACGGCGTCTTGAAGTTCGCGGCGAACCGGTGCGGCGACCATCTCGCGTACATCGCGGGATTTGTCCATGGTGTGCCCGCGAACTCCCATTCGGGGAACCACAGCTCTTCCGTCCCCCCGTACATGCTTTCGAGGTTGTATACGCCGTCGTGCGAGACGAGGCAGCGGAACACGC
>JBAZPL010000077.1:0-11704 GCA_041648155.1 Candidatus Krumholzibacteriia bacterium
CGCCCAAGCTGATGTGGAACGATACCGGACTGGCTATGTATTTGCAGGGTTTGCACGCCTGGGAAGACGCCTGTCGGATGGGCCGCGATTCATTCATGGCGGAAAATAAAATAGCCATCGAGCTAAAAACAGTCCTTTCAGTCTATGAACCGGCGGCAAAATTATTTTACTGGCGTACCTCCGGCGGCGCCGAGATTGATTTCATCATAGAATTCCGGGACAGATTGATACCGATTGAGGTGAAATGGAAAAGGGCTTTAAAGTCAAAGGATATTGCCGGTATGGATATATTCTGCAAGGATTTCAAAGATAACAGCCCCTGGGGAATAATTTTATATAAGGGAAAAGATTTAATAAAGGTAAAGGAGAATATTTTTCTGGTGCCGTTTGAATATTTTCTTCAGTAGCCCCGGTTATCGCGCGGCTCAACATCGAGTGGCTCGCGAAGTTCAAGGATCTCGACCCCGTCATCGCGAGTGCGGTGAGATAGCGCGGGCTAGAACAGGCGGCTGAAGCCGATCGTCCAGCGGAAATCCCAATTGTCCTTCCCGCCCACGACTTCGGGGCGGTTCAGGTAGAGCGGGAACTCGGCCGTGATCTTCCAGATGCTCACGCTCACGCCGAAGTCGGCAAGCGTGCCGTCGAACGCGCCCTCGAGCGCCTTGCGCGTCGACACGGGAATTCCCTCGAACGCATGCTCATCGAGCACTTTACCCCAATCGTAGAACAGGCTGAGCCTGCGGTCGAGCAGCCGCGAGACCTTGCGGCTCACCGGAAGCGGGAACGGAAGCTGAAGCTCGACGTTTGAGGCGAACACGCGCTTGAACGCGAACGTTCCGTCGTAATAGCCGCGCAGGTTCGCGTCGCCGGCGACGTGGAAGTTGTTGTACTGATCAGTCGGGAAGGCCCCAACGCTGCGCAGCCAGAAGAAGCGATCCTTCGCGAGCGTGTTCCCGCCGGCGAGACTGAATCGTTCCTGGAGCGGCGGGTTGTTCGACGAGTAGCCGAGGAATAATCGCAGGTTCGGCTTGACGGGGAAATCGAACCGTATCGCCGGCGAGAACCGCACGGCCGCGGCGAGCTTTCGAAATTGAAATTGCTCCCCCAGAGCGAGCGATCGTACGCGAGCGAGAGCGCCGAGGCGAAGACATCGGTCTTGGGGTTGATTTCGAAGCGGATACCGCCGACGATGTCGCGCCCCATCTGGTACGTGCCGGGGAATACGTACGTCGTGTCATTGATCTCGTGGTATCTCACGCTGAAAGCCAGGCGCTTCGCGAGGGGATCGAAGAGGGATGTTCTGCGGATCTTCCCGATCTCGAGAGCCGCTCCCTGCCGTCCCTCGCGCTGGAACATCTCGGCGAAGATCGACGCGTCCTTCCCGAGGTAGCCGAAGGGGCTTTCGTATGCGGCGTAGTAATCCGTCTTCTTGCTCTCGAATCCGTAGAGCCCCTGCAGGATGATCTTCCGGTAGTAATTATCGTAGCCGCCTCGCAGGCGGAGCCCCGCCTTGCCGCCGTCGACTTCGTTGTAGTAGCCGATCGGAAGGAACCGGTACTGGTAGGAGTCGCCCGGGTAGTACCCGTTGAACGGCACGTCGAGCGCGATGCTCCTGCGCCGCGGATGGTAATTGTCGAGCCGGTAGACGTCGAGAATCTCGTTATCGGGATTGATCGCGGCGGACACCGGCTTCGAGTCGAACGTGAAGCTCTTCGCGATCGTCCGCGGGGTGCCGTCGAGCCGCTCGATGACCGTGTTCCCGTTTTTCAGACGGAAGGCGAGCGCGAGCGGCATCATGAGCTCGCCTTTGCGCTCGATCCTGAGGTCCGCGACGAAGCCTTCCGTCGCGCGCTTCACCTTGAATCGCGATATCGCGTAGTCGCATTGCTTCGTCGTGTGGAGCCACTGCTTGAAGAAATCGTCGAGGTGCGCCCCGGAGACTTCCTCGCAGATCGACCGAAACGCGTCCTCGTCGACGTGCTTGAACCGCCGGCGCTCGACGTAGGTATGGATGATCGTGCGGAACGCCTCGTCTCCGACCGTGTACCGAAGCGCCCTGAGGAAGAGCGGCGCGCCCACATACGGCATCGTGCTGAAGCCGTTCTTGAACTCGTGGGCCGGCGTCGCGATGCGCTCCGCGTACCCGATGCGGTGGAGATTGATGACACTCTTCCCGAGCGCGTCCCACATGCGCTGCTCCCGGAAGAGCGAGAAGGGGAATGAGCGGTTGTCCGGTTTCCCGAAGGGGCCGAACCGCTCTTCCACATTCCAGAAGACGGCGTAATTCGCGAAGCCCTCGTCGAGCCACGCCTCGGTGCGCTCGTCATTCGCGAGAACCCCGTAGAAATAGTTATGGGCGAGCTCGTGGAGGACGAGCCCTTCGTCGGCGGAACCGTTCATGGCGAGCATCGGATACTCCATGCCGCCGCGCATCATGCAGTCGACGATGCTGACCTGCGGATAGGGATAGGGCCCCGCGTTCGTCTCGAGCCATTGCATCGCGCGCAGCCCCCGGGCGAGGGTCGTGTCGGTCCATGCGCGGTTCCAGGGATTGAAGAAGCTCATGATGCGGTAGCCGTTGTAGAGCGTATCCTGGACCATGAAGTTCGGCGAGGCGCACCAGGCGAAATCATGGACGTTCTCCGCGCGGAACTGGACCGTTTTTAGGGCTTCGGGCTTCGCGGGATCGTCATTCGCGCCGCCCGCCGCGGCAGGTGCCGCCCCGGGGCGCTTTCCGCCGGGGTGAGCCCCGCCGCGCCGCGGCGTATTCTTCGTCCAGCCGGGATCGCCCGCGACGGGCGTGCCCGTCGCCGCGACGACGTATCGCTCGGGCAGCGTGATCGACACGTCGAAGGCGCCGAACTCGCCGTAGAATTCGCCCATCCGGTACTGGTCGGGATGCCAGCCGTTCTGGTCGTAGACGACCACCTTGGGATACCATTGGGCCATGTTGTACTGCTCGCCCGAATATCCCGAGCGCCCGAGAAGGGGCATGATCTTTTCCTCGAACGTGAGATCGAATGTCGCGGTCGCCCCCGGGAGAAGCGGCTTCGGTAAGCTCGCCTTGAGAATCGTCCCGTCGACGGTGAATTGCACGGCGGCGCCGTCGATGGTGAGCTCCTTCACGTCGAGCCAGCCGCGCATCGATTTCGGCAGCCCCACGAGGAAGCGCCACGTTCCCTGCAGATAGTCGCGGATGAGGGGGGAGGCCTTGTCGCGGAAGGCGTTCGGATAGAGGTGCAGGTAGAATATGCCGAGCGTGTCGGGGGAATTGTTCTTGTAGAGAATCGTTTCGGCGCCCGAGAGGAGATGATTCTCAGCGTCGAGCGAGGCCTTGATCGTGTAATTCGCCTCTTGCTGCCAGTACTGAACGCTGTCACCCTGCGCCTGCGCGGCGCCCGGGGTGGCCACCAGCGCCGCTAACGAGATGATGAGCCCCGCGATCAAAGGCGTCCTGATCCGTATTCCCTGTTCAAACCTCATTTCCACCCCTTATCCGCAAAGGAAAACCGCCGCGCGAAACCTGTTCTGCGCGCGGTCAGCCCATGGAGGGTAACACAGGAGGCGTATCTTATCAAGGGCCGGCGAGCGGTTATCGGCGAGCGTTCATCCGGATGCGAGCATCTTCTCCACGAGCGTGGTGTCATAAACACCGGATTTGAAATCCTCGGTGATCAGTATCCTGTTGAGAAACGCGATATTGTTCTTTATTCCTTTCAGCACGATATGGCCGAGGGCGTTGACGGTTCTCTCGATGCACCTCTCCCTGCTTTCCGCGTGCACGACGAGGCTGGCGATATGATGGTCGTAGAACTCCGGGACTCGGAAAGCCTCCTGCTCGCTCGCAATCTCTCCGATATGCGTATAGAAGGTTATTCCCTCGCCGCTCGGATAGCGAAACTCGGTTATCGGCCCGCAGTCCGGCATGAATCCGTTGGCGGAATCCTCCGCGTAGATCCTGCACTCGATTGCATGTCCGGTGCAGCCGATCTGCTCCTGTGAGAGCCCGGCTTTATTATACACAGCCATTATCTGGCGCTTGTAGAGGTTGTGCCCATATGCCTTTTCGGTAACGGGCAGCTCCACCTGGGCCCTCGTGTTCATCTCCAGAAAATGCAAGCCCGATTGTCTGAGAAACTCCATCGTTCCGAGACCGCGGTACCCTATCTTTCGAGCGTATGCGACACAGTGCGTGGCCAGATACTCTCTTTCATCAGGAGCGAGCCTCGGCGCGGGAGCCTCCTCGATCAATTTCTGGTGCTTTCTCTGCACGGAGCAATCGCGGGTCCCGAAATGAAGGACATCTCCCTTGGTGTCTCCGAGAATCTGGACCTCGATGTGCTTGGCCTGCTCGAAGCATTTCTCCAGAATGACCTTCCCGGAGATTCTGTCGAACCTCTTGCTGTAGTAATCCTTGAAGGCCCTGTGCACGTCATGCGGGCCGCGGCACTTGAAAAGGCCTCTGCCGCCTCCGGAATTCACCGATTTGAGCATCACGGGAAAGCCCACGCTCGCGGCCACGATCAGGGCCGGGATCTCTCCCGTTATGGTGTCGATCCTCTCCGGAGGGATCACCCGGATACCGGAGTCCCTGACGGATCTCTTGGCCGTCCTCTTGTTCCCGGCAAGCCTGATTATCCTGGAGGAAGGCCCGATGAATCTGATTCCGGCCTTCTCGCAGGCCAGCGCAAAATCGGCGTTTTCCGACAGAAACCCGTACCCGGGATGGATGGACTTGATGCCGTTTTGCCGGGCCGCTTCAATGATCTTTTCAATATTGCAGTAATCTCCCCCCCCATGCTCCCCTTTGCCCAGGCAAATCTTGTTCTCCGCCGACGTCACAGGCAGCGTTTTCTCATCCGCTTCGGTATGGACGATCGCCCAGGAGATATTCAAGGCGTCACATGCCTCGATGACTCTCATTGCCGCGATCCCTCTATTGGCTATGAGCATTTCTGTGGCCATAATCCTCCCGGGCAGGCCTTGAATGCCTCGGTTGGCTCGAGAATACCCGCTATTGATAGGATCGATGCAGAAATATCTGCTTATGACTGGCTTGAGCGCCGGCGCCCCCGATTTCACCCCCGGCGCCATGAAGATTCGTATGACTGTATAGAGGAAAGCGCGAGCGGTGTCAAATGGAATTGAGCGCACGCCGTCCCGGTATCCTCAACCCGGACGGCACGGGCCGGCGACGGGAAAACCGGCGACGGGAAAGGGCTTGAGAATAATATGCGTATGCGCGAAAATGGACCTGCATGAAGTACGATACGGAGATTATACGCCCCGCCATGCGCGACGCGGACGTGCGCCTGCGCGCCGGCTCCGCCCCGCCCGCCGATCTCAAGCTCATAAGGAAGGGGCTCCTCACGCTCCACACGCTCAAGCTCATGGCAGTGACCATCTACCGGTGCCAGATCACGCCGCGCTCGACCGGTCTCGACCGCGCGCTCGTCGCCGCCATGTGCAACGAAATGACGCACCTGCAGGATTTCCAGGTGATGCTCTACGAATACGGATGGCGCCCGAGCCCGCTCCGGTGGGCGTACTGGATCGTCGGGTGGTGCTTCGGCACGTTCTCGCGGCTCAGGGGCCCGAGGGCGATTCTGAAAACGGGCGTCTGGGTCGAAACGAAAGCCGTGCATCGTTATTCGGAGCTCCTCGGGAGAATTCCGTGGGACGACGATACGCGCGCGATCGTCGAGAAGAATCAGGCTGACGAATACGGGCACGTCGAACGGTGGAAGAGCATGCTGCGCGGCGGCTGAAAGCCTCGCCCCGCGGGTCCTGTCGCCCATTGCACCCCGCACGTGCTCGCTCGCAAAGCTCGCTGCGCTCCGTGCGGGGGCCCCATGGGCGCCACCCGCTAGCCGGGTACTATCCATCGGCGCCACCCGCGAGCTTCCCGGCAGCCTCTCCGTTTCCCCTTCCAATCCACCGTATAGTGTAGTAGCATGAGCGGGCTCTTATACGCCGGTTCGATAACGGCGTTTCTGCTTTGTTCGTTCACGTCCAGCTTTCATCCGGAAGGAGGCGGTATGCACAGAGGCAAGAGGACTTCGTTTCTCTTCGCGGTCGTTCTCGCGGCGCTGTCGCTGCTCGTTCTGGCGCAGGCGCAGGTCGCGGCGCAAACCCTCGAAGAGAAGGTCAAGGAATTCGATCTCAAGAACGGGATGAAATTCCTCGTCGTCGAGCGGCATGAGGCGCCCGTCGCGTTCTGCGCGGTCGCGTTCAACGTCGGCGCGGCGAACGAATGGCCGAACGTCACCGGCATCTCCCACATGCTCGAGCATATGATGTTCAAGGGTACGGAGATGATGGGGACGAAGAACTTCAAGAAAGAGGCTCCCTATTTCGAGCGGACCGACGCGCTCGGCGACAAGACGATCGCCCTGAGGAAAGAGATGGGCGAATGGCGCTTCACGCGCTTTCAGGCGTTCGGCCGCCAGGTGCTCGAGTCGTTCGCCAAGGAAGAGAAGGAGCGCATCGGCGCCGACAAGAACGAGCAGAACAAGCTGCTGGCCGCGAAGATCCGCGGCATGGCGAAGCTCCCCGATTCCATCGGCGCGGTTCCGTACCTCGTCGAGGACGGCGGCGTCAATTATCTGAACAAGTACCTCGAGTACGAGCTCGCGTGGGGAGAGATCGCGAAGCTCCTCGACGAGCAGCGGCAGTTCATGGTGAAGGACGAGCTCTGGGGCCAGTTCATGAACAACGGCTCCCGGTTCCTCAACGCCTTCACGTCGAACGATATGACCGTGTACCTCGAGTACCTTCCCGCGAATCGGCTCGAGCTCTTCATGGTCCTCGAGTCCGACCGGATGGAATCGGCCGTATTCAGGGAGTTTTGGTCGGAGCGCGACGTCATCATGGAGGAGCGCCGCCTCGGCGAGAACGATCCCGACGAAGTGCTGGGAGAATCGTTCTACTCGGTCGCGTTCACGGCGAGCCCGTACAAATGGCCCGTCGTCGGCTGGATGAGCGACCTTCAGACGATCGACCGCAAGGAACTCCAGAAATACCACGATATGTTCTACGCCCCGAACAACGCCATCGGGATCGTCGTCGGCGACGTGAAGGTCGAGCAGGTGAAGAAGCTCGCGGAGAAATACTTCGGGTCGATTCCGGCGAAACCCGCGCCGCCGCGCCTCGAAACGCGCGAGCCCAAGCAGGGGGGGGAACGCCGCGTCATCGTCGAGCATACGGCGAATCCCAAGCTCATGATCGGATTCCACAAGCCCATCTACCCGAATCCCGACGCGGCGCCGATCGCCGTTCTCGAGAGCATCCTCGGGGGAGGGCGCACCTCGCGCCTCTACAAGACCGTTTTCGAGGAGAAACAGCTCACCGCCGAGGAGCCGAGGGTGTATGACGGTCCCGGCGAGCGGTACGACAACCTCATGGTGGTCGAGGCGCTGCCGCGCAGCCCGAACACCCTCGAGGACGTCGAGAAGGCCGTCCTCGAAGAGATCGAGAAAATCAAGAAGGAACCCGTCACCGAACGCGAGCTCCAGCGCGTCATGAACCAGCTCGACGCGGACCTGATCCGTTCCCTCGGCTCGAACCTCGGCATCGCGTTCCAGATCGCTCTCGGGCAGCTCTACTACGGCGATTTTCATGCGAATTTCCGGAGCTTCGAACGCATCAAGAAGGTCACTGCCGCGGACGTCCAGCGGGTCGCGAACGAATATCTGACCGCCGCGAACCGCACCGTCGCCTATCGGGTCCAGACGGAGAAGCAAGAGGGCGCGGAGGAGCAGATCGACGAGCAGGCGCTCATGCAGTGGGTTCAGAGCCTTCCCCCGGAAGAGAAAATGGTGATATTCCAGAAGTTCCAGACCCTCAAGACGCAAGCCGAGCAGGAAGCGTACGGGAAGGAACTCTGGGAGCGCGCGAAGGCCGCTCAGGGCAAGAAGTAAAGGAGAGGAACCATGCGGAAAAGAGCCTTTATCATTTTCCTGGTTGCGGTGCTCGCCGTATCGTTCGCGTCTCTCGCGTTCGCGGCGAAGCGCCCGCATCCGAGCAAGCTGAAATACGACCCGCTCAAGATGACGACGCCGGCGTGGACCGAGCTCGCGTTCTCGAACGGGCTCACGGGATTCTTCATCGAGGATCACGAAATTCCCGTCGTCGACATCGTGCTCGCCGTGAAAACCTACTTTCCCGACAAGGGCGCGTACGGTCTCAACGAGATGGCTCAGTGGGTCATCCGGAACGGCGGCACGGAGAAATGGCCCCCTGACAAACTCAACGACGAGCTCGAGTTCCTCGCGGCGAACATCGAGGTCTACGGCGGCAACCTGAGCACCATGGTTGCCGTCAACTGCCTCAAAAAGGATCTGCCGCGCGTTCTCGAGATCTTCGGCGACCTCGTCATGAATCCGGCGCTGCCCGGCGACAAGGTCGATATGAAGCGCAAGACGATGCTCGAGGACATCCGCCGCAAGAACGACGAGCCGAACGCCGTCGTGCGCCGCGAGTTCGCGAAGCTCGTCTATGGCGACCACCCGTACGGCTGGGAATCGACGACGCCGAGCGTGAACGCGATCACGCGCGACGACCTCGTCAAATTCCATTCGACGTACTTCCATCCGGGCAACGCGATCATCGGGATCAGCGGCGACGTGACGAAGGACGAGATCGTCGGGATGCTCGACAAGGCGTTCGCCGACTGGCGGAAGGCCGACGTGGCGATTCCGAAGGTGCCCGATATCACTATGGCGCCGGCGCCGAGCGTCAATTACACGTTTATGGACATCAACCAAACGTACCTCTCGCTCGGCCATCTCGGGATCAACGCGAACAATCCGGACCGCTGCGCGGTCAACATCATGAACTTCATCCTCGGCGGAGGAAGCTTCACGTCGTGGATCACGGAGCAGGTCCGCAGCGACGAAGGCCTCGCCTACTCGGCCGCGTCGCGCTACTCGTCCGACGCTTTCGCGAAAGGCATTTTCACGGCGTTCGCGCAGACCAAGGCCGACGCGACGAGCCGCGCAACCACGATCATCATCGAGCAGATCAAGAAGATGCGGGACACGGGACCGACGGCCGAGGAGGTCAAGAAGGCGGTCGATTCGTACGTCAACAGCCAGGTGTTCGACAGCGAATCGAAGACGCAGGTCGTGCGCCGTCTCGTGCAGCTCCGCTTCGAGGGACGCCCCCTCGATACGCCTCAGAAGGACATGGAGACGTACGCGAAGCTGACGGTCGCCGACATCAAGGCGGCCGCCCAGAAGTATCTCCAGCCCGACAAGCTCACGATGCTCTTTGTCGGGAACGCGAAGCTCTTCGACCGGCCGCTGAGCGATTTCGGCCCCATGAACGAGATCAAGCTCGAGAAGGAGTAGCTCTCGCGTCATGCGCGACGTCGTTGCATTGATACTCGGAGGGGGAAGGGGCACAAGGCTCTTCCCCCTCACGAAAACGCGGTCCAAGCCCGCGGTGCCGCTCGCCGGCAATTACCGTCTCATCGACGTCACCGTATCGAACTGCATCAACTCGAAGATCGACCAAATCTACGTGCTCACGCAGTTCAACTCGGCCTCGCTCAACCAGCACATCTCGAAGACGTACCGGTTCGACACGTTCTCGAGCGGTTTCGTCGAGGTGTTCGCGGCCGAGCAGACGCCGTCCTCACTCGACTGGTTCCAGGGCACGGCGGACGCGGTGCGCAAGGTCTTCCCGCACGTCGCCAATTTTTGCCCGAGGGACGTCATCATTCTCTCCGGGGATCACCTCTACCGCATGGACTACGTCGATTTCATCGCGCGGCACCGGATGCTCGGCTCCGACATCACGGTCGCGGTGAAGCCGGTTCCTCCGAGCCGCGCCCACGAGTTCGGCGTCCTGCATGCGGACGGGAAGGGGCGCATCGTCGAATTCCGCGAAAAGCCGAAGGGGAAGCTCCTCGCCGACATGCGCACGAACACGAAAACGCTCGGCCTTCAGCCGGCTGACGCGAAGCGGCGGCCGTACCTCGGATCGATGGGCGTGTACCTCTTCAAATTCGATGCGCTGAAGAACGTGCTCGAGCGCGATCCGCGCATGATCGACATCGCCAAGGAGGTCCTTCCGGACGCGCTCACGAGGCTCAAGGTCCAGGCATACCTGTTCGACGACTACTGGGAGGACATTGGAACGATCCCGTCATTCTACCGCGCGCACATGGATCTCCTCTCGCCGCTCCCGCCGTTCAATCTCTTCGACGAGCGGCGCCCGCTCTACACGCACTACCGTTTCCTGCCGGGGCCCAAGATCAACGACGGCCGCATCGAGCGGTCGATTCTCAACAGCGGCTGCATCATCGAGCGCGCGACGATCAAGCGCTCGATCGTCGGCGTGCGGACACGGGTGGGGGAGGGATCGACGATCGAGGATTCGATCGTGATGGGCGCCGATTTCTACGAGCTCCCTTGGGAGCAGGGAGAACGGCTGCCGCTCGGGATCGGGAAACGAAGCGTCATCCGCGGAGCAATCGTCGACAAAAACGCCCGCATCGGGAGTCGCGTTATCCTCGCAAACAAGAAAGGCCTCGAGAACTACGACGATCCCGGGGAGCGCTTCTATATCAGGAGCGGGATCATCGTCGTGCCGAAAGGCGCCACCATCGAGGACGGGACGGAAGTCTAGCCAGCGCGCGGGTGGCGCCGATGGGGCCCCCGACCGCGCGCAGCGTAAGCGAGCACGGGCGGGGTGATCGGCGACAGGCCCCGCGCAAAAAGAGTCCCGAACCCTTTCGGATTCGGGACTCCGCGGGATCTCTTCTACCGGGCGCCGCGCGCCTCGGGACTCTTTACTTGAAACTAGCCTTTATCGATCCCCAGTTGCTCTTCTCCGTGCCCAGCACGCAGTCGTGAATGATCGAGCCGTTGCTGATGACGAAGTTGTATCCCATGACGTCGATCGAGACCCACTCAGGGTTGTAGGGCCAGATCGTGAAGTCCGTGGAGAAATACTGCATCACAGGAAACAGCCCGCGCTGAGCCAGTACGGTCGCGCGTACGATGTACAGTAGCTCGTCGACGCCGGGAAGAGGCGGCTGCGTGGTGCCGTATCCTAGACCCGACCATTCCGGTGTCGACCAGTTGATCGCGACCGTTATGTTGGTCGGGGCGAGCGGATCCAAGGCGATCCAATCGAATTCGATATGGATTACCTTGCCGCGCTCCGGATCGAACGGATGATCATAGAACCACTCGTTGATCCACCCGGAGGGGTACACGTACCATTCGCCATTGTTGAAGCCGCTTCCTCCGCCTTCGATAACGTTGCCGGCTCCGACCGTAATAAAGAAGGTATCGGTTTTCGGCTGGGCGGATGCTGAAACGACGAATAACAGCATCGCCAGGACGAGCATAATGAAGCACTTCTTCATAATAGAGATCCTCCTGTTGCTCATATGCACCATCGCGCTTGCCGAATCTTTCCGAGAAGGCCCGGCCGACGGCTTCCCCGGAAACCGATCCCGCAAAGCACCAATTGACGCAATTGATTTAATAACAGTAAATTCTACCGCCACCTCCCTTCTGGCCCGGTTGACCGTCGAATCCGTTTTGTGGATTGATATTTGGGCCGGGATTATAGCAGAAACGAGTCCTCGTTTCAATGAAATTAGGCGGAGTTCAAGCCTTCGCGATCGCGTCTAAAGGTCGATTTCGAAGAAGCGCTCGACGCTGGTCGGATTCGTCGGGTCGATGGCGCG
>JBAZPL010000078.1:0-11639 GCA_041648155.1 Candidatus Krumholzibacteriia bacterium
GATGAATGGGGGATTTCGGCGTTTATCACGCGCTATTTCACGCACAGTCTCTACCTCAGGGCGGAATACCGGCGCGTTATCGATCGTTTTGACGTATGCGAGAATCGGGCGGTGGTTCAGCTCGTGTGGGGACTCGGGCCCCATGCGCACCGTCTCGAGGAATAGGAAGGTTCCCATGAGAAGAATCGTCGCGTTGATTATCTGCATCGCGTTCGCCGCGGCGGCGAACGGACCCGCCGCGGCCGAGCGGCTGCGGGTGGTCGCAAGCACCCTCGACATGGCAGATCTCGTCGAGAAGATCGGCGGCGACCGCGTCGAGGTGTATTCCGTTTTCAGGGGGCTCAGCGATCTCCATTTCTTCGAACCGGTGCCGAGCCAGGTGATGAGGCTCACGAGAGCCGACGCGCTCGTCGTCGTCGGCCTCGACGCCGACGTCTGGATGAAGCCGCTTATCGACGCCGCGCGCAATTCGAAGATCCGTTTCGGCGCGAGCGGCTACATCGATCCTTCCGACGGCATCCGTGCGCTCGATGTGCCGGCCGGAAGAATCGACGGCGCGATGGGGGACGTCCATCCGTACGGGAATCCCCATTACTGGCTCTCCCCGGACAACATGAAGATCGCGGCGCGGAACATCCGTACCGGCCTCGCGCGGGTATCTCCCGCCGACGAGGCTTATTTCACGGCGAACGAAGAGCGTTTCATCGCCGAGATCGATCGGACTGCGATCGCCTTGCGGGAAAGGCTCGCGCCCTTCGCCGGCGCCGGCATCATCCAGTACCATTCTTCATGGAACTACTTCTGCGGGTACTTCGGCCTCGAGGCGCTCGAATCGCTCGAGCCGAAACCCGGCGTGCCTCCGACCGCCAAGCACCTCGGCGAGATCGTGGCCCTTGCGCGCGCGGGGCGCGTGCGGCTCTTGATCGCGGAGCCGTACTATCCGGACAAACCGGTCGATTACATGTGGAAGAAGGCCGGAGTCCCCGTCCTCAGGCTGCCGATCTACCTCGGCGCGACGCCCGGAGTATCGACCTGTCTCGGCCTCCTTGAATACAACGTCGACGCGATCGCGCGGGCGCTCGCGGACGAATCGTCCGGGAAACGGCGATGAACGAGCAAGCCGGCGCGGGCGACGAGATCATCCGCTTTGAGAACGCGACGCTCGGATACGGAAAGCGCGCCGTGCTCGACCGCCTCGCCTTCTCGATCGAGGCCGGGGACTTCTTCGGCGTCGTCGGGCCAAACGGCTCGGGCAAGACGACGCTTCTCCGCGCGATACTCGGGATGTCGAAGCCGATCTCGGGGCGCGTCGGCGTGCGCCGCGGCGCGCGGTTCGGATACGTCGCGCAGCGCCAGACGCTCGATCCCCTCATCCCCGTGACGGTCGATCGCGTCGTCGAGATGGGCCGATACGGGCGCCTCGGAATACACCGGCGGCTCCGCGCGAAGGATCGCGCGGTGATCGAGGGATGCCTCGAGACGGCGGGGATCAGTCCTCTTCGAAACGAGATCTTCGGCTCTCTTTCGGGCGGGCAGAAGCAGCGGACGCTCATCGCGCGGGCCCTCGCCGCGGATCCCGACGTCATGCTCCTCGACGAACCGACGAACGACCTCGACGTTTCGGGCGAAAATACGATCATGGACCTGATCCACGAGATTCACCACCGGCGGCGAATCACGGTGATCATGGTCAGCCATCTTCTCCACGTGGTCCTGAACCACGTCGAGAGGCTCATGTTGATTCGCGACGGCGCCGTCGATATCCGCGCGATTCCCGATATCGTCGATTCGGATCTGCTCGCGAAGCTCTACGGGCGGAACGTGGGCGTCGAGATCGTCGACGGCAGAAAGGTGATCGTCGCGAGGAGGGACAATGGAACTGCTCGGTGAACGATTCGTCCAGAACGCGATGCTCGCGAGCGTGATAATCGGGGGTCTTTGCGCGTTCATCGGCGTGTATGTCATTCTCAAGCGCATCGCGTTCGTCGGCGTCGCGATCTCGGAGATTTCGGCGCTCGGCGTCGCCGCGGGGCTCATGCTCGGGCTCGATCCGACGGCCTCGGCCATCGTTCTGGCCGCCGCCGCCGCGACCGCCTTCTGGTACTTCGGCGAAAATCGTTCCGTCCCGCGGGAGGGGATCGTCGCGTTCTCTTACGTGGTCGCGGCGGCGCTCGCCGTGATCCTCATCGCGAAGAACCCGGCCGCCGAAGCGAGAGGCGTCGATCTTCTCTCGGGCAACCTGCTGTACGTCGAGGCGCGCGATCTCGTGCTCGTCGGAATCGTCGCCGGCGTCGTGCTCGCGGTTCATATCCTCCTCGCGAAGACGTTTCTGTTCGTGTCGTTCGACCGGGAGACGGCGGCCGCGACGGGGCTCCGGGCGGGATTCTACGATTTCCTCATCTATCTGACCGTCGGCGTGAGCGCCGCCGTCTCGATGAAATTCGCGGGCGTTCTCTTCGTGATCGGCTCGCTCGTGGCGCCGCCGCTCGCCGGGATGCTCGTCGCGAGGCGAACGGGAGGATTGATCGTATCGTCAGTGCTCTTCGCGACCGTTTCGTGCGTGGGAGGCGTGCCCCTCTCGATCGCGCTCGACTGGCCGACCGCGCCGACAATCGTGCTCGTCATGTGCGCGATCGTGCCCGCGGCCGCCGCGAGGCGCGCGTTCCGGTGACGGTTCCGCGGGGTCACCCCAGCGTCACCATCGCGATGCCCCCCATCGCAAGCACCGATGCGATCACCTTCCGCGTGGTAAACGGTTCCTTGAGGAAGATCGACGCGAAGATGAGAACGTAGATGGAGCTCGTCTGGTTGAGGATCGCCGCGGGGCCCGCAAGCGAGTATTTCATTCCACCGATCCAGAAGATGAGCGCGAGGTACGAGCCAAGGAGCGTGGCCGGAACGGAGTATTTCCAGTTCCGCGCCGGGCGGAAGAGGCCGAATATCCTGCGCCGCCCCGGAAGAATGAGCGCGGCGGGGATCATGACGATGAGCGCGCCGATCTGGCGCATCGTCGTCGCCCAGAGAATCGGGGAACGCTCGAGCACCGGCTTCGCGAGCACGATCCCGAACGCCACGGTCGTCATCGCGACCACGCCGCAGAGGCTCCCGACGAGGAGCTGCTTCGCCGTGGTCCCTCGGGGCGGCTCGTGGCGCGCCGCGATGAGGACCCCGACGATCACGAGCGCCATCCCCGCCCACTGCCACACCCCAAGCCGCTCCCCGAGCATGATGAAGGCGAAGAACACGATGAAGGGCGCGTAGAGACAGTCGACGATCGCCATGATGCCGGCGCCGAGCCGGTTGAGCGCCATAAGAAGAAAGGTATCCGAGATCGCGATCGCGACGACGCCGCTCGCGAAAAGGATAAGGTAATCGCGGAGCGGGGCGGGATAGAATATCTCCTGCCCCGCGATGATAACCGTCGGCACGAGCAGGACGCTCGAAAGCCCCACCCGGAACACGTTGAGGGCGAACGGGGGAATCGTCTCCCCCGATCGCTTGAGAAAGATTATCGCGGCGGCCCACATGACCGCCGTGAGAAGCGCGAAGAACATTCCCATGAAGCTCTATCGAACCTTCATTTCGTCGAGCAGCCGCTTCGCCCCGCTCATCTTGTCCATGATGAACAGGAGGTAGCGGGAATCGACGTTGATCGACCGTGTCGTTTCCTTGATGAAGAGATAATCGGACGAAATACTCTCGTAGTTCCCGTCGAACGCCGCGCCGATGCAATCTCCCTTGCCGTTCATGATCGGGCTTCCCGAGTTCCCTCCCGTGATGTCGCAGGTCGAGAGGAAATCGACAGGCACGTCGCCGAGCGCCGCGTCTTCATACACGCCGAAGTCCAGGCTCTCATAAAGCGCGAGAAGCTCCTTCGGGCAGTCGAACGGATCCTCCCCCGTGTTCTTCTCGACGACTCCGGCGAGAGACGTGATGAATTTATACGATACGGCGTCCCGCGGGCTGTAGCCTTTCACCGTCCCGTAGGTGAGGCGCATGGTGCCGTTCGCGTCGGGATAGAGATTGCCGCCCTTCCAGAGCATGAACGCCTCCATGAGACGCGGGCTCAGGCGCTGAAGAGCGCCCTGCATGGTCTTGTCCTTGTCCTCGAGGGCCTTCACTTCCTTGTCGAGCGCGACGGCGAAATCGACGAACGAATCCCCCGCCTTGAGCAGATCCTCGCGGGAGAGATCGAACATCCGGAGCCGCTCTTCCGGCGAGCCGAGCTTCGTGCCCACGTAGAGCCCGTCGAGCAACGCGTCGATCCTCTTTTCGGCCTCGGGGCCCTTCGCTCCCTGGAGCGCCGCGTCGACGGCCTCGATCCTCTGATTGTCGGGGAGATCGACCGCGCGCATGAGGAAATACTTGAGCACCCTGCGGTCCACCTGAGGATCGTAGCTCATCTGGATCATCCGGAGAGACTGCTTGAGCCGCGGAACGTCGCGATCCTGATAGCCGGGCTTCCGTTCGATGTCGTCCTTCGCCTTCTCCTCGGTCCAGCGGTCGAGCGTGGCCCCCGCGCGCAGCATCTGGCATCCGAAATTCATCTGGCCGACGATCATGTTCTTGTCCCGGTAACCCTTCTGCTCCTCGTAGAGAGCAGCGATCGCGGGCAGAACGTCGTCGTATTTCTTCTTCATGTCGGGGCTCATCTCGAGCCATTTGGAAAACGCCTGCTCGGTGTTTCGCTTCTTTTCGAGCAATCCGCCCTTCTTGAAGCCCTCGAGCATTCCTTCCCAATTCTTCATCGAGTTGTTCAGCATCATGTCGAACTGCGCGACCTTGATCTCGATACCCTCGCCGCGCTTCGCCTCCTCGCCCAGGATCGCGAGCCAGTCCTTGAACATCGCGATCCGTTTCGGATAGGAATAATCCTGCAGCTGGGAGATCGTGTACGAGCTGGCGTGGCGCCCCGTCCTACCCGGGTAGCCGATGATCATCGAGAAATCGTTCTCTTTGACGCTCTTCGTCGACATGGAGAGATGCACCGCGGGTTTGTACGGAACGTTCTCCTTCGCGTACTCGGCCGATTTCCCGTCCGGCGCGACGAACGCGCGGAGGAACGAGAAATCCCCCGTGTGGCGGGGCCACATCCAGTTGTCGACATCGCCGCCGTAATTGCCGATCGATGCGGGGGGCGCATAGACGATCCGGACGTCCTTGCACACGAAATAGGTGAAGAGCTTGTACTGCATCCCCTCGAAGAACGGGACGACCCTGCACTCGACGTCGCGCCCTTCCTCGCCGTATTTGACGATCTCCTTGATTCGCTTCTCGATCGCGTTGAAGCGATCGAGATCGCCCATGCTGTCGTTGACGGCGGAGAGCACCTTCCGGGTCACGTCCTCGATCGAGACGAGCACCGAGGCGCGGTATCCGGGCGCCGGGATCTCCTCTTCGTAGCTCGCCGCGTTGAAGCCGTCGACGATGTAGTTGTGTTCGGCCGTGCTCGTCCGCTGGAGAGCGCCGAAGGCAACGTGGTGATTCGTGAGGATGAGAGCGTTCGGCGACACGAACGAGCCGGTGCCCCCTCCGAGGCTCACGATGGCCCGTGCTATGCCGCCCCCGCTCGCGTCATAGATCTGCTTCGGCGAGAGCTGGAGGCCCATCGCCTGCAGATCCTTCCAGGGAAGCTTGTCGAGATTGTCGATCGGCCACATTCCCTCGTCGGCGAGGAGCATCGCCGGAACGGCCATGATGATCGCGGCGAACAGCAGCGCATTGAGCCTGGCACGCATGAACGAACCTCCTTCAGAAGCCATACCTCAAACCGGTCAAGAATCGGGATGGTACCACTCCCGGAGGGGGTTCGACAATGGGGATTCGAGAGCGGATTCGAGAGCGGAAAGGGATCAGTACTCCTGGAGCACCTTTTCCCACTGCCGGGCGAGCTCGATCTTTTTCGTCACGAGCTCGACGATCTGCCGGTTGGTGCTCTTTTCCTTGAGCTCCCCCCACTGACCGATCGCTTTCGAGACATCGCCGAGGCGCGCGTGCAGGTACCCCATGATGAACAGCGCTTTTTGATTCTCGGGCCGCAGCAGCCGGGCCTTCGTGAGATAGATGAGGGCCTCGCTCAGCTTGTCCATCTTGTAGTAGATCTCGCCGAGCATGCGGAGCGCTTCGAAACACTCGGGATCGAGCTGGAGCGCCTTCTCGAACTGGGCGGCGGCTGTTTCGAGATTGAGCCTGCCGTAGTATTCCCTGCCGCTCCGCAGAAAATCCTCGAGGCGGCCTTCCGTGTCCGTTCCGGAAGCGGCGGCGGTTTCCGCGTTGACGAGCTCGATGACTCCCATTACCACGAGGCCGTAGATGAGCTTGCTCGTCGAGAAGAGATCCCCCGCGCCCGCGTCGTTCACTTCCTTGACGGAGCGCTTCCCGTCGATGAGAGATAGTATCTCCCACTCGCGCGGCTTGAGATTGAGGCGCTGGCCCTGCTGGACGACGGCGCTCAGCTTGAAGATGGAATGCCGCGAAGGCACCTTGCCGCTGATGTTCGACCACTCGTCGATCCGGCGGGCGCCTTCGAGGATGAGATTCTCCGTATTGAGAGGAATCACGATGTCGCGGCGCTGGTCGATCTCTTCCTCGATGAAACGGCACTCGCCGCGATCCCACTTGAATATATCGTAGACGCATTCGCGGATGCAATTCGCGAGAAAATTCTCGAGATGCCCGCGGGCGGCGATGTGCTCTCCCTCGAGGCAATCGATGAGCGTCGGATACTTGGGCAGCGCGTTCTCGACGCGCGCGATGGAGCCTTCGTCGATGACTCCCCAGTCGGCGAGGAGCGTCGAGATCGACCGGGGCACCCGGTCGTGAATCACGGCGAAACACGTATCGCCGCCCCGAAAGATGACCTGCGCTTCCTTGCCCTCGGGACCCTCGGTGACGATGAGGCGCCCCGTCTTCTTGTTGATATGAAGCACCTGGAAGAGATCGAAAAGCCCCAATTCCTTTATCGACGACTGAATGGTCATAGCGGATCATCCTCTTCGAGTGAAATATCCGAAAGCGCTTCGATCAACGCATGCGCGGAATCGTCTCCGGCGCTCGCCGCCGCGGGCGCGGTCTTTCGGTCGGCCGGCGCCGCGGCGAAAGCCGTTTTGCGATCGGTCGCTGCGGCGGAAACCAGTTTCCGTTCCGCCGGCGACGACGCCGCGGGAACGGTACCCGGATTCGCGTTGGTACCGGGTCCTCTCTCGCCGATCTTTTTCATGCCCCTTTCGACGAGGGATACGAGCGATTCCTTGATTTTATCGAATCTCCGCCCGATGCCGCACTGGAGGAGCTCGATGAGGTCATCCTCGGGCTCGACCGGCATCTGCGCGACGACCTTCGCCGAAGTCATGCGCTGGCGCTCGCCCATCGCGAGGAAAAACGCGAGACCGGTGTAGCGCGGCGAGATCTTCGCCGCTTCGAGAACGACGTTGATTGCCCCCTGAAAATCCTCCTCGCGAAGGAATATGAGCGACTTGAGATAGAGCGCGTCGCTGTGATTCTTATCGAGCGATAGTGCGCTCTCGATGTCGAAGAGCGCAAGCGTGAGGCGATTCATCTTGTAGTTCAGGATCGCGTGTTTTTCATACAGGAGCGGGCTCTTCCCTATGAACGCTTCGAAGCGCTGGATGAGATTCTCCGCCATCATGTACTCTTCCTTGAGCAGATAGCAGTTCAGGAAGTTGTAGTTGAGCTCCTGATGATAGATCTTGAGGTTCAGGCCTTTCTTGAACATCCGCTCCGCTTCCTCCTTGAGGCCTACCTGGTAGAGAAGCACGCCGAGGTTGTTCATCGTGTCGGCGTCGGCGGAGTTGAGCCGGAAGGCCTGGAGATAGCAGAGCGCCGATTCGTAGTACTCTCCCTTGAGATGATACACGCATCCGAGGAGCCGGTACGCCTCGACGTTCTCGGCGTTCGCCTCGAGCGTCTTCAGGAACGCTTCGGCGGCGGCGTCCATCGAGCCTTCGGTGACGTGGATCTTGCCGATTTCTATATGTACGCGATCGGCGTCCGGCATGTCCCGAAGCGCTTTCTGAAACTCCTTCAGCGCTTCCTTTGAGAATCCGCGCTCCCGGTACGCCATGCCGAGGGTGAACGACGTGCTTTCGAGGCTCGCGACCTCCTTGCCCGCGTTGTTCCGCGACGCCTCCCCCGCGCTTCCCGCCCCACAGCCCGAAAGGGCCAGGTTCGCCTCCGTGTTCTGGAACGACGGATTCAGGCGGGACGCCACCCGGCTCTCCTCGAGCGCTTCCTGGAGCTGTCCGTTGTCCCCGTACGCGAACGAAAGAAGGAAATGGGACCTCCAGTAATCGGCGTCGAGCTTGATCGCCGCGTTGAGCTCGGCGATCGCCTCATCGGTCCGGCCGATGTTGTAATAAACCTCGCCGAGGTCCGTATGGAACACAGCCGATTTCGCGAAGTTCACCCCGATATAGAGGTAGTGCTCGAGCGCCTGCTGATAGAGACCCTGCGCCTTGAGCGTTATGGCGAGATGGAATCGCGCCATCGTGTGGTCGGGATTTTTCTCGACGACGGCGCCGAGCATCTCCGCCGCCTCGCGGAAGCGTCCCATGTTCTGGAAGCTCACGCCGAGGCGCAGCATCGCTTCGAAGTTCTCCGGATCCCGCTTTACCTCGTCGCGCCACCGGCGCACGTCCGCATCCTCGAGACCGGTCTCCGCAAACACGTACTGGAGGTTCTCCCGCGCGAGGTCGAACTTCGGATCGACCTTGAGCGCTTCCTTGAACTGCTCCATCGCCTCCTCGTACATCCCCTTGCGGAAGTAGACCACGCCGAGGTTGTTGAGCGCGCCGGGATCGTTCCGCTCGACGCGGGAAGCGAATCCCAAAAGAACCTTCCGTTCTTCATCCCTCAGTTCGGGCATGTCCCGTCCTTTCACCGAACCGTCAGGCCGTCGGCACCTGGTTGAATACCTTCGCGATCACTTCGACCACGCGAGCGGAGTTGAACGGCTTGATGAGGAAATCCTTCGCGCCGGCGGTGATCGCTTCCTGGACGAGCGCCTGCTGTCCGAGCGCGCTGCACATGACGATCCTCGCCTTCGAATCGAACTCCATGATCTTGCGAACCGCGTCGATTCCGTTCATCTCGGGCATGATGATGTCCATCGTCACGAGGTCGGGACGGAGCTCCATGTACTTCTCCACCGCCTTGGCGCCCGTATCCGCCTCGCCGACGATCTCCATTCCATTCTCGACGAGAATATCGGAAATCATCTTCCGCATGAAAATCGCATCATCTACGATAAGTACTCTGAGTTTCACTGGTGTACTCCCTTCCTGTCAGTCGACTCCGATGGCTTCAAAAATGGTATCCAGCGATTCCTGTGTCGGAACGAAGAAGAGAAAACCTTTGCATCCGTTCGCTCCGAGGGTGAATGCGGTCTCGAGGACGAGCGCGTAGTCGGACTCCATACTGAGGTCCACGAGCACCGAATCCATAATGGCGCCGAGCATGTCGTGGGACACCTGCGGCACCGATTGCATGATCTTTCTATTGACGAACGCGGAGAGCGCGGTCAGGTAGCTCCCGCACATGATGTTGCCGATCTCCTTGAGAACCGAGAGGGAATACTCGTCCCAGAGCTTCTCGTCCATCTGCGACTTCCCGGTCGCGAGCTCGACGAGCCGCTTCGCCTCGGGATGCGGGAAAATGAGGAACATCATCCCCCGGAATCCCTCGCTGTACCCTTCGATGTAAACGACGGATACCATCGACTCGGGGCCGTTGAAGAAATTGTAGATGATCTTCAAGGGGATGAGATCGACGCTCGTGATGTTGACGTCGATCCGCTTCTTGAGCAGTTTCGCGAGCCCCGTGACGGCGTGCCCCGCGCCGATGTTCCCGAGCTCCTTGAGAGCGTCAATTCTCAGATACGACGGCCTTTTGATCGGACTCATACGCGCACCTTCCTTCGAAGAGAATGTGTGGATCCCAGATGAACGCCACTTTGCCGCTTCCGAGAACGGTTGCGCCCGATATCCCCCGCAAGCCTCTGAAGAGCGGCGGTAAAGCCTTAATCACAATATCCTGCTGGCCGATGATGCTGTTGACGACGACGGCGAAACGCCGCGTTCCCGTATCGATGATGATGACCTTCGCGTAGCGATCGCTTCCCGATTCGAACGGAAGGCCGAAGATATCGTCCGGCATGAGAACCGGGACGACGCCGTCCTCCCCCGGAAGAACGAGATCTCCCCGGACGGTCTTGAGCGAGCCCTGTTCGAACCGGCTCGTTTCCTTGACATACTCGATCGGAATCGCGTGAACGTCCGGCCCGACCGAGAAGAGCAGCGCCTTTATGATCGAAAGATTGATCGGAAGCAGAAGCGTGACGGTCGTTCCCTTGCCGGGCGTGCTCCGGATATGTATCGAGCCGCCCAGGGAGTCGACCGTTTTCTTGACGATATTCATGCCCATGCCGCGCCCCGAGAGCTTGTCGACCGATTCGGCCGTGGTGAACCCGGCCATCGTGATGATGCGGCATACGTCGTCCTCGGTGAGGTCGGACGCCCTGCCCTTGGCGATGCCCGCGGCGACCGCCGCGCGTGCCACCTTGTCCAGATCGATGCCGCACCCGTCGTCCGAAACCTCGAGCGCCACGTTGTTCCGCTCGCGGCGGGCGCTCAGCGCGAGGCGCGCCTCCTCGGATTTTCCGGCGGCGCGGCGCTCGGACGGGGTCTCGATCCCGTGATCGATCGCGTTGCGGATAAGATGAACAAGCGGATCGACCATGCTTTCCAGCACGACCCGGTCGAGGCCGATCTCCGCGCCCGCGATTTCGAACTTCACCTGTTTTCCGGTCTCGTGCGAAACGTCGCGCACGAGTCTGTTGAAGCGCTGGAAAACCTGGCCCGCGGGAATGAGCCGCGCTTCCATGACCTCTTTCTGGATTTGCGATATGAGCCTCCACGAGATCGCGAGCTCGTCGAGAAGCGGCTTCGAGCCGAGCACGCTCGCAAGGGCGCTGAACCGGATGCGGGAGATCGTGAGCTCGCCGACGAGATCCATGATCCGATCGAGCCGCTCGAGATCCACCTTGGTCGAGGTAATACGCCGGCTCAGGCTTTCGGGAGAACCCAAACCGGTCTCCGGCGGGGAAACCGGCCGCGTGATAGGACCCGCCTGATCGGGCGTATCCGAAATGCTCGAGAGCAGAACGAGCGCCTCGCCGAGAAGGCGAACGCTCCGCGAGTTCTTCGCGCCGGAATATGCATCCTGTCCGACCGCATCGGTTGCGCGGTCTCCGGCGGCTTCCGCGGTTTTCGCGGTTTCGGTGCCGTCGCCGCCGCCTTCCTCCACCGCACACCGGACGAGCTTCTTCAGAATATCCACGACCCCGAGCATGCAACCGATCTTCGCCACGGTGACTTCGCCGCCCTGGCGCAGGCCGTCGAGAGCGCTTTCGAGCGCATGACTCGCCTCGACGATCTCTTCGTAGCCCATGGCGCCCGAATTCCCCTTGAGGTTGTGCGCGTTCCTGAAGAGCTCATGGATCGTCGCGAGAGGCTCCGCCGCGGACTCGAGACCGACAAGGCCGTTCTCGAGCGCCTGGAGCGCGTCTCCGGCTTCGCTCGTATAGAGATCCTTGTAATCACTTACGTTCATGCACGCACTCC
>JBAZPL010000079.1:0-11528 GCA_041648155.1 Candidatus Krumholzibacteriia bacterium
CTAAAATAATCAGAAAACAAATAATATTTCTGCGCGCCACCGCGCAGGCTAACTTAAAGTATACAGACCTATATAGGTCGATAAAGACTGCACGGCTTGCTGTGTAGCATGGTGTTCCCCCCTATGAGCCACCGCTATTCTACTATAGATCAATCCATTACTTCAAGAAGAATCAGCCGGGTGCCAGGTTAGCCTGGGGCTGTGTAGTAGGATAATAACTGCGTGCTGCATCGCCGCGGTTGGAAGTGGGCAACGAATACGGCTGGCCGCTACAGAGTATCAGCATCTACCATCACCGAGCCAAGAGAATGCCCTTTGCCTCCCGCAATGTCTCGTTCCCCGCGAGCGAGGAGACGCAACAACTCCCGTTCATGTTCTGAACGTTCATAAGCCTCAATGCCGATAATGACGGCCGTTGCTCGACCTCGCTGGGTAATAATCAGCGGCTGCTTCCCGCTCCGCAGCCGTTTGAGAACGGCTGCCGCATCTTGGCACAACTCGGTTACAGGAATGATTCGGGGAATCTTTGCCATAAACGTCCCTCCTATAGTACGTCTAACTACACTGCCAATGGACCTCCCTGTCAACCCCTATGCGCTCTAACGCCTCAAATCACTCCATCCAGCGGGCTTCGAACCGCCCGGCCCCCTTTGTTGAGCACGTGCGTATAGATCATCGTCGTGCTGACGTCGCTGTGCCCGAGGAGCTCCTGGATGGTCCTGATATCATAGCCCGCCTCGAGCAGATGGGTCGCGAACGAGTGCCTGAGCGTGTGGCAGCTCGCCGGCTTGGCGATTCCCGACATACGAACGGCCTCCTTCATCGCCCGTTGCACCACCGACTCATGCAGATGATGCCGCCGGTATCGGCCGCTCTCGCGATCGAAATAGAACTTCGTCGCGGGAAACACCCATTGCCACCCCCATTCCCAGGCCGCCCGCGGATATTTCCTGTCGAGAGAGTCGGGTAGCTCGACGCTCCCGAGCTTTCGCCGCAGATCCGTTTCATGCCGGCGTTTCACCAGCTCGACGTGCTCCGCGAGCGGCGCTCTCAAAGCGTACGGCAGCATCGTCACGCGGTCCTTCCGTCCCTTGCCGTCCCGCACGGTAATCTCGCCCATCGCGAAATCGACGTCCTTGATCCTCAACCGCGCGCATTCGAGGAGCCGGAGCCCCGCGCCGTACATGAGCGACGCCATGAGCCATGGCGTTCCGCGCATTTGGCCGAGAACCGCCCTTACCTCTTCCCGCGCGAGCACGACGGGCAGCCGCACCGGCCGCTTCGCCTTGACGATGCCGTCAAGCCAGTCGAATTTTTGCTGCAATACGACGCGATAGAGAAAGAGGATGGCGCTCAGCGCCTGATTCTGCGTGGATGCGCTGACCTTCCTGCGGGTGGCCAGCATCGAAAGAAACGACGTGATCTCTCGCTCGCCCATGTCGGCGGGGTGCCGTTTGCCGTTGAATAGTATGAATCGAAGGATCCAGCGAACGTATGATTTTTCCGTGCGCCGGCTGTAATGACGCGCCCGAAGAGCGATATGCACCTGATCGAGAAGCCTCGGTTCCCGGGAATACCCCTCCATCCCATCCTCCTCCCCACTAGAAACACCGCCCCCCCGGGCAACCGCTTCGCTCGCATTATAGCACAAAACGAAACGCCGCAAGCATCGTTACCACCGCTGCATCGGCCGCCCAGCGCATCGCTACGGCCGCTGCGTCGGCAAGAGGCTCGCTGCCGCACGCGCGGCCGATTTCTCGCGTGATGCCTTTCGCCAAGTCCACGGCGCGACGGGGCGCGCATCCGCCCACAAGCCCCGCTTCAAAGACCGCGCCTCGCTCTCGAGCGCCGCGAGATCCTTGTCCTTGGAGTACTGCCGGTACTGCCACGCGAGCCCCGCCCTGATCATCTCCTTGCTGAGCATCCTGCCGTCCGCGAGAACGGCGTCGCCGATCGTTCTGCCGTACCGGTCCCGTCCGAAAACGGCCACGGTGACGACGCGCCCGAAAATCAAACCCGAAGCGTACTGCTTCGCGTTCTTGCCGAACGGTTGCCCCATCTCGGGGCAGTCGATGCCGTTGACCCGCACTTTCTTGGCCTTTCCCTCATGGAGTATCGTGAACGTATCTCCGTCATGAACCCCGACGACCTTGCCGGTGAATCCGGCGGGCGCTCTGACGGCCGCGGCGCGCATCGGCATTCCGATCGCGATCATTAGACTCGCGAGAACGAGCGTATACAACAATCGGCGATTGATAAACGTCCCCCCTTGCGCACGGCATTATATCACAAAAAGCGATCCGCCATGAAAAACGGCCCCCGAGCCGCGATGGCCGGGGGCCGCTCAATGAAATCATTCTCCGTCGCGAGGCGCATATCGTCCGCCGCGCCGCGCATCGATGGCGTTAGTACTGCTTCAACCGCTCGTCCCCGGGCGCGAGCTTCTTCGCATGCTCGAGCGCGTGCTTGTAAGCGTCGGTCCCGGATTTTCCCGCCTTCTTGAAAAGATCGAGATGAAGGAACGCGACCTCGAGACTGCTGTACTCCTGCTCGGGGTCCTCGATGTCCTTGCCGTACTGGGCGAGACCGTCGTTGATGGCCTTGATCCCCTCTTCGTATTTTCCCCAATCGCGGTACACCTCGGCGAGCCAGATGTAGGCGTCGTAATGCTCCTTGCGCGTCTCGATGGCCATGAGGAGCGCCTTCTCCGCCTCGGCGTAGTTCTTCATTTTGAAGAGGGCCTCGCCCTTGTGCCGCCACGGGCAGGACCACTTGGGGCTCGCTTCGTTCAACATGGCGTAAACGGCGATCGCCTCTTCGTTGCGGTTGAGCTCGAGTAGAATGTTGGCGTACTGGAATTTCTGCATGTTCTTGAGCTCGCCGACGTGCTCCTTGAGCAGATCGAGATTCTTGTCGAGCTCGTATAAATTGAGGTACGAGAGCATCGCCACGGCGGCGTAATCCGCGGTATCCTTCATCTGCGCGTTATATGCGTTGTAGGCGCTGATGAAATTCTCGGGAGTCTTGTCCTTCGAATAAATCTGGAAGGGGGTCGGCGGCTTTTCCTGCGCCGCGGCGAGCGCCGGCGCCACGAAACAAAGAACGAACGCGAGGGCAAGAAGCTTCTTCATGGTGTGGGGTCTCCTTTCGCTGAGTGAATCCCGGAGCTTTTTTGATCTCTTGTGCGGCCCTGACACCGCGTGTGGGATATACAAACTATCGCTAAAATTTAGCGCTATATTTCATAAAAAGCAACGACAAACGACAACGCCGACTGCGGCTCATACAGTTCAGAAAAGCTGCCAACTCTTTAGACAGCCTACAATTACGTGCAGATAGAGCAGGAGCGCAAGAACGGCACCCAGGAAAATGACCGCTAGGAGCCCGCTCGCGAGAACGAGCGACCGCCGCGCCTCATCGATCCGCTCGGGCGATTCAGGCCCCGCCGCTGGGGCGCCCCCGCGACGCGCCTCCGCGCCGCCGGCCCCGCCGGGCGTCTCGTCCCTCCGCGAGAACAGCACGGCGACCGTCCATATCAATCCCGTGACGCCGTCGAGAAGCCCCGTAAGCAGGAGCGCCAGGGCCGCTATCGGCGCCTTCGCCCCGTACGCGACGATAATGGCAAGCCCGCATACCGTGAGCGCGGTGCCCGAGCCGAGAAATATTACGGGAAGGAGCTCCTTGCGATATTTCATCTACGTCTTCTGCTCCTTCTTCTTTGCCGCCGGGAAAAGGATGTTGTTGAGAATCAGCCGGTACCCCGGCGAGTTCGGGTAGATGCCGAGGTCGGTCGGCGGATCGCCCACCAGATGCTGATAATCCTCCGGGTCGTGCCCCCCGAGAAACGTGAAGGTCCCCATTCCGAAGTTGCCGTGGATGTAGCGCGCTTCGCCGCCGTCCCTCACCTCGCCGAGGATGAGCACCTTCTTCTTGATCAGGCTCTTTTTGAACGACGTCGTCTGCCCCATGAAGCCCTTGATGACCGGCACGTGGTTCTGGACGAGCATCGTCGGCACGGGATCGTATTTCGCGGAGAATTCGAAGAGCGTGAAGTAGTCGCGCTTCTCGCCGCGCGCTGCGGCGGCGCCCGTCATGTCGATGTCGGAGTATTCGTACACGAGCGGGGCAAGCTCGAGCTTGAAATTTTCGAACGCGAACGTCTTGCCGAAGTCGAGGAGCTTTTGGCAATTGGGCGTCGTGCCATCGTGATCATACTCGCGCGGGGCGATATCGATCCCTTCGGCGGCCAGCGCGATGTCGTACGAGTCGGCCGCCGAGCACATGGCGAACACGAAGCCGCCCGCGCGGACGAACTCCGCGATCGCGCGCGCGACGGCCTTCTTCTCCTCCGAAACTTTCTTGAACCCGAGGGCCGCCGCGAGCTTCTCGTTGAGAATCTGATCCCTGATGTACCAGTCCGCCATCCTGAATCCGGCGTAGAACTTTCCGTACTGCCCCGTGAAATCCTCGTGGTGGAGGTGGAGCCAATCGTACTTCTCGAGCTCTCCGGCGAGCACCTCACGGTCGTAAACAAGGGTGTACGGGATGCCGGAGTAATCGAGCGCGAGCATCACGGCGTCGTCCCACGGCAGCTTGTTCGGTGGAGCATATACCGCGATCGCGGGCTCCTTCTCGAGCAGGATCACGTCGGCGTTGCTGCCGTCGATTTCCTGAAGAATGGAGGCTATTTGCGCGCCGTCGACGCGCTCGAGCCGCACGTTCCGCGCCTGCGCCTCCGTCGCATAGCCGGGCTTTTCGGGAATCAGAAACGATCCCCCGCGATAGTTGAGGAGCCACTTCACGTCTTCTCCGCCGGCGAGGACGTGGAAGGCGAGACCGTACGCCTTGAGGTGATTCGTCTGCGCGAGGTCCATCGGAACGAGGAAATCCGCGCGCGCGCTCACCGCAAGGGACCCCGCGGCGACAAGCGCGCCGATCGCGAACATGATTCGCCGCATCGCATTCATCTCGAGCCTTTCTCCGGCGCCGGCGCGCCCGCGGTTTTTCCGAGCGCGACGTAGCGCTCGCGGACGCGCTCCATGAACGGATATTCGGGATATCGCTCCATGAGCGTGCCGTACCGCGAGATCGCCTCGGCGGGGTTTTCCCGCGCGGCGAGCTCGGCGAGCCGCTCGAGCGCGCGGGGCGCGAGCTCGTGGAGCGGATAGCTCTCGACGAGCCTCGTGAAATCCGCGCGCGCCGCGTCGAGCGCGGCGGGATCGGCGGAGCCGTCTGCGATCCCGCGTCCGCCGGCGTCCGTCCCCTGCGCCCCGGTCTCCGCCTCGATCTCCCCCTTCATGAATATCGCCCGCGGCGCGAGGCTCGATTCGGGGAAGCGCCGCTCGAGCGCGGCAAGGGAGTCAATCGCCGCCGCGCGCTGTCCGCGCGAGCGATCGAGCACGGCGGCTCGGTACAGGCCGAGAGCGCCGGTGCCTTCCGGCATCGCTCCCTTCACGTCCATCGCGAGCTCGAGGGCGTCGTTCGCCCATGGGCTCGACGGATGCTTTTCGGCGAGATCCGAGAGAGTCTTCAGCGACTCCTCGTACCTTCCGGCGAGAAACGCGAGCCGTCCGAGACCGTAGCGGCCGAGGAGCGCGACGCTCGTATCCGCATCTGCCGCGATACGGCCGAGCTCCGCGGCTGCGTCCCTCCAGTTCCCCGACGCGAGAAGGATGCGGCCGCGAAGCTCTTCCGCCTCCAGCCGCTGGACGACGTTTCGCCTCCCGACGTTCGAGAGCTCGGCGAGAGCCTCCCCGGACTTCTGCATGTCCTCGAAATACACCTGCGCCTTCATTATCGCGGCCTTGTCGAAATACGGCGCGCCGAGACCGCTCCGTTTCGCGGCGTCGCAGAGAGCGAGCGCCTCCCCGAGCAGCCTTTCGCGCTCGGGCCCGGACGCGCTTCGCGCGGATTCTCTTGTGCTCTCCGCCGCCATCACCCTGACGTGCGGCGCAAAGGCCGAAGAGTCGAACCGCTCGAGAAAAAGCCGCATCAGGTCGACGCGGATCGAAGTGAAGCGCATATCCACGCGGGCGGGTGGCATTCTCCCCATATGGAGAAGCAGCGCGTAGAGCTCATCCTCGCGGAACACCGGGGCTCCCTTGCCGAACAGATGCTTTCGCGCGTCGTCGTAACGCTCCGCCTCGATGAGAAAGATCGTTTTGAGCGTGCGGAATATGCCGCTCCTGTCGCTTCCCGCCGCGATCGTCGAGTCGAGAAGAGCGACGAGGCGTTCGCGCTTCTTCGATTCCCTGAAAATGTCGGTGACGCCCCGTATCTCGCCTTCGAACGCGCCCTGCCTCTGTCCGATGAGAAGGAGCGCGTCCCTGAAGGCGTCCTCCTCCCTGCCGATGACCCGCTCGAGACGGATGATCTCGCGCGAGTAATATTCCGCGGTCTCCTTGAATCCCGTTCCCGCTCGCAGCGTCTCGATCGCTTCGTCGTAGAGCCCCGCCTCCTGCTCCATCTTCGCGACGTGGCCGTACATCGTGGCGGTTTTCTCGTCGCTCGCGAGCAGACTGCGCCATACGGCGACGGCATCCTCGCGCCGGCCGAGGTCCATGTACGCGCGGCCGAGGTCCCGGGCATACGCGAACTGCCCGGGCTCTTCCTTGAGACATCGCTCGAGGAGAGAGGCCGCGTCCTGCGCGCGACCCTCCTTTATATAGCAGCCGGCGAGCATCTCGTTCGCGGCGGCGATCCGCGGATACTCCGTCGTGAGCCGTTCGAGGATCGGGATAGCCTCGACGCAGCGCTCCTGCATGAGAAAATGGTTCGCACGATCCATCATGGCGCCCGGAGCCTCTGACGCGCGGCCCTTCTCGGGCGGGACAGGCTTCGGGCGCTCCTGGCGCCGGGAAGACGGTTCCTGGCGGCGCGGCTGCCTGACGGGCTTCTTGTCGGTCTCCTTGACGGGATCCTGCGCGAATGCCGCGGCTCCGGCGAACGCGAGGATCGCCGCGCACGCCGCCGCAACGGCCGCCGTGCGCAGGAAGCGTCTTATTCGCCGTACGGATTCGGTCATTTCGGCTCCCTCACTTTCTCCGAGAGCGCGCGGAAGTATTCCCGGATGAGCTCCTCGTATTCCCGGGGACCCTTTTCCTGCATCGCTCGCCGTATCATCCGGAGGAGAACCTCTTCGTCGCCGATCTCCTCGCGCCATTTCTCGGGAGCGAGCGCATCGACGTCTCCGGCGGCCGTGCTCGAACGTTCTTTCTTGTAATCGCGCTCGCGCAGCGACCGCTGCGACTCGAGCATTCTCGTAACGATACGCTCCTGCCGGTCGATGAGTTCGCGATCGAGCTTCCCCTCGTCGAGGTCGCGCGCGGCCTCCTCCATCGACCCCGCGATATCGTCGAGCTTCCCGAGCGCGTCGCGCGCGCCGCGGCTTTCCTCGGCGATCTGCTTCATGACCTCTTCCATCTTCCGCTGCTCCGCAGCGAGACGGGCCATTCCCGCGCGCTCCTCCATCGACCACTGCCCCGATTGCCCGCGCTCGAGCAGGCGCTGAAGCTCCTGCTTGAGCGAGAGCTGCTGCTTGAGAAGCTGCTGCATCCGCTCGCGCCCGCTCCCGCCCGAGCCTCCCTGCGAGACGTTCGTTCGCAGAAGCTCGATCGCCGCGAGATTCATCGCGCGGTACGCCCGCGCCGACGCCTCCGAAGCTTCGAGCGACCGTCCCTCCTCCATCGTGCCGAGGGCGAGCTCGATCTCCTTCTGCGCGAGCCCGAGGCGTATGAATACGTTCGGCGACAGCGCCATCGTCTTGCGCGCGACCTGGTAGAGATTCTGCGATATCTTTTGAATGGCCATCTTCACGACGAGCTCCTCTTCGATCAGATCCTGGGCGCTCGAGCGGCCCCCCTGCCCGCGGAGCTTCGGCACCACGCTCTCCTGAAGCTTGGACGCCTCGACGAGATCTCGCGTCGAGCGCGCGATCATCTCGGCGACCTCCTTCTCCATCGCGAGCCCCATCGACATCCGACAGCTCGCGAGCGACGTGAAGAGGCTCAGCATCTCATCTATCGCGTCCTTCTGCGAGCACTGCGCCCCCTCGCGATCCTTGCGGGACATCTGCTCCGCTGCCCGCTTCATATCCTCTTCCGGTTTCGACCGCTCCATCTCCTTGAGAATCGAATCGAGCTCGGCAGCGAGCAAGCTGTCGCTCTCCTCCCCGGCGAATTCCCCGAGCTTCTTCTCGTAATCCTCCGCCTCTTTGCCGAGCTCCTCTTGCCGCTCCGCGAAATCCTTCGTCTCGCCCTTCGCCGTCGAATCGCGGATCGCCGTCTGTTCTTTGAGCATCTCCTCCATGCGGCGGACGAGCTCGTCCATCTTCTCTTCCTTGATGACCTGCTTGAGGAGCTCGATCGTACGGTCCATATTCTCGATGAGCTTCTCCGTATCGAGCTCGATCTCGTTCATCGCGGCGGCGAGCTCGCCGGTCGGAACCTCGTTCATCATCTTTTGCAATTTTTCGATCGCCGAGCGGAGATTGTCGTTCTCGATGCTCTTAAGGAGCCTCTGTATCTCCTCGATCTTCCGCCCCACATCCTGCGAGGCGGCTCTGTTCTTCTCGAGCGTTTCGAGGCTCTTGTCGATCTCTCTCGTTATCTCCTGCATCTTGCTCTGGATCTCCCGCTGCTTCTCGAGGATCTCTCCGCTCTCGCGCCGACGGCTCCAGTCGAGGTTCCCCTCGGCCTTGAGCTCATCCGAGAGTTTCTTCATGCGTTCGCGGATCTCGCGTCCCTTGTCCAGAACGTCCTCGAGATCCTCGCGCCGCTGCGATTCCTCCTCGCGAATGCGCGCATAGATCTCGGATATCGACGGCACGAGAATCAGCCGCGTCGCCGTGCGCGCGGTTCGCGGGCCCGTGGCCGTGTTGTTGTCCGTGATCTCGAGATAATAGAGAATCTTGTCTCCCGGAAATACCCCCGCGTTCTCGAGGGACCACGCGAAATGTCCCTCAATCTCGGTGATGGGACCGGCGGATGACACGGCCGCCTGTGCGGCGTCCGGGCCCGCCGCGCGGCCCGCGGCGGAGATTGTGACGGGCACCGCCGTGAAATTCTCGTCCTTCCCGTCGCGCATGGAGAAGAGCCGCACGCGCGCGATGCCGTAATCGTCGGAGCCGCGGTAGTAGAGGTCGGCGACGAGCGTGCGCGGAAGCTCCGCGCCGTCGTCGGGAGCGACGATTTCAATCGCCGGCGGAGCGTCGTCGAGCGCCGCGACCGGATACTTCACCGCATGGTCGTTCGTGAAACCGAGCGAATCGACCGTCTCGACGATGAAGGTGTCGTTCGCGGCGATCGTGAAGGCGGCGGCGAAGCCTCCCGGGGCGGGCGCGAGCGACGTCGTGGCCCCGCTCGCGAAGCGGAGCCGGCCGTCGCGGATCGGCTTGCTCGTCCGGCCCACGAGCTCGACGCGCGTCCCGGCGAGCGCGACGATCCTCCCCGCGAGGGGCTCGAGGGTATCGGCTTTCGCGCCTGTGTACGGCGGGTATTTCAGCACTGCGGTCATGCCGTTGATCACGGGCCGGTGGATCACCGTTACGCGGTGCTCCGCCGTCCGCACGCCTCCCGCGGAGAAGGAATAGGTGAATTCCTCGCGCACGTCGCCGAACTCGTGGCGGTACACGTACCATGTCGCGCCCTCGCCGGGGAGTTTCGCGCCCCGCACGGCAATGCGGTTCCAGACGCCGGGGATCGTGCTCACGAGGAGCGTCGCGTCGCCGCGCATCGAGCCGTAGTTTATCGCCTCGACGGCGACGGTCTCCCCCGGCAGAACGCTGCGGTCCCCCGACGTCACGACGAGGTTGTACCGGTACGGGAATCGGAACGATCGTCCGGGATCCGCTATCGACGCGACGATCCCGGCCGGATCCGCGCTGAAAACCGCGATCTCGAGCGCGACGAGAAGGCCGAGGACAATCCCCGTCGCCGTCCACGCCGGTCTTCCCGCGGCCGCGAATATCTCGCGCGGATCCAGGCCCCGGAGCCTTTCCCGCGCGCGACTCACCGTCGCGGCGACGAGAAAGGACGAGTAGGCATGTACCCGCTCGCCCCCCTTCGAGAATTCGAGAGCCGCCTCGACGAGATTCCCCCCCCCGAGCCGCCGGTCGAGCTCTCCGGCGAGCCGGCGATCGCCGCGCAGCGGATAAAACTGTCTGACGGCCGCAATGCACGCCGCGGCGGCGAGAGCGCCCCAGAACAGAACGAAGGAGAAAAGCGGGAAAAATCGCCGGCCGCCGAGCGGAGCTTCCGCCGCGAGCAGCGCCGCAAAGGCGCCGAGGCCCGCGCAGAGCAGCATGGCGAACGCTCCGCGCGCGCTCGCCATACGCCCCGCGGCGAGAAGCCGCGCCAACGCGGAGCGGAAGTCATCGTTGGCCGCGCGGGTCCTGTTGCCGCTCACCTCTGTGTTTCTAGGCTCAGTTGTTTCCATCTTCATTTCCCTTCGGGCGGTGGGGCGCCCCGAATAGCGGGTGGCGCCGATGGGGCCCCCACACGCTGCGCAGCTCGCTCTGCGAGCGAGCACGTGCGGGGTGCAATCGGTGACAGGACCCGCGTATCGCGCGAGCACGTGCGGGGTGCAATCGCCGACAGGACCCGCGTTGCGGGCGCGATCACTCCCGCGTCAGCGCGTAATAGAGAACGTTGATGCCCATCCGGATCGCCTGCTCGCGCTTCTCCGGAGGATCGTCATGCACGTCCGCGTCCTCGAGACCGTCCCCGATATCGCTCTCGTACGTGTAGAATATCATGAGCCGTTCGCCGTCGAGAACACCGAAGCCCTGCGGCGGCTTCCCGTCATGCTCGTGGATCTTCGGAGGACCATCGAGGACGTAGAAGCCGCGATAGATCGGATGCTCGAGCGGCAGCAACACAAGCTCCCGCTCCGGAAAGAGCTCGCCCGCCATCTTTCTGAACGAGGAGTCCATGCCGTAGCAATCATCCGCCCAGAGAAAGCCGCCCGCGAGCAGATGCGCGCGCAGCTTCTCGATCTCCTCGCGCGTAAGCTTGATGTTGCCGTGCCCGGTCATGTAGAGAAACGGGTGCGCGAAGAGCCCCGGATCGCCGAGCTCCACGACGATCTCGGACCTCGCGGCGGGGATTCCCGTGCGCGCCTCGAATCCGCGGAGCAGGTTCGGGATGGACGACGGATCGGCGTACCAGTCGCCGCCGCCGCCGTAACGGACTCTGGCGACGTGCGCGCGCGACGCGTCGACAAGCCTCTCGCGCTCGAGCTCGGCCGGATCGACGCTCTTGTACCCGCCCGGAGGCATGACGTCCTGCGCGAGGACGGCGGCCGAGAACGCGAGTACGCACGCCGCCGCCATTGCGAAAACCGCGCGCGCGCATCCGTAAACCCCGAGTAGCGGGTGGCACCGATGGGGCCCCCGCACGCTGCGCAGCTCGCTCTGCGAGCGAGCACGTGCGGGGTGCAATCGGTGACAGGACCCGCGTACAGGCGGGGTGCAATCAGCGGCAGGACCCGCGTATCGAGCAGATGCATTTCTCGGCCGTTTCATCGTCCTC